>JAJDWI010000065.1 GCA_022825665.1 Candidatus Poribacteria bacterium
TCTAAGGTTTATTGCAGCGTTGACTGCTAAACCAATGCCTTTGCTTAATAGTTAGTTCTAATGTGATTTTATGTGTTTTGTATGCCATACCTGATCCCTGATAAGATACTGACCATCACTGAGTCAGTCTTATGATTATACGACAAATACCTCCAAATACCAACCGTTATTGGACCCACAGCTAAAGCAGTGGGATTGTCAGTTAATTCCCTTCAATTGAGTATATCAGAAACGGTATGTAATGTCAAATTATCACTCATGACTCATGACCATTCAAAGGTATCTAACACCATTACTATCTGCCTAAATCACGGATTACGCGTTCTCCCTTCCATCCTCCTCTCTTCTGTAGGAGCGATATCCCTGTCACGTCCATTTTATCCTGAAAATCTTGGTTCAGACAATACTGAAAACCGAAAACTGACCACTAAAAACTGAAAACTACATGAAACATACATGAAACATATTGTTCCAATAGCCACAACCTATTCCATTCACTCTTAACACCTGTTATAATACTATCACTATGAAAAATAAAAACCATACACTATCCATTACATCGTCAAAAACCGTCACCCGTCACACAAAAAATATCCACGCAAAAACTGACCACAACCAAGCAAATAAAAAACGTACCAAAATGAAATTTTCAAAAAGTATCGTACACACTGATAAACCCAGTCCCAGATTGGTATAACCCCAAAAAGCAAAACGTACGCGAAAACGAAAAACGCCCATTTTGTGTACGTTTTTAGAAGGAGCAAAAACCGATGTATTTCCCAACAAAACACAATAATTTTTTCGTCAACACCTTTAACCTCATTCTAATCGTAGGGGCGGGGAAACCCAAACACTACTATGGGAATGTACATTGGGATCAAACCCTTCCGTGTCTCCCGCGTCTACTTCGCATTCAGCGATTTAGACAGAAGAAACGACAATTAAATACCTCTGTATAGTTTAACTTTCCTTGCAATCTGCTATAAATTGTGTTATCCTATCTATAAAGTAATCTACAAACGGGGGCAAAGCAATGAAGTTGGGTTTATGCACAATCGCTTTTCAAGAAAAGCCTTTGGAAGAGGTTATTGATATTGCTGCTGATCACGGTTTTGATGGAATTGAGGTATGGGGAAAACCACCACACATGCCTGTGGAATATGATGCATCTCATGTAAAAAACATTAGAGATATGGCACAACAGAAAGGACTGGAGATTTCAGCATTTGGATCCTATGTTGATCCCTTAATAAATTTACATCAAAAACATTTTGAGGATGCATTTGATATTGCAAAAGATCTCGGTACAAATCTGATTAGAATTTGGTCTGGTGGAGGTCCGTCAAAGTCCATTACCCCAGCCGATAAGCGTTTAATCTTATTTCGTATGATTGGTATGGCACAATGGGCGAATTTTCGCAGTATTGTATTGGGGATGGAGATGCACAATAACCATCTCACTGATACTGTGGATAGTATCCTTGAGATCATTGAAAGCACAAATATGCCCTCTTTGAAAACATATTATCAACCACTTTCTCGGTATGATGCGGATGAACCTCATACAGCAGCACAACGGCTTGCACCACACGTTGTAAACGTGCATGCACAGAACTTTGATGAAAATGGAAAAGCATGTGCAATCGCAGATGGAGTAGTTGATTATAGTAAAATAGTGCAAACTCTCAATGAGGCGAATTATGACGGTTATATCCAGGTTGAATTTGTGCATGGAGATAACAAATTGGAAGCCTTGCAAAGAGACAGAGATTATCTGGCAAGTTTGACGACACCTTTGGTAGAGGATTCACTGAAAAACCTGGAAACCGAATCTGTATAGACAGATTCGGTTTTTTCCTATATGCGGTTAGAAGTTGGTATTATCGCACTTGTGGAGGATGTATTAAAAGCGACCGCAGAAAGACGAACACAATTTGATTGGCTTCGTAACAAACCCTCTCAGAAGAATTTCGGTGAACGCTACGATACAATTATGCAACTCTATACTGAACTCAATGGAGATTGGAAAGGAACATCTGATAAAACTGACGGTTATCTAATACCTGATGCCTATTTTCCAGAACCCTATAATTTCATATTTGAGTTTGATGAACTCCAACATTTCACACAATATAGACAACTCACCTTTAAGTATTACCCGGAGAATATTCCCCTCGCCTATACACCAGAAAAATATGTAAAATTCTGCATACAGCACCATACATCTGCACTTGCAAAAGGTCCTGACCGCTTTCGGAGAAGGACTGCGGATTTTCCTTATGTGAATGGTCGTGCTGCACAACGTGCATTTTTTGATACATTCCGAGATTGGTTGCCGCCCATGCACGGACTCAATCCAACGGTGAGAATCACCGAGTTTGAGGTTAAACCTATACTAAATGGTGAATTAACAGGTGGTGCAGCTAAAAACTTTATGAAAAGGATAATTGACAAACGACTTACAGACGTAGAGATCGAATAGAAAGGTAGGGCACATAATATTACATGGACAATCAAACAAGTTCAAGTGTGAATCTATCAGACTATCCACTGCTTCAACTGATTGGTCAGACTCCTCTTGCAAAAATTGATCTTTTTTCCAATGAATTACCAAATGTTGATATTTACGCAAAAGTGGAGATCTATAACCCCGGTGGTTCAATAAAAGATCGACCCGTATTACGGATGCTAACTGAAGCAATCAGAACGGGTGAACTTACACGTCAAAAAGTAATACTGGATTCCAGTTCAGGAAATGCAGGGATCGCTTATGCCATGATAGGAACCACGCTCGGATATAAGGTTGAACTTGTTATTCCTGATAACGCTACGGAGGAACGTAAAAAACGTATCAGTTCACACGGTGCTAAAATTATCTATACCGATGCAATTCTCGGATACGATGAAGCATTGCGAGAGGTAGATCGCAGATATGAAGCACAACCCGACAAATATTTCTTCAAGTCGCAATATGAAAATGATAATAATTGGCGTGCGCATTATGAAACAACTGGTGTAGAAATTTTAGAACAGACAGCGGGTAAACTAACGCATTTTGTAGCAGGTGTGGGAACAGGTGGGACTATAACTGGTGTAGGACGGCGACTAAAAGATTACAATCCTGACATACAAATATCTTCTATTGCACCGGAAAGGTTTCCGGGAATTGAGGGATTAAAACCTCTTGGAGATCCAGAGGACATTGTGCCTGAAATACTTGATGAATCTGTCATTGATAACTATATTCCAACTTCAATAGAGAACGCACACGACATGTGTAGTCGTCTTGCACGGCACGGTTGGTTTGTTGGAACGTCATCTGGTGGATACCTATATGGAGCATACAAATTAGCACAAGAAATACAGGAAGGTATTATTGTTACCGTATTTAATGACCTTGGAGAAAGGTATTTTAGTATGAGATTGTGGGATTGAGTAGTCAAGATTCAAAACTGTATAAATATAGGAGTTATATGGAAACGACAGTGATACCTTTTCAAGGGTTGCGTTACAATATAGAAAAGGTAGGAAATATTGCAGATGTTATTGCACCTCCTTATGATGTAATAAAGCCTGAAGAACGAATTGAGTTAGAAGCACGTCATCCAACAAATATTATCCGTTTGATATTGAGTCAACCACAGGACTCTGATAATGACAAAGATAATCAGTATACGCGTGCAGCCACATTACTGAACCGATGGATTGCAAATAATACTCTCACCGAAGACCCAACCCCTCGCTATTATATCTATGATCAATCCTTTCATGCACCCGATGGAAAGCACTATACCCGTCGTGCGTTGATCGCACTCGTTAAACTGCAACCGTTTAAAAATAAGGTTATCCTACCCCACGAACAAACACATGCCGGACCGAAGATTGACAGACTCAATCTCATGCGGACCTGTCATGCCAACCTTAGTCCTATCTTCCTCCTATATGCTGATTCCAACGGGGAAATAGAGCATGTAATGAAGGATTTTACCGATGAAAATCTTCCCCTGATAGATTGCCCAGAATCCTTTGGGAGTACGCATCAATTATGGTGTTTAGATAATCCTGACTCCAATCGCGAAATTCAGAATCTCTTTTCATCAAAACCACTTCTGATTGCTGATGGACATCATAGGTATGAAACCGCACTTGCATTTCAAGATGAGATGGCTCAAAATGGAGATAATAATTCATCGCATGGATATGACTATATGATGGTGAACTTGGTTCGTATGGAATCTCCTGGATTGGCTGTATTAGCAATTCACCGATTACTCAGTAATCTTACTAATGATCAAATCAATAATGCCATTGCTGGAATACCAGAAGTCTTTGATGTACACGAAATTGATACTCCTGCTAACCTTATGGCAAAATTAGAGACGTATAAAGGAAAATCATCAGTTGTTGGCATGTATACGCCAGACAAGAAATATCGTTTGTTGATTCCACATTCTTCATCCGCAGGACAATTGGATGTTACCCTCGTTCAAGACACAATAATCAAAAAGTTATTTAAGATTGATAACATTGCTAACCATATCAGTTATACTGCTTATGCAGAAGATGCATTTGCCCATGTAAACGATGGAACTGAACGTGTTGCGATATTGATGAATCCTACACCTGTAGAGCAAGTTTTAGAAGTGGCAATGGAAGGAAAGACAATGCCACAGAAATCTACCTACTTCTATCCCAAAATGGCAACAGGATTTGTATTGAACCTTTTGAATAGATAATAGTAATAAAAAATGCACAACAAAGAATGCCTTGACACCTTAGTTTATTCGCATACCTTATATGATGATACACCGCGTGAGTTGGAATTTTCTGCTACAAATGTTGCTGAAGCAGAGAAATGGCAAGATGTTCTTCGTGAAAAACTAATAGAATTAGTTGGAGGTTTCCCAACCACAAAGTGCGATTTACAACCAGAAGTCTTGGAGATACAGGAATTCGAGAAGTATAGACGTGAAACGGTGGTATTTCAGAGTCGTCCGAATATGACGATATATGGATATTTCCTGACACCTACACATATTGAAATCGCCGCGCCAAACGCGACTATTCTCTGTTTAGCAGGTCACGGACGCGGCGTAGATGACATTGTAGGAATCGAAGAAGATGGTTCCATGCGGAAAGAATATGGTGGGTATCAGAACGATTTTGCGCTACAATGTCTGGCACACGGTTATACTGTCCTTGCCATAGAACAATTCGGTTTCGGACATCGGCGCGATGCCGTTGCACACCAGAAAGGTGGTGGTAGTTCTTCGTGTCAACCAAGTGCTGGAGCAGCGTTATTACTTGGACAAACAATGGTCGGATGGCGTGTTTATGATGCAATGCGTGCTTATGACTATTTGGCTACCCGAACTGAAGTTGATATGAACAGACTCGGTATAATGGGTATTTCAGGAGGAGGTACAATCTCATTTTTCACTGCAGCACTTGACCAACGTGTCAAAGCTGCTGTTGTTAGTGGGTATTTCAACACATTCAAGGATAGTATCTTGAGTATTAGTCATTGTATAGACAATTATATCCCAAATGTGTTACAATATGCCGAGATGTATGATATTGCAGGATTAATTACACCTCGTGCCTTATTTGTTGAATCTGGTACTGAAGATACAATTTTTCCAATTAAGGCGACACAATATGCGGTGGAACGAGCGAAATCTATTTACAAACTATTCAACACAGAAGATAAATTAGGTCTTGAGGTATTTGAAGCTGGACATAGTTTCTACGGTATTGGTGCATTTGAATTCCTTAAAAAAGTATTGTAAAGGAGTATAAGGTGGCGATAGAACTATTTTCAATCGGAACTGAGTTAGTACTCGGACAAATACAGGATACCAACACTCATTGGATTGCACAACAGATTCTCCAACTTGGAGGAGAACTGCGGAGAGTGACCATGCTTCGCGATGACTTTGATGAGATGACGGAAGCACTTGACTCCGCGATTCAACGCGAAACCGCGCTCATCCTAACGACGGGTGGACTCGGACCGACACCGGATGATATGACTGTTGCTGTCGTTGCATCACTCATTGGAACAAAACCTGTTGTCTGTAGTGAAACGATCGCTGAATATCGCAAACGTCGTGAAATGTCCGAAAATGACCCGCTGAATGAAGCACTCACCAAGATGGCAACAGTTCCAGAAACAGCACGAGTCTTTCAAAACCCCGCAGGTTGGGCACCGTGTATCAGTGTAAATCACCAAGAGTCTACTATCATGATGATGCCCGGTCCTCCCCGCGAGATGAAATCAATTTTCGAAACACATATTCAACCACTGATAGTAGAAAGATACCGGGCAGAGATAAGCACTGCACGTGTCCATGTGAGTATGTTTGAAGCTGAAGTTTCACCACTCATGCAAAAAGTCATGGAACGTCATCCAGACGTTTATTTAAAGGCTTATGTTTCTCTGCGTGAAACAGGTGAAAGTAATATGCCTGTTGACCTCGTTTCAACAAGCAATGATAAAGATGATTCTGAAACCCAACTACAAATGGCAATAGAATATTTTGAGGAGCTTGTTACTGAATCAGGTAAATCTTTCAGTCTGAAAGATCAATCTTAAACTTATAGTAACTATATTGATGTCTAATTAATCTCAATAATATCTCTAAAATTTTAAGGAGAACATATTTTGAATCGTAAATCATCGAGAAATAAGAGCAATTCTCAATCAAAGTATACAAACCAAAGAGGTCCAAAACGGAAACAAAAACAGAAAAAACGACAAGACGATTCTGTTGAATTAAATGCTGAACAGGAAGAAATAGAACGTGCACCTTCCCAAAAAGACAAAATTGAGGTAGAAGGTATTGTCGTTGAACCGTTACCCAATGCAATGTTTCGGGTTGAATTGGAAAATAAGCACAGAATCCTTGCACATATATCAGGTAGGATGCGGAAATACTTCATCAAAATTGAACCTGGAGATAAAGTTACCGTTGAACTTTCACCGTACGATTTAACAAGAGGACGTATCACATATCGCAAAACCAGATAATATATTCGTGATTATACCTCTGCTCTTTGTAGGAATAAGTTATGAATCCTGCGACCTTAGTCTATATCAATAGTAATAATGAAAAAGAGATAAACAGATTGCTTCATGCTATTGAAGAAAAAAAAGGTCTGGTTGAAGAACTTACCGTCTCTAAAGAGAATCTGAGAGCAGAAGTTGATCTATTTCAACATAGGTATAATGCACACGTCGGACGTTATTATCTTGAACTTGAACAGGTAGAACTTGAAACAAAAGAGTATCGTCTACGCTTACAATTACGTCGCGAAGATGTAAGTGAGAAAGAAATTGATGAACGGGTAGAATCTTGCTTTCGAGAAAACAGAACTCGTCTTCACGCAGAAGAAGTGCAAGAAGAATTTGAACAAGAGTCAGATAAAAGTAAGCTTCCAAAAAAGGAAGCAAAATACCTACAGTCGCTCTATAGAAAACTTGCTAAACGTTTCCATCCAGACAAAGCTGAACAATCTGAGGAACAGAAACGACATGAGCAGCTGATGCCACTAATAAATCGTGCCTATAATGAGCAAGATGTCCAGATCTTGGAACGATTAAGCATAGGTGATACAGATGAAGTTTTGCAGACTGAAGGGTCAATCACAGAAAAGAGGGATAGACTGCAGTTTGAGTTGCGACATCTTAATCGGGCAACCAGTGAATTACGTTCAGAGATAAATAGGATAAAAGCGGGACGAACCTATCAGTTAAAACAGCAAGTTGAAGATGCTGAGAAAAGCGGAAAAGACCTTCTCTCAACACTTGCCACTGACATAAAACGTAAAGTCCAGTCAAGTCGCGCACAATTGACCAGATTGATAAATATGTGGAGTGGATCAAAAAACTCTTAGCTAATCTCAAACCGTCTACAAGAACTAATATACAGTATTTTACGGAGAAAAATTCTATGGAATTAACTAACAAGGTTGCTATTGTCACTGGTGCTGGTCGTGGAATAGGTAGAGCAATCGCAATTGCTTACGCCTCAGATGGTGCGTCAGTTGTGATCGCATCACGCAGTCAGGATCAGCTTAATGGGGTTGCAGATGTGATAAAAGCAAATGGTGGGAATGTTCTTGCTGTCCCAACCGATCTAAAGAACCGTAATCAAGTAGAGAATTTGGTCCAAGAGACAATGGAAAATTACGGACAAATAGACATCCTTGTGAATAATGCGGGAATTAATCCGAGAGGACTGTTTTTAGATACAACCGATGAAGAATGGGACGAAGTATGGAAGATCAACGTCATGGCAGTCGTCCACTGTTGTCGTGCTGTGTTGCCTATTATGAAGGAACAAGGAAGCGGCAATATCATTAATATCGGTTCAGGAATGGGACAGGTCGGTCATGCCAACCTTAGCATTTATTGCGCATCCAAAGCTGCTTTACATGGGTTAACACAAGCTATTGCTGAAGAGGTATGGGAGGACGGTATCATCGCGAATGTCTTAATTCCTGGTCCTGTAAAAACGGAACTCTCAAGACCCGTATGGGAAGGTGACAAAATATTCCGTGCTCAAAGTGACCCGTGGAAAGAACCTGAAAAGGTTGTAGACTCCGCACTTTTCCTCGCCAAACAACCGACTGACAGCGGTATGACAGGACAGATTTTGAGCATCATGCGACGAAATAGTCCTTAATACAGATTCATTTCCATTATAATGGAAACGTAACTCTCCTACCTTCTTGTGCTGAACGATATGCACCCAGGACCATCTCAACAGAAATCCTTCCTGCTTCAACAGATACATCAGGTTCAGTATCGTTTATTAGACAATCAATAAACGGACGTGGGACACCTGCTATCCGTTCACCATGACTATTTGGAATTGGAATGCCAAGGTCTTTCCATGAAGGTTCGTCACGAGTATAGAGTTTTAGAGCGACCGCATCTTCTGGTCGCGGCATGTTACACGAAGGCCCATCACCATAGTTTTGTATAGCAACCCCTTGATCCCCATAGATTTCAGTCGTATTTTCTCCCGCAAGCGTCACAGATGTGTTTATCAAAATAGCCATCTCACCACTTTGAAAACGATAGACTGCAACCCCTGAGTCATCAGGGGCAACATCTGTCAATACATTATCTATTTCTGCTATGACACTGCTCGGTTTACCAAGCATCCAGTAGATGAAATCCGTTGCATGTGACGCATCATCCATGAACATTCCCATATTCTTAACAGGATCAATATGCCAACGACTCGGTCCAGTTACAAATGCCTCATTAAATAAAACATTGATGCAGTGCCGTCTGCGTAGCAACCCAATCTTTCCCAATACTGCACTTTCTATAAGTTCCTTCATCGCAATGTTAGCAGGATCGCGTCGCATCTGGTGCGCCATCATGAACTTAACACCAGATTTCTGCACCGCATTTGCAATTATGTCACAATCTTCTAAGGTGAGTGCCATCGGTTTCTGACAAAGGATATGTTTACCTGCAGAAGCTGCCTCAACGACCATTTCAGCATGTCGGTTTGTTTCGCAGGTTACAATCACTGCGTCAATTTCTTCACGATTGACTACATCCTCAAGGTGAGGTGAGTAATCCAATCCGTATTGTGATGCAGCGTTTTCACCACGTTCAGTGTTATCGTCCCAACAAGCTATGAGTTTGACATCCTCAAATCCTTGCATCATATTGCAGTATGCGTTTGCATGTCCATGTGCGAAACTTATTACACCTATACCAATCTTTGTTTTCATATACGAGTTATCCAATTTGTTAGAATCTGTTGAGAATCATTTTCGGGATTAAAAAACAAGTAGACCTTCTGCACGCGCAGCCCTAAGAAGACGTTGATCAGAGGCAACGAGTACTAACCTATCATCAGTATTATGGAGTTGTGAATCAATGTCCAATGCGGAACGTAGTACCAACGCATCAACGCTATTGAGCGAATGGGTTTCAATCAAAGACATTGAGTTCAAAATCAGCGAATCTGGAACGGGTATTGTTTTGAAGTCTGAGTCTGAGTTCATGACTTCACTTTTTAAATGTGTGACAGCCCTGACAAACTGGTGACCTGTAATACGTCCATCGTTCTTTTTACGAACACATACCCAAAATACCTCAATAGTTCCGATATTCAAGCAACAAATACGTGATAATGGAACATTGTCAAAAAAGAAATCTACTTCATAACTACCTTTTTCGTCTGTATAACGTTTAACTAATGCACTTGCATCAAAATAAAAATGGTACATACTTATTTTTCGCGTTCTTCAATAATTGCGCGACTAAACTCGTTATCCTCTGCACGTATACCGCTCTGTCTCATACTTTCGCGTAATTCCTCAATTGTTCCTGGGTCAAAATCAGGTGGATAACCCATCCGTCCTAATATTTCCTCAATTATTTTTACACCAATATTCTCATCTTTGTTGTCTTTTATATTAGATTCTGTTTTCTCGTCACTGATATTACAATTCTTAGAAATGTCAGACATAAGTTCATCCATAGTTGAAGAAAGCTTCTCATTGATTTCCCCAACGATTTTTTCTAATCTATCTAAACGGACGATTACATCATCAAGTGTTTCTTTATCCATCGTAATTACTCCTTTGTTTTTATTGTAATTCTTTATTTTCTAATACAATACGCACCTCTGAATGTACCCCTTTTTCATCAACATGGACATCTGCGGTAATTGGACCAAGATACTCAAGTGGAAACAGATTATCTTTGATATGCTGCATTAACCCTGCATCCAATTTATACCCCGAAAATGAAGCAAGTAAAGTTGCAACCGGTATAAGCCGTTCTATTTCAGGCACAAGCAGATTCGGTTGGATAATGGTCTGCATACTATTGTTAGCAAAACGCACACCATCTAATGTGGGAGAGTCACCAAAATAAACATCAAGCACACTGATTAAACCACCAAACGTTGTGCTAAAGAAAAAATTGTTATCCACAACAGCATACGCACCTGTGAGTGCAAGTAGAATATTAAGTCGTAACCGAATTGGCTGCACATCAATGCCTTTGTAGTTTTGTGGTTCAAGGAATTCAATAGGAATACCACCAACAGATATTTTCGCATTTTTCAAATGTTCAATTTCTGATCCGAATGCTGAAATATCTTTTATTTGTGAATGTATAATCAGAGACGGTAACTTTGATGTTTCTCCTTCACCATGTGTGACTAATGCAATAGCCATGTTTGTGTCCAAATGTTGTGCTAAATTTAATTCTTCTGTGGAAACATCAACCGACAAATTATTCCTTAATATCTCCCACACCTTAGTCCAATTCTGATGGGGATTAAAGAAAACTAACGCTGTATCCTCTGGGAGAAACTTAAGTGTCTGTAGTTTCTCAGATTCGAATATGCTTAGTTTATCTGGATATCCTAAATGAAGATCGGAAACTATCACACCACCTTTATATCGATTTCCGATTGTCAAATATTTTGTTTTACCATTTGATTGAGTATTCTGTTCAACAATGTTGTTGATGTTAGTAGCAAGACCTTTCAATACTTTATTTAAACGTGGAATATCAACATATCCTGTGTTTTTATCACGGTTGTAACTATCCTGTATATGGTCTTGGATGGGATTATCCACAAGAAAACCGTTTTTATTTCCTGCATAAATGTCAATTACCTCTGCTAATAGCAGCGGATTGAGAGTTAACACACCAATTTTTCCGATGAATGTATAACTAAAGTCAAGTGGATAACCTGTGATTGTATTTATTGTAAGTCCTTTATATTCAGTTTGTATTCGTTTGTATTTTGGATTAATCGCATCAGTGGCAGTAATTGCCTCAATAGCAAGTTTCTCCGGTCCTCCCACTTCTGTAATCAGTAGAAACGACAGTTCTCCATCTCGTTGGTAAAGTGCTATTATCGCCTCTTCCCCGAAATGTCCCTTGACCGCATTCATGTCAAGTCTCCCACCCATTTCGTATTCCCACAACAACTTTTGATATACGATTTGTCGCCACCAAAGTTGATTCTTGATGAAGGTAAGGATAGGCATCTGTGCAACCTGTTTACCGAACTCACTACGGTTAAATGTCTTAACCATCCCTTCCAAATCTTTGAGTGTTAAATAACCTATTGGAGATTCTGGAAGTAGCGTGATGAGACTTTGCTCAGGTGTCCAAAGTGCGGTTTGTTGATAAATCACAGTAAATAAAACTATGCTTCCTATTAAGGCAATCAGTATGATGAGGATAAGTCTTTTTCTTGTAATCTGCATAACAGTCAGAATCCTTCTCTCATACTTGAGGGTATTGGTATACTTGATTATATCACATCTGATGTTAACTAAACAATTCAAAACAGACAATACTAAACAATGACAACGCAGTATTACATAAACTGTCTCATCAGAAAAACAATTGTATAATCTCCGATAATGATGTAAAATTGATTGTGTAAAATGAAACAAAATGAAAATAATTCCCAAAAAACACTCAAAATCCGTCCTATTACAATCCTCCTTATCTGTATCTTAGTTCCACTGAACTGTTGGTGGGTCTCCGCATCAATCTTACGTGGTGGTGGTAGTCCAACACAAGTTTCACTATTTTACAATGCTATATTAACCATTTTAATCTTGTTGGGTTTGGGACTCCTGTTGCAACGTTTGAATCGTGTCCTTGCATTGAACCGCGCCGAACTACTTGTGATATACACATGCATCTCTATTGGTGCTGGTCTTGCTGGTGTGGATAGGTTTCTTGTCTTGATGCCACTCATAGGTCATGCCCACTGGTATGCAACGCCAGAAAATGACTGGATGAATCTGTTTCACTTACACATCCCTGATTGGTTAGTTGTAAGTAATAAACGCGCACTAGAAGGATATTATTACGGGTTTTCCAGTATCTATGAAACACAAAACCTAATTGCTTGGATACCAAAGATATTTTGGTGGACTCTCTTTATTGTGGCAGTACACCTTGTCATGTTGTGCATGTGTCTTATATTTCGCAAGCAGTGGGTTGAATCCGAACGACTGAGTTATCCTATTATCCAATTACCTTTCGAAATGACAACTCCTAATGGTCGATTTTTCAAATCTCCTTGGCTGTGGATGGGTTTGGCAATAGGAATGTCAATTGATATTATCAATGGATTGAACTTTCTGTTCCCTGCGGTACCGAGTCTTGGAGGAAAACTGTATGATCTACGTCGTATTTTTACAGAACGTCCTTGGAACGGAATTGGATGGAGTCCTATCGGTGTTTTCCCATTCGGTGTCGGCTTATCGTTCTTTATTCCGCTTGATTTATCCTTTTCATGTTGGGCATTTTGGTTAATATGGCGTGCTGAAAGGTTGTTGGGAACAATTGCTGGATGGCGTGGTTTACCACGTTTTCCTTATGAAGCAGAGCAATCACATGGTGCTTATCTTGGACTATGTGTCTTGGCGATCTGGATGAGTCGACGACACTTAAAGCAGATTATTAGAGGTGTTTTTTCAAGAAATATCCTATACGACAAAGATTCACAAAATCAAAATGAGCCAGTACCCTATCCACTTGTTCTCATAACATTACTTTGTGGTATTGCATTCATAATAGGATTCTGTCTAAAAATGGGGATGAGTCTTTGGATCATCATTGTTTATTTTGCAATTTGGTTTGCAATTGCAATAGCAATTACAAGACTGCGCGCAGAACTCGGATCACCTGTGCATGATTTGCACTTTATTGGACCAGATGAGATGTTACCAAGATTGGTCGGTATACGTCATCTGGGGGCAGTGAACTTAACCGGCTTCTCATATCTATACTTTCTTAACCGAGCACATCGTTCACATGCAATGCCGCATCAGCTTGAGGGATTTAAGTTAGCAGAAGGAGCAAACATTCCTATCGGGAGGTTCGCATTGTTAATGATGTTAGCAACGGTCCTCGGTGCAATAGGTTCGTTTTGGGCATTTCTTTCAATGTATTACGCGGAAGGAGGTGGTCCGGGTTTTGGTCGAGAATCATTTGGAAGACTTGAATCGTGGTTAACCTATGCTGCTCCTCCAGACGTTCCTGCGATAAGTTTTGCCTCCTTTGGATTTGTCCTAACCTTACTCCTTGCAGCGTTGCGTATGCGGTTTATCTGGTGGAATCTTCATCCTGTTGGTTATGCTATATCTGGCAGTTGGGCAATTAATCCGATGATTGGATCAATCTTTGTAGGCTGGTTGCTGAAATGGATCGTACTCAAATATGGTGGTATCCGACTACATCGAAAAGCAATTCCGTTTTTCCTTGGAATTGTGCTGGGAGAATTTGTAATCGGTGCTTTCTGGAGCCTTCTTGCTGTTTTTCTCGATCAACCGATGTATCGCTTCCTGTTTTAGTAAATCTATAAATAAATTGCTATTTTTTCTTTTTGTGGTATAATATTGTAAACACAAGACATGGTAACAGTAATTGAAATTAAAACAGAAAGCGGAATACATTTCAGATACACTCGAAAAATTACTCGGTCTTCCAACATGGGATGGAACTGAGGATGTACTGGAATGTCTTATTCTAACTATTTTATCACAGAATACTACGGATGTCAGTCGTGATAAAGGATACGCGCAACTCAGAGATAGATTCCCAACATGGGAAGATGTCCTGAATGCTGATGCTGATGCTGTTGAAGAAACAATAAGAATAGTTGGATTAGGTCAACAAAAAACTAAGACAATCAAAAATTTTCTCTCGTGGCTCAAAGCAGAACATGGCAAAATGTCATTAGAGTTTATTCACGACATGAAAACTGAGGATGCATTAGAATTCCTATGTCAGCATAAAGGCATCGGTATCAAAACTGCATCTGTTACGCTTTCATTCGCATGCGGTAGAGATGTATTTCCAGTTGACACACATATCCTACGTATATCTAAACGGCTCGGATTGATTCCCCAAAATTGTAGTGCTGAAAAGGCACACTATGTATTACCACCTATTATTCCCAAAGGTAAAACATACCCATTTCACATGAATCTGATATATTTCGGAAGACAGATTTGTAACGCAAGAAAACCATTGTGTGAGAAATGTCCATTGACTGACGAATGTCTCTACTTTAAAGAAAACATGCAAACTTAAGTTCTCAGATATTTGGAGTACAAAATGTTAAATTGGAGAGATTTATCATGGAAACACATTTTTGTTGTGTTACTCATATTATATCTCCTACCGATATGGATTTTTGCATACTTTCCCTCACAAGACGGACCAAGTCATGTCTACAATGCATTGGTCCTAAAAGAATACGCCAAGCACGAAAATTATAAGATACGGGATGCATGGCAACTCAATATCACCATCTTTCCAAACTGGTTATCTCACATTGCCCTTGCAGCACTTCTCTACGTGTTTCCACCTGTCATGGCAGAGAAAGTCTTCCTAACGATTGCAATTGGTATGATACCAATTGCGTTCTTTTACTTCATTGATGCAGTCCACAAAGATAAAAAAGATAGGTTTCTGTACGCATGGCTTGGATTTCCGTTTGCCTACAATTACCTTCTTTATATGGGTTTTTACAATTTCACACTTAGTATTTCGTTTTTCTTCTTTAGTTTTGGTTTCTGGTGGAAGCATAAGGACAACATGCAGGTTAAGCATATCTGCGTACTGTACGTGCTGTTACTACTCACCTATCTGTCCCACATTGCATCTTATGGACTTGCCGTTTTAGGTATATCTATTGCAGCGGGATGTATATGGGGGTGTGAAGCATTAGCAAAAGCATGGCAAGAGCATAGGGAAAGTGTTGGTGTAATGCTTAAGCAATTTATAATAAACCTTAAACCTTTCTTCCGCTTCCTTTTCTACATGGTGCCAATCTATTTTGTGCTAATGGAATACTACCTACACAGCGTTAAAAGGCATCCGACAGGCAGCCATAGAGGTATGGATTACATTTGGGACTACTTTTTTGACATTGGATGTCTTGTCTACTTCACGCATTGGCATAAACATCCAAACCACTTCTTACTCGTTGTCCTGGGAATTGCAGTACTTATTGCAGTCGGCTACCGAATATATCGAAAGGAATGGATTAAAAGCACCGATGCGTTTCTACTAATTGCTATCCTATATACTTATATGTTTATCAAAGCACCTTGGAGTTATGGACCCGGTGGTTGGATAAACGATAGAATTTATATTTACATTCTGCTGATGATGGCACCCTGGTTTGTTATTGATATGCACAAAGTAGTGCGGTACGGAATCATGACTTGCTTGTTAATTTTCGCATTAATCCACTTCGGTAGGACTGCTTATGAGCATGGAAATATCTCACCTGAGATGGCAGAACTGGTATCAGGAACAGACTATATTGAACCACATTCAACATTTGCAATTCGTACTGCTGATGGACATAAATCCGAGGCACTCGGACGGGTTGAGCCTGTCGCTCCTTTTGTACATACACAAGCTTTTTATGGAGTTTATGCGGATGATGTTGTCCACATGGCAAACTACGAGGCAAACTATTACTACTTTCCTGTTAATCGCAACAACAGGGATAGTGTGGCATTAGACTATATAAGAGCAGATTATGTAATCGCTTGGATGTATCCAGAAACCGAACCGTTTGCAGATCTTACACCTAATTATGATATAATCCATGAAACTGAACATCTTAAACTATTTAAAAGAAAAACACAAAAACCAGCACTTGAAATTTGGGATGATACTGAAGAAGGTAACCTAATTATCCGATTTGATATGCAGCCGGACAATGCTGAAGTAGAGGAAAACTATCACATTGTTGGACCGAAAACAATGTATCAGGATGGAAAATTCGGTTGGGACACAGAATGGAATCCGACAGATCCGGTAAATAAAGCAAACTGGAGACTTTCACCACGCGCTGCGTATTTGGGTCCTCCAGAAAACACAACACCACTAACAAGGGATTCAGTTCACGGAAGAGAAGATGCTGCCTTTCGTATAGACATGCCAAATGGTACTTATCGTATCACCAACATATTTCAGTCAGCAGAAGGCGCAATCCATGAAGTGAATATGTTAGCAAACGGGAAACCAATTATAAAGAAACTTTTTGTTCCACCCGGCAACAAAAAGGTGGAAAAGGAAGCTACAATAGAAGTAGACAATAACCGTCTCGTACTCGTCATATATACTTCAAAAAAACGGATAGAGACAGCGAAAAGGCATATACATTGGATATGGAACGGATGTACTGTTGAGCAGATTTCTGTTAAGGAATAACATACTTCTACTCAACAATAGTTTATTAGGTAAGAAAAGGAGACATAATGATAAAACCACATGGAGCCGAAACCTTAACGCCACTTTATGTATCGGATGATGCAGAACGTACAGAACTGATCAAGGAGGCGGAACAACTTCCTTCAGTTACAGTCTCGTCAGGTGCAGCTGCATCAGCCGTAATGCTTGCCTCGGGTTACTTCACCCCGTTGACAGGATACATGAATATCGCAGAAGCAACAAGCGTTGCTAATGATATGAAACTTCTCAACGGACTTTTTTGGCCCATCCCAATAATGAATATCGTACCTGACGAACAATTGACTGAGGCAGTGAAAAATACTGACCGAATTGCATTACGTGATCCGAACGTTGAAGGTGAACCGGTCCTTGCGGTAATGGATGTGTCGGCAATTGAAATCCTCTCAACTGAGCAGAAAGACCTAATTATTGAAAAGACTTTTGGAACAACTGACCCAGAACATCCCGGTGTTCCCGCTTTCGCAGAAGTTGGTGATAATGTACTCTCCGGACCTATTCAAGTATTGAACTACTCGTATTTCCCAGAAGACTTCCCCGGTACATTCCGAACTGCAGTTGAGATTCGTGAAGATATAGCAGCACGCGGTTGGGATAAGGTTGTAGCATTTCAGACGCGTAACCCGATGCACCGCGCACATGAGGAACTCTGTAAAATTGCTCAAAGAAAGGTAGACGCTGACGGTGTTCTTATCCATATGCTTCTTGGAAAACTAAAACCGGGTGATATTCCTGCTGCCGTGCGTGATAATGCTATCCGCGCTATGGTGAAACACTATTTCCCTGAAAATACTGTCTCAATTACAGGCTACGGATTTGACATGTTATATGCCGGTCCACGAGAAGCATTACTACACGCTGTATTCAGACAAAACTGTGGTGCATCACACTTCATCGTTGGACGTGACCATGCTGGTGCAGGAGATTATTATGGACCCTTTGACGCACAAGCGATTTTTGATGACATCCCAACAGATGCATTGAATATAGAAATCTTCAGAGGAAACTGGACAATGTGGTGCAATAAATGTAAGAAAATCATCATGATGGGAGATTGCCCACACGGAAACGATGATTATTTCACTATCTCAGGAACAAAACAACGTGAGATACTTGCTGCTGGAGAACCACTTCCACCCGAAATTGCACGACCTGAAGTCGCAGAGATTCTGATGCAGTATTACCAGAGTGAAGTAAATTAAACTCTTCTGAAAAGACGGAATATTACTCTTATATTCACCAATTCTGGTAATGCAAAATCCTAATGTAATATTTGTCGTAATAGTTGAATACTGTGGAAGCAATTCTGTATACAAAAAACATCCCACGTTATCTCGCAATACGCTACCTCGGCAAACGGTGGCGTAGCCTATACACGTCCCCTCTTTCCTGCATAAATCGCGTTGATTTACCAGAACCACAGTTACCCACACAACAATGGGTCAAAATCAAAACAAGGCTCAGCGGAATCTGCGGTTCCGATTTAGCAACGATCACATCTAAGGGAAGTGTATATCTTTCTCCATTCACATCAACACCATTCGTACTGGGTCATGAGATTGTTGGGGAAATTGCTGAGATAGGGGATTTAGTAGAGGGATGGTCTATCGGAGAACGTGTGGTTATTGAACCCGCATTATCGTGTAGAGTACGGGAAATAAAACCACCTTGCCTTCAGTGCATAAATCTTCGTTTTGCAAACTGTGAAAATATAAAAAATGGCAGCATTTCTGCTGGTCTACAAACAGGATTTTGTGCTGATACAGGTGGCGGATGGAGTCAATACGTTCTTGCACATCAATCACAATTACATCGTGTACCCGATGATATGTCCGATGAAGTTGCTGTGTTACTTGAACCCTTTGCTTGTGCATTACACGGAGTTTTACAGACCCAATTCTATTCTGCAGACAATATCTGTGTAATCGGTGGCGGGACAATAGGATTGCTAACTATTGCTGCACTTCGGATACTCGGTTACCAAAACAGAATAATCAATTTTGCCAAATATCCTCACCAACAACAGTTCGCTCGCGATCTCGGTGCTGATGTGGTGATACCACCCAATAGAAGTCGTTATGATGTTTTCTCTGAATTAATTGATGCCGAAGCTTTTCAACCAGAAATCGGACAAAAAGTTTTACTTGGAGGCGTAGATATAACCTTCGACTGTATCGGTTCAAGCGTTACTATAGACGATGCACTTCGGTTCACACGAGCAAACGGAAATGTGATCCTGCTCGGAATGCCAGGTATACCACAAAATATAGACTGGACATCTATCTGGTATAAACAATTAAATGTAAGAGGTGCTTATGCTTATGGGATTGAGTTATTTAATGAGGAACAGATCCACACCTTCCAACTCGGTACACATCTTCTACATGATCATGGAGCGAAATTACCGCTACTTGTCGGAACTCCTTTCCAACTAAAAGACTACAAAAAGGCAATTCAGACTGCATTAAACACTGGAAAAACTGGCACTGTCAAGACTGTATTTGATATGCGATCATAAAAAATGTTTTATGTCTACAGTGTTTCCTCATTTGAAGAGTGTGTGCCTCTGCGTTTGGCATCGCGTCTAATGTTTTGAAGACGCTTGTTTACTTCTTGTTCGGGACATCGCAACGCAACAAGGCGTGGGACAGACGCTTTTTTGCGCCAACGAAGCAGTGGGTGTCTATAGTGTCTGCTTTTACGGAATAGCGTTCATCAGGAAGCAAAATCCAAGTGCTGTCTTTGAACTTAAGCTGTCTTCGCACAGCACCACAGTTGATAGCCGCTTCATTAGCAGATTGTTGTAGAACTTTTTGCATTATATCGGTCACCTGTGTTAGGTGTTAGTATTGACATTGATATACCTCTTATAGAAATAAGTTATATAGAACAGGACTTACGCATAAACGGTAGGCGCGCTTTGTAAGCGCGCAAAATACCCACTATTCTGCTGAAAATTCAACCATTTTGTTCATAATTATTGGATAAATCGTGGAAAATGCGTAAGTCCTAATAAAATAAAATATTTCTATATTATGCAAGAGGTATATCTATTTTACAACACTTTTTAGCTTTGAAAATGACGTGTTTCAGTCCTTAAGTTTACACCTATAGGATATAGACGAATCCAACCTACATCATATCAATTGACACGCTAATCTATTACACCAATATCAATGTCACGTTCTTCCAATGATCTTCTTCGTCGAGGAAGATCGCCAAAGAGAGGACGGAAATATCCTGCTCCTTCTGGTGATAGATGGTACCTATCTGCATCATAAAATCGGGGGTCAAGACTGCGTCGTATGACGTGTCCAGTATCATCCCGTTTCAATACTTGTTCAATTGGTAACATTATAGGTTCAATGCCTGCATCTGTCCGAGTGATTGTTGCTACTCCATTTACCATTCCATCTGCGAGTGAGCGTACTGCAAGTGATCCTGCACTGATAGCAGTATCTCGATCCAATTCTGTTGGACTTCCACATCTTTGCATATATCCAAGAATCAAAGCACGTAAGGCTGAACTGGGTATATCAGTGAGTCGTTTCTTCATTGCTTCCACGATAATTTCAGAACATCCTCCTGGCTTCGTGTGTCCAAAAGCATCAAGTTCAGCCTGTGAAGTAATCATTAATTCTCCATCGTCATTCCGTATCCCTTCTGAAACAACGACAATAACATTGCCTTGTAGTGCATGTTTTTCTCGTATTGCTTCAGCCAACCTATCGGGTTGATATGGGACTTCTGGTACGACGATAAGGTCTGCCAATCCGTAGGCAGCGGAGAGTGTGAGCCATCCAGCATCTCTTCCCATAGCTTCTACAACGATTATGCGGTCGTGAGAATATGTCGTTGTTCGTAAGTCACTGACAGCATTAATTACTCTACTTGCAGCAGTTGGGAAACCGGGACAGAAATAGTTGACCATTTTTGAATAATCAACGGAATCACCTTCAGGAGGATTTATTCCTACATCATTATCAATCGTTTTTGTAACGAATACTGTCGTAAATTGTTCTGAAAGTGTTGATCCTACCGTAAGGGTATCATCACCACCAATCGGTATAAGACCGCTGATATTCAATTTTTTTAGGTTCTCAATTGCTTCGTCTAACTTTTCCATAGCGATGAGGTTTGTCCGTGAACTCTTCAGTATTGTGCCACCATGATTCTCATCAATCATGTCTGGTGTCAGGGTTAGGTAGCGTCCACCTTCCAAAACTCCTCTCCACCCTTGCATGAAACCGATAAGTTCAAAACCGAGTTCTTCGGACTTTAATGCAATACCTTTGAGCGTAGCATTGAGCGCACTTGTATCGCCCCCTCCAGTGAGAACACCTATCTTTTTTCTCATTAAAATCTCCTATCTTAGATAAAAAAGTAATATTCCAAATATGATGAACAGACTATAATCTGAAAAACTGATATGTTTTATAGTAGAATCCATAATTATTTACACGTTACGGTAGGTTCGGTTTCCTAACCGAACCGGAATTTGCTTAATTTCATAGATGCGGTTAGGAAACCACATCTACCGGAGAGCGTGCATTTATTTCTTGGTATCACTATAATCTCTCTACTTAATTACTTCTAATACTACTGTCTTGTCCAAAGCAAGTGCTTTCTCCAACATTGGTCTAAAATCATCCATATCTTCAACGCGCATTCCGATTGCTCCAAATGACTCCGCAAACTGCACAAAATTTGGATTCACTAATTCTACACCTATACGTTTGCCAAAACGTCTTAACTGTCCACGTTCAATTGAGGTATACTGATTATCATTCATAACAAGCGTAACAATAGGTAGGTCGTACATCACGGCAGTTGCAAGATCAGGACTTGTCATTAAAAACCCACCATCTCCACTGAGTGCGACAATCTTCCGTTTGGGATATGCAACCTGAGCACCGATAGCTGCTGTCAACCCAATACCCATTGCAACTGATATACCTGAAAAAATATAACTTCCTGCGGAATATGTTGGGAAATGGGAAAGCGCACCATATCCTGTAACGTTTACGTCAACGGAAAGAATAGCATCACGCGGCAGGACATCACGCATCTCTTTTAGGATTCGTGGTGGTTCAATGGATGTAAATTGACTCCTGAGTTGCTGTAATCCTTCACCCCAAGAACTTTTGAGTTGTTCACTACTAATAGCATCATTCAACTGTTGTAGAACTAATTTCGGATTTGCACCAATTCCAACGGTAGCAGGATATTCTTTGTGAATTTCATCAACATCTGCTTCAATATGTAATAAGGGTTGTGGGACCTGCAATGACCAATTTCCAGTGTCACGATATGTAAATCGTGTGCCGATAGCAATTATCAGGTCTGATGCCTTCATTGCTGCTTGCGCTACACCATCTCGGAATAAGCCAATGGAATAAGGTGAATCTTCAGGGACTGAACCTTTACCCATGCCTGTCATCGCGACGGGTGCATCAAGTATTTGTGCAAATTGCATTATTTCCTCAGATGCCCGTGTATGATTAATTCCACCTCCAGAAATAATCAGTGGACGTTCCGATGCGCTTATCAATGCCACTGCTGCTTCAATATCCTCAGAACATGCTGTCGTTTGAACTCCGTTATTTTTCGGTGGAATCGGCAGATTTATATCATCCTGTAATGCATCCGTTGCCAGTTCCATCAGTACTGGTCCAGGTCTTCCGGAACGAAGTGATCTGAAAGCACGATTAACAGCACCTGGTATCTGATCAACTCTGTGTACAATTTCAATATGTTTTGTCATTGAGGCAAATGCTGCTTTTTGGTCCAACCCGTGAAAACTCTTCTTAGGATCTTTCTGTGCCATGTATGAGGGATTTTGTCCTGTAATCCAAAACACTGGTGAACATGCTGTATATGCCTCACAAATCCCAATGGAAGCATTATTAGCCCCCGGTCCTGGCACTGTCATACAGACTCCGATATCACCGGTAGCGCGCGCATATCCATCCGCCATAAAAGCAGTTCCACCTTCATGCCGAGTCACATAGTGCCGAATACTATCCCGGTTGTTATACAATCCCTCATAAACTGTATCAAGGTGATTACCCGGTAGACCAAATATTACCTCAACACCTTGTGCTTTCAAACATTCGACAAAATAATTCCCGCCAGTCATTATATTCCTTTCAGTCGTTCAGTCTAATACGATGAAATACGCTAAGACATCAGTAAAATATCAACCATTCCATAGCATATACGTTTACCAATACCTTAACCATTACAAAGTTTTGTACTATTGGCGTATAATGTTCAGTTTTTTTAAGTACTCATAAAACATGGATATGAAGATTCTATAATGAAAGTTACTTTATATTCAAGATTCTGTCAAGCATTATTCTCTGAATTCAATACACCAGGATTATTTAGTTTTAGGCTTTTCGACTAAATTTACTATAGTTTAGACAGTTTACTTTTTTAGAGACAAAAAGCAGAAAAGAGGGTATCCTTTCAGTAAATTGAATGTATTTTTGAAAGGAAGTATCTAATGAATCCTCTTCTCTGCTTTAATTATGACACAATCTATCAACAGAACAGTCAGCGACCTATTGGTCCTTGCCGAAGTTTCTCTCTCGTAGCAAATGGTCTGTTGATGAACTGACATCTTCTTTGACGCGTCAAGTGCAAAATGCTCTCAGTGAGGGTGTCTATGTCTATGATGAAACATCTGCTTCCAATAATGGCATAAAATAATTTGGCACTCACTTTTTTAGAAATACCCGGTATAACACACGCAATAAGAACCAATCCAAGTTCAAGCACGGACACCAGTTCGGTGCTACCGGATGGCTCTGTGAAACGCCACAAGGTGTGCGTCTGTTTCCGTTAGCCGCCCGTGTGATGTGTCCCAAGAAGAAACGAGACAATAGTTTTGCGAGGCTTCAATAGGCGTGCGGTATTTACACAAATCCTTTCACAAGGATACCACTTGCTCTGTCGCACAAGGTCAAACGCTGTGTTCTATCATATACCCAAACAACCTAAGCACCCGAAACGGGGGCGACCCTGTCGTTATGGGATCCGTGTGCATATTCCAAAACTAAAGTATAGAAATATCGTCGCAGATGACAAGATACTTTCAGTCACAGATAAAGTTATCCGAACAAAGATGTGTCCGATGGATGTGCGGCTCATTGTGCTACACACTCGCAAAAAACCTTCTAAAACATATCAGTATTTTCGTTTATTTTGCTCCGACTTACAACGACCTGTAGACGAGTTGATCCGACACTATAAAAATCGGTGGCAGATTGAAACAGCATTCCGGAATACCAAACAGAACTTCGGTTTTTGGGACATATCAACTCCGAAGTCGTAGAGGATTGAACCGTTTCGCACAACTCAGTTTTGTCGCTGCCTCCCTCACGCAACTTGCTTTTATAGAGAAACCATCACAGACTGAACAACGGACAAATATCAACGACAGGGTTATTTAGTTTTAGGTTTTTCTGATGCATTTTATCACAAACGTTAATATAGTGTAGTAAGGTATTACTTGGAAACACGACATGGTAGTAGGTACACTCCAGAGTGTGTCTACTACCTTAAAATTCACGCTAAATTG
>JAJDWI010000038.1 GCA_022825665.1 Candidatus Poribacteria bacterium
CGCCCGCAGGACATGAATATCGGGCGGGGAAACCCCGCCCCTACGAACGGGACGTGCCCAGACCCTGATAACAACCTCGTAGGGGCGAGGTCCCCTCGCCCGCATGCCCACATACAGTCCTAAAGCCCCAGAGGGGCGACAAGTGTATCAGATGCCCTAACGTTAAGCACTAAATTGACGCTAATAGTGCGGTTTACTAACCGAACTGATGTTTGATCAATCTCATATATGCGGTTAGGAAACCGCATATACTGGGAGTGTGCATATATTTTTAGGTTTCACTACAAGTAGAAAAGAGAACTCTATATTGTATAGAGTTCTCTTTTGGTTTCATATAGCCAGTTAGTCTGACTATATTATTTTATTTTCTTGCCATCTTCTTCCACATGATGGTATTGCATTATGTGGAAGGCATTTTTCAATTTTCATCATCTGATTCTGTCCATTGTGCATGCCGCTGTAGGGTTCTGATATCAATATCTAATGATTCTGCAGCAGCACGTAATGATGAATATTTTTGCATACGCAACTGAGCAACAGCCCGTAGAATCTGACTTTGATTCATGTTGCTTATTTCCATAGGTTCCGTATCCATCAAAGGTGATGTGGCAAATCCATTCCTTATGCTAAACCACGGTTGTGGTAACTGGGTTGCGAATTCATGCATAATTATATGTTGTGTCTCTGGATGGAGTGCATCCCAAATTGCGTGTTGTGTCTGCGTTGGAAGTGTGTTCCATACAGAGATAAGTGTATGTACGAACTCTGGATAAATGTCAGGAAAATCTTTAGGTTCAAGCGTATCTGACGATGCAAGCGCAACAGCAATTTGGATTGTGCTACGTAACTGTCGGATATTCCCGGGCCAAGCTGCTTGTTCCAAACGTGCTAATGCATCTGGCGTAATTCCAGTGACCTGTTTACGGGATTCAGCATTGAATTCGTTTATATAAACATCTACCAGTGGAGGAATATCCTCTGGTCGTTGTCGTAATGGCGGTAGATGCAAGGTCATACCCTTGAGTCTGTAGTAGAGATCTTCTCTGAATTTCTTATTCTCAACATCTTGTTCAATATCCCTATTTGTTGCAGTAAGAATATGTACATCTACTGTCAGTGTCTCATTACCACCAAGACGGGTGAATTGAGTTGTATCCAACACCCGTAGTAGCATCTTTTGTGCATCAAAAGACATTTCGGGGATCTCATCTAAAAAGAGTATCCCACCATCTGCCTGTTCAAATGCACCTTGCCTTTGACGTATCGCACTCGTAAATGCACCTGCCTCATGACCAAATAGTTCACTTTGTAGGAGTTCAGCAGAATATCTACCACAGTTTATAGCGATAAACGGTTTGTCCCTACGCGGACTATTTTTGTGAATATACTGTGCTATTCCCTCCTTGCCAACTCCGGTTTCTCCGGAAATTAAATACGGAATATTTGAATTTCCAACCTTCTGTATTTTTTCATAAATCACCTGCATCGGTTCGGAAGGCAATTCAATGAAAGTTGGTTGCCTATTCATAATGTGCTCCTTAAGTATATATTATTCTGGACGAAGTATATTAAGTTTGAGCAATTATTGTTCCTCAAAGCAGACAGCATTGTGATGCGTCATTACCACAAGCGTATCTATTGTGCCATGTAGAACATATAATGCAGCACATTTTTTTATATTTACACAATAAACGTTAAACACAAGTTATTGGTTGACTTAAACATGCATTTTCTGGTCATTATAGTAAAATTCGTAATTACTTGGACACTTTGGTAGGTTCGGTTTCCTAACCGCACCTGCCAAGGAATGTGAACATATTTTTGGACTTCACTATAATATATCGTATTGAAACATTATATATATTTAAAATGAATAATTCAATAATGGTTTTAACACTACAATTTTTGTGGGTTATGAGGCAATAATTGTGTATTGATTAACAAATATTGTTAATTGTGCATAAATAGATACATAATACAATTTAATATATTACTCTAAGTATAGTCCAATTAAAAAAATATTAAGACAATTTGATGAATTGGAGAATTCAGTTACTATATATGTTTAAGACACATGTCTGGACAGAAATTTGTAATTGATACCTTACTAAAAATGCAAAAATAGTAAAAATTTACATTATGGCATGAAACTTGCTTAATAGTCTCGGATATTCACAGATTCTATTTTTTAGTTTATGGATTTAATATATTTTTTACAAAATAGTATGTGAATCTCTACATAAGATCTTGGCATACATTGTGTGCCTTAACAGTGTGAGCGCGCCTGTCCCTCTCCCCTTGGGCGTGCTTACAAAACCGCGATTTGGGTAGGCGCGCTAACCAAATCGCGGTTTAATTTTAACATATAAATTCTGACAATTTACTACTTTGTAGACTGCTTTGAGTAGGGATAGGAATATTTACACACCCGCACACGTGCAGGCATTCACTGGACAGATCCCTGCTTCACAAAGTTCTTCAACTGGTGAGAAACGGACAACTGGAGATTGCGAAGTTGTTCCATCGGGTTGGCGAAGTTCTGTATATGAGTCTTTTAGGATGGAAATAGCAGACTTGAGAAATATGCTTGTAATCAGCAAACCCACTATGATGTCTGGCAACTTTGAGTGGGTAATAGCGACGAGTGCCGCTGCTAAAAACACGCTGGAATTTGCAATTATATCATTTCGAGAACATAACCACGTTGAACGCATGTTTATATCATCTGCTTTGTGTCTGGATAATAGGAATAGACAACTCGCGTTTGCTATCAATGCAAGTGCGCTCATGAAAAACATATAACCGGACTCAGGAATACCTCCTGCGATGAATTTATATATGCTTTGATACAACACACCAATGCCAAAAATAGCCATAATACTACCTTTGAGCATTGCTGAACCAGCACGCCAACGACTGCTTTTACCAATTGCATATAAACTAAATCCATAAACCAAAGTATCACTTAACATATCAAGTGAATCGGCTTGCAATGAAACAGAACCTGCAAGCAAACCTATGACAAATTCCAAGCAGAACATGGCACCGTTAATGACCAGTACAATCCAAAGGGTTTTGGATTGACGTTCTCGGAGTTCTTCAAGTTCATCAGTTTTGACGTGGCAACAATTATCCATGGTTACATCTCTAATCCTAATATATTATGCGTTTCATAACTCATGCATTATAACATTAATGATCGATAAATGACGATCGAATTTCTGGAACTGTTTGTTCTCTACAAAATGACAACCTACTGATACCAAGCTGTTGTACATTCCGTTAGACAACTTATGAGAGCGCAATCTCAAAAATAGACTCTAAATGAGGTGAAGAAGAGATTAGGATAACTACCAAACTCAGA
This sequence comes from Candidatus Poribacteria bacterium, assembly GCA_022825665.1. GTDB lineage: Bacteria > Poribacteria > WGA-4E > WGA-4E > WGA-3G > MSPOR6. Next base: position 3,365 of record JAJDWI010000038.1, read on the forward strand.
TTGAAAATGCGTTAAGTCATTATTTTTAGGTGGTTTTCCAATACTAATAAAACTTCCAACCGATAGATGGATATCTTCTGCTATGTTATACGCAAACTGCGGTGCTATCCAAGTTGATAGGTCAGTTAAGTTGAACAACATCTGTCCGCTGATACTTGTCAGTGGTGTCAGTTGATGAGTCAATCCCGGTGCGAGATAATGGACACCAAACAGATAAACACCACCACGGGTATATGCTGCACGGTTCAAATTGTCGAGATAATTATCAGGTTTTTCATTACCTGCTCCATTGTAATGGTATTCAACAAATGTGTAAGTCTCACCACCGAAACTATAATCTAAACCGACTGAAGTTCGAAAATAGTTATCTTTTGAATCGATACCATCATACGGCTCAGTTAATACATAAGACATTTCAAACCAAAATCCCGCTCCACCGATACCCCGTGCAATATCTAAACCGAAAAGTAGATCCTTCTGATATTCTATCAGTCCAATTGAGTAATCTGTCTCTAAGGTATTAAATTGTGTCCTTAGAAAAATCGCACTTTTGTTGAAATCAAAATCAGTGCCGAAGATATAGCCAGTATCTATCTCACCAAGCACGCCTACTGGAATCCGAACGCGGACAGCATCTACTCCAACGCGATCCTCTGTGTCCAGTTGATCGTAATTAAATGGTGCAACGACATCGGTCGGGTTGATTATTCGGGCACTACCCCACGCAATCGCATCACGTCCGATGGAGATGTCGGCATAATCTGTGCTAATTTGAACTGAAGCGCGGTCGAGATTATGATAGATACCGACACTACCGATTTGTTCATCATCATCTGGATATAAAAGTGAGTCAAAGTCTGCGACACGGTAACGGGATGATGCAATACCAACAGCAATCGGTGACTCGGTAAACAGTAAGGGATCTTGAATACGTGGCGAAAAATCGTAAGCAATGGCAAATGAGAACGATTCAGTAGCTGCGTAAGACAAGTTGAGTCGAAGTCTGTTGACTACAACACCCATCATGGGTGTGTCTGGCAGCGATGAATCAATTGTTGTGAAAAAGTTGTTATAGTAACCACTCGCTTGAAATTCGGAATATGCGATTCTTACCCAAGGTATTGTCAACAGACAGATTACGAGCGCGATGAGTTTACGCATTTGGTTACCCATTATTTCGTTTCATCACTGTCAATTTTACCATCGCGAAGTGTAATCAACCTTCTTGCACTTTCCATGACCATCGGATCGTGTGTTGAAAATATAAATGTCATTCCTGTCTCTATATTGAGTTGACGCATCATCTCAAGTAGGTCAGCACCCGTTTTTGAATCAAGGTTTGCAGTTGGTTCATCCGCCAAAATTATAGTAGGTTCAGAAACCATAGCCCGTGCAATAGCGACACGTTGCTGTTGTCCACCAGAAAGTTGCGTAGGAAGTCTGTCCTCCACTCCCTCTAACCCGACTGATGTTAGCATAACTGAAACACGTTCGTGTCGTTCAGTTTTCGGAACACCTGCCAATAACATGATATATTCAACATTCTCTCTAACAGTAAGGACAGGAATGAGATTATAGGCTTGAAAAATGAATCCTATGTTGTCACGTCGGAAATCTGAGAGTTCATTACCGCTCATCTCAGACAGCACTTTTCCAGCAAGCCAAACTTTGCCTTCAGTAGGTGTATCTAATCCAGAAATGATATTAAGAAATGTTGTTTTACCTGAACCAGATGGACCAACAATTGCAGTAAACTCCCCAGATTGAATGGTAAGATTAATTCCATTCAGAGCATTAACAGGAATACCGTTAGGGTCATAAACTTTAGTCACATCTTCAGAGACAATAACATCAGATTGTTGTGTGTTTTCCATAATAGCAACCTATAAACTATGTCGCATTGCATCTACTGGAGCCATTTTAGCGACATACCGAGCCGGATATAATCCAGCAATGATAGTGAAGACAAAAACTGAAATCGGATAGATAATAAATTGTTGAATTGTTAATGCTGGATAAATAAATTCCTGTATTGTCACACCCATCATTTCAATTCCCGTATAGTTAAGACCGACTCGTGCATAAATTGCGGTCAACACGAAACCGAGTATTACACCGATTGTGATACTTACTATTGCCAATGCACCTGCTTCAAATAGGATAAGACGTGCCATCCCAAAAGGTCTCGTGCCAACAGCACGTAACACGCCAAACTCAAACATTCGTTCATATAACGACATAAAAAGTGTGTTGATTATACCAAAAGCCACAACTATGAACAGAATAAATCCCGTGATGTACTTGCTGTATTTTGATATATCGAATATTGCTTTCAATTGTGGTAATAGTTCTGTCCAACTTAGCACTTCATTCCCGTGTTTAGAATAGGTTTTCCAAAACAGTAAATCGTCATTTTGAGAGTAGTCAGTAGAAGTGAATTTTATCGCTATTTCATGCACATCCTTACCAATACCAAGCATCTCTTGTGCTTTTTGTAACCGAATGAACGCCATACCACCATTCATACCTTCATCAGCAAAACTAAAAATGCCTGAAACCCGAAAACCCTCTTGTGAGAATTCACCACCATAAGCCTGTGATACTGTTACTGGAACTTTATCACCAAGTTCCACTTCAAGGATTTCGGCAAGTTTCGCGCCAATTACAATATCATTATCTTTATTTCCTTCAAAATAGACACCTTCAACGAGCGTGTCATCAATTTGAGACAAGTATTTCTCTGTCGGTGGATGAATCCCAACCAGCACAATACCACTATTCACGTTGGCAGCAGAACGAATCATACCTGAAGCGAATGTCCTGCGTGTGAAATACTGAACATAAGCTTCCTTAGACAGATTTCCAGTAACTTCATCAGTATTTTGAATTGTCAGTGTTACCTCTTGTTCATCACGAAAGCCTTCCCGATGTATTTGTGCGTCACCAAGAAAGGAAGCGGTGGCGGTCCTAACCATATTCTCTTCCATCCCAATCATTAACGCATCAAGGAAAATCAGTGCAGCCAGACCGATACTGATAGCAGTCGCAGCAATAAACGTACGTCGTTTATTGCGAAGTATATTTCTCCATGCCAATTTTATCAATATCAGAAACATAGATTGAACCCTAATGTGTTCGCATCGTCTTTGCAGGTAAAATACGTGCAGCTTTTATCGCTGGATAAAGACTTACCAACATCGCAGAACAAAACACTGTCAAAGTTGGAATCATAAGACTTCGCACATTAACTTCCGCATGCATCGTTCCAAATTTCATGCCGCCATAGGTCATTTCTTCGGATAGAGTCACACCATAAACGGATAATAGGTAGTTGAAAAATGTTCCAAATATCGCACCAACAACAATGCTTACTAACGCAATGATAGCCACTTCACAGATAACTAAATAGAAGATTTGCACCGGTGTTGTGCCGACAGCCTTCAACAGTCCATACTCACGCGTCCGTTCCAATACCGACATCAAAACAGTATTGAGAACTCCCATTGCAACAATAAACAGAATAACGAAACGTCCAATAGCATCACCCTGTTGATCAGTTTTCATAGCGGTATAAAAGGACTTTGCTACCTCTTGCCACGGTGCTACCTCAAGTGTTGAATCAGTAAGATTTTCCTTTATTTTCTCTGTTATTCTACCAACATGATTGATATTCGAGACAATCACAACGATTTCGTGAATGCGTCCATCAAGTACAAACAGTTCTTGTGCTGCAGCAAAGTTTAAATAACAAGTCGTGCGATCTGTTATGTCATCACCACTCTCAACTATACCAACAATCTTGAATAAGTCATTAGCAAGTGAACCGTCTGCGGCTTGAGAAAAAATTACAAAATCGCTTCCCACTTCTGCCTTGAGAATTTTTGCGAGTTTATTTCCAATTACTGCTTCATTTAACGTTGTATCTGAAAAGAGTGTACCTTCAACTATTTTTTCTTCAAATTGTGTGGCAGTGTTTTCTCGCACAACATCAATCCCAACGATTTGCACAGCAGTACTCTTTTCATCAACTGACCCAAGTCCAGCTGCATAAACACGTGGTGTCCATGCCTCAACACCAGAAATGTCTTGTATTGTCTCTCCAATCGGTTCATAGTCCCTTATCGTTTTGTAGATAGAGGGTCTGTCCCGATAATCTTCAGAATGCACCTGAATATGTCCAATACGATTCCGTGTGAAGGTAGATATGATGTCAGAATAGATGCCATCAGACCACCCTATGAACAGTGATGACAACGTAAATCCAACAATCATAGCAAGAGCAGTTAGGATTGTGCGTCGTTTTTGACGAAAGATGTTACGAAACGCAATTTTTAGTATCATTATAATAGAAATGAAAGGTGTTGTTTCAACTTGTCATTAACATAACCACCCGATGCGGTTCTGAAGAAGATGGGTGATATATGAGAATGTCCTGTTTATTGTCTTTATTTAGGTCTACTAACCGCATATTTCGTTCATCGTGAGGCATTGCAACCATGACTTTTTGTGGTTCCCATGTTATTAACTTCGGTCCCGGTCTACCAAGATATACATTCATCTCCGACCAATTTTTACCGACTATTAGGTCTGAACGGTTATCACCGTTTACATCCCCCAGCAGAACTACCGGGAAGAAAACACCTTGTGCGTTAAAGATTTCTAATGCAGGTCTAAGTCTACGAGTGACAGTGGGTTTGTGTGGATACTTTCCTTCTTCCATTCGGAAAAAGGCAAGATCAATCGGAATGGAATTACCTACCATTGCTCGCACCATACCACCAACGGCAGTTTTTACATCTTTAAACATAATATCAATCTGTCCATCTCCATCAATATCCTGCCACCATTGATAAGCATAACCCCACGGCAGTAATCCTCCAGCCTTACCTGTTGGGCGAATTGTCAAGTCTACATCCTGTGAGAACTTCGTACCATTGTTTGCCTTTTTACCAAAATGCACCTGATACAAACTGTGCTGTTTCCCAAGACTCCGCCCTTCCAAAGTGTGAATTACCATATCCGCTACGCCATCGGAGTTGAAATCACGAAACATGTGTAGCATTTTATGTTTGCTGTTCTCTCGGAAGCCAAACATAAGCGAGAACAGATTTTCACCGCTAAATGCAAAGGCAATTGCGTAAGCACCGTCTGCATCAAATGGCACATCTACAGTGAAGGTAACAGAATCTGTAGAAAATGTCCCGTCAGCACGTTGCAGATAAACATCGAAATGAGCTTCGTTCCAGAACACAAGATCAATCCGTCCATCTCGGTCATAATCCATCTGATGCAGGCGACTCAGATACCAGAACACCGTCAAGGTGTTTATCCCTACTTCTCTGTAGCTACGGGACTCGTCCATTGGTTTCTCGTCAAGGAATGGATCAGGTGGTCCTACTTTTATAGGTTCACTAAACACACCGTTATCCATCTGAGTTGCAATCCAGAAACCATCAATATTCGGCAAAACTAAATCATCACGTCCATCACCATTTAGGTCACGTGTGATGTCAATTTGTGGAATTTTATTTGCATTAAGTTCGTTGAAGTTGATTTTGATGTCTATCAGAACGCGTTCCATATCGGAGTCAATATCAAACCAATTCAGACGACCGGGTTCATAGGTGATAAGTCTATCACGACCATCAATATGTGCAATGTCGACGAATAACACCTGTTGACGTAATGTTGTGCTGAGTTCCAATTCCCATTCACTGTTTCTGAATGTATAAACACTTAGATTGCGTGATTTGTCCTTACCAATGTTCACGACAGCAATATCTGCGACTGTACCACCCAGAAGGAAACCTGACAGAATGGTCTGGTTTTTCGCTGTTCCTGTGTCTATCTCATACTTGTCATAAGTGAATGGAGTAATAGATACAGGTTTTACATCCTCACGGATTTTCTTTGAGCATCCGATAAGCGATATACCGAGAACTAATATGCAGAACATACAGTGTGCAAAAGTTCTAAAAATATGCATGTATACCCGCTCCAACATATACACCAGCGACACCATTAGATTGAGAATTACTCTGTTCTCTACCAAATCCTTGACCAATTCCAAGGTTCAAACCAAGCGGAATTCCACCAAGCGAAAAAACAAGTTCACCACCAAAAGAGATTCCACCTGCCAATGTCGTAGTTTCAACGGTCTCTTTTACCATATCCGTTTCTTTCTTATACCGCCAACCACCTTCTAATGAAAAATAAAGACGTGCTTCGTTCCACTTTCCACGATGCTCGAATATGGCATACGAAACACCTACACCCAACATGTGATCAGCGTCCTCATCAATTAAAATAAAACGACCAATTGTTTGAAAATATACTGGTGCAAGTCCGTTATATTTGAAACTCATTCCGCCAAAGGCAGGTGTCGCACCTTGTGACCCAATACCGAAATCTTTCGTCAGATCGGTCTGTTGTGCCTGCACCGAGTAACTAATCATAATGCAACAAATCATGCATATTTGAAACAATATACATTTGCTTTTACCAGACAGATACATTCTAATTCCTCTATACATGCTAATTCCTTTTCTGTAGATTCCTACGCGTAAAAATCTTATCATCAAGTTTAGAATCAAAGACCGCATTCACAAAACGAACGACAGTTTTGTGTCCTTCCTTATTTGTCGGAATCATTTCCATGACAGAAGGTAGCGTTTTTCCGCTGAATGTCTTTGTCTCTTTAAAATTCATGATACGCATTAATTTATCTTTTTCGTCATAAAAGTGTTGCCACACGGGTGAATAATCCTTGGCATTAACAGCAGCTATAATCTTCCCCCAAACAATTGGTGTATCTTCTTTAGGTATGAGTTCAACATATAGATAATCGGGAGAAGCATCCTCCGGTGTAATGAGTTGGTAGGTATAATCGTCGACCATCGAGGATTGTCTAACCAAATCGTCATTCGTGAAATCAGAACCCATCCACGAACCCATCATCATAGAAGGTGAAATTTTGAATGTTTTGTTAACTTTAGGTAGGTAATTCCACATCTCTTTACCGAGACGTAATGTGGTTACACCTTTCTCCTTTTTCGGTGCTGTAATCCGTATAAAGGTTTTGTCTGTTCCCTGTGTCCATACCGTCATTGTTAGTGTGCGTTCCCAGTGTGGCGTAACGATTTGCATTTCCATGTCTGCCTGACTCGTCTTGCTACGATAGAGTTGATCTAAGTGTTTGATAATGTTTTCTACTTTATCCGCAGATGACACGTTAGCCATAAACACACAGATCGTCAAACCCAACACCAGAAGCAACTTTATTATCCTGAACCGATGAGTTTTCTCTGGTTTATCTATTGCTTTTTCCATTGCTCTTTATCCTTAATATTGAAACAATTCAATTATACGATGTGAAAGCGAAAAATATAAAACTAAACACGACAAACACAATGAGAAAGATATTTAAACCTATGACAATTAATAGACCAATGAGTGCGTAGATTGATTGCTCCTTTCGTGTGGTGGCTTTATATGTATCTGTGTAAAACATCTTATACACATCAGACTTATCAATCAGTCTTGATAATGGAGGTGTCGGTTGATAGATATAAGCAGCCAGAATGCCTAATATATTGCCAAAAAGTCCAGCACATACCCATACAATTTTATTTACATCGGATTTTGCATCCTTTTCCGCGGCTATTTCTGCATCGTGTTGTTCAGAATTCATGTGGCAAATTCCTAAAAACTGAAGTCAATGATATTAATATTGTAATAGGTTTTGTCTAAAGTATCAATCAAATTAGTTAGTAAATAGAAATGAAACATATTTGACGAAAAAACTATAAAATTATCAAAAAAAACCCAATAATGTAATTTTTTATTTGACATTTGTTATTTACTTACGATATACTATATATTACATAAATCCTTATTTATGGGTGATCCAATTATGTTATCTTTTTCAATACCAACCATAAGCGTCAATTTTAGGACGAGATGCGTTTGTAGTCGCGCAATTCATTGTGCCTCGGACATTATCGTAGGGGCGAGGTTTCCTCGCCCGCATTCTCACATACAGTCCCGTAGGTCGGAGCGAGCAAAGCAAAATCTATCAGAATCGCAGCTTAACGCGATTAAGTTTCAGACGTTACAAGAAGACATTGATATACCAAAACCCTTCAGTGTCTTCCGCGTATTCAGCCATTCAGACAATTAGCACTATCAAATACATTTCACATGATACCAAAAAATAAAAAAAATCTATGCTCAATAAAACACCTCTAAACCCATACAGTGACTATCCTAAGAGCCAATTTAGCAATAATACCACGATAATACCAAATGGTATTATTTGGTATCATTTATTTTAGTCCAAATAGGAGAATAAACCAATGATGTTAGAAGAAAAACACAAAGAATATGCTGAGAAATGCGAAAATATACGCAATGATACGCTTCAACAGCAAACAGATAAACATCAAGAGGTGATTAACCAACACAATATCACCATCAAAAAAGGTATATCCAACCAACTTAGAGTCTATAACATCATCCATCCTAAATTCCCGGAAAAATATAGAGACCTATTTAACCAAACTCGCAAAGAATACTTGAACAATCTCCTACTCAACGAAACTGATAATCATGAAGACATCGACATTGAACTCCAAACACTCTACGCATACATCAAACAACGCATCTTTGATATAGAGGACCTAACTGACATAACAAGGAATCTTGACCTCGCACACAGAATCCTTATGACTATCTCAAAACGTAACAAAAACACATAGATACGGAGGTCGGAGCGAGCGACGCTACTTATGACATAGTAACAGGCACTCTCATGAAGATTAAAAATAAATTAGGTAATTCGAACTCAAACCCGGGTTGTCTGAACAAGGATTTTCAGGATAAGAGATCGCGATTCGGAGATCGCTTCTACAAAGGAAGGCTTAATATCGAAAATAATAGGATTTGGAAAACTGAATGACTCTGTTTTGAGATTGAATTCACTTGCATACGGCAGATAAATCTGATAAAATTGACCAAATTAGTATATTTTGAAGATGATAAGATTTTATCATACATAAGGACGTGAACGAATGGCACTTCCAAAAATGACGCGTGTCCGACAACATTTTGACGCACCAGTTCTCACCGATTTGCCCGCCGCCATACATGAAGAATTAGATCGGATAAACGTTGCATCTATTGTGCAACCGGGTGATACTGTTGCAATCACCGCTGGTAGTCGTGGGGTTGCTAACATAGCAACAGCAGTTAAAGCAACAGTTGACTACTTAAAGGGTATCGATGCAAAACCTTTTGTCGTTCCAGCGATGGGAAGCCACGGGGGCGCGACAGCAGAAGGACAGCGGACGGTATTAGAACATTACGGTATTACTGAAGATACTGTTGGTGCACCAGTAAAAGCGACAATGGATGTAGTCAAACTGGGGTCTCTACAGCAAGCAGGAGCAGACGATTTGCCCGTTTTTATGGATAGATTTGCTGCTGAAGCAGACCACGTAGTACCGCTCAATAGAATTAAAGCACATACAGATTTCAACGGTTCCATTGAAAGCGGATTGATGAAGATGATGGTTATTGGTCTCGGAAAGCAGGAAGGAGCAAATTTCTATCATCGCGCTTTCTTTCAATACGGTTTTGAACATGTCATTACTGCAGCTGGAAGTTTCATTCTTGACAGTGGAAAAATCGCATTTGGCTTGGGACTCATTGAGAATGCCCATGAAGATACCGCAAAAGCAGTTGCAATGACAGCAGATAATTTACTTCAGACTGAACGTCAACTCCTTGTTGAAGCAAAATCTATGATGGGGAAACTTCCGTTTGATGAGCTTGATCTGTTAATTGTAGATTGGTCAGGCAAAAATATCAGTGGCACTGGAATGGACACAAACGTCATCGGTAGGATGATGCAGAATTTTGAACCGGAACCACTCAAACCTGCGATTTTACGGATATTTGTCCGCGATCTTACAGAAGAAAGTGACGGTAATGCAACGGGTATTGGACTCGCAGATTTCACAACGACGCGACTTGTTGATAAGATTGACAGACACGCAACCTATATGAACGGAATTACTGCACTCGGTCCACAGAAATCTAAAATACCATTTTATTACGATACCGACAAAGAAGTAATTGAGGTCGCACTTGATACAATTGGATTGACGAAACCTGAAAATGCACGAGTAATTAGAATTGAGAGCACACTTCGGTTAACTGAACTTGACATCTCTGAAGCACTTCTGGAAGATGCACAACTCCACTCAAGTCTTGAAGTGATTGGTGAAACACTTCCATTTGAATTTGACACATCAGGCAACCTTTTGCCATTTTCAACGGAGACACACTAATTGAAGCGGTTGATTGTCGGTATCACAGGGGCAAGTGCTGTCGTTTACGGGGTGCGCCTTCTGGAAGTCCTTGCGAAGCGAGAAAATGTGGAGATACATCTGACGATCTCTAAATCTGGTGCACGGGCATTGCTTGAAGAGTTACAGATTGAGGTTGACATAGACAATTTTCAACTGCAATCACTGATAAATACGACTACTGAACATTTTATCTACCATCATGAATCTGATATAGGGGCATCTATAGCAAGTGGTTCTTTCCGCACAGAAGGGATGATTGTTGTGCCGTGTAGTATGGGGACTGTCGCATCCATTGCAGCAGGTATATCACGCAATCTAATCCAACGGGCTGCAGACGTATGTATCAAAGAACGCCGCAAACTTGTTATTGTACCTCGTGAAACACCACTCAGTTCCATCCATCTTGAAAATATGTTAAAACTATCACGTAATGGAGTTTGTGTTTTACCAGCAATGCCGGGATTTTACCATTTTCCGAAAACGGTTGATGATCAGATAAACTTCGTAGTGACGAAAATATTAGATCAGTTTGGGATAGACTCAGGACTGACACAACGTTGGAAAGAATAGGACTATAATGCGTAAACTCAGAATTATCCTTGAAATGATAAAATTTGAACATACAGTGTTCGCGCTACCGTTCGCTATCATGAGCGCGTTTATCGCTGCCGAAGGACTTCCATCGCTTGCGAAACTTGGATGGATTCTTGTGGCGATGGTAGGAGCCCGAAGCTGCGCAATGGCATTCAATCGCCTTGCCGATGCAGAAATTGATAGCAAAAACCCTCGAACTGTAACTCGCGCAATCCCTGCAGGTCTAATCACAAAAGGGTCAGTATGGGTCTTTACTATTGTATCTGCAGCTTTGTTAGTCTTTGCAGCGTGGCGGTTAAACCCGCTTGCTTTTGCTTTGTCACCAGTTGCACTTCTTGTGATAATGGGATATTCGTATACCAAACGTTTCACAGCACTTTCACATTTTTGGTTAGGGCTTGCACTATCCATTTCCCCAGTAGGTGCCTGGATAGCAATTAAAGGACAATTTGACTGGACACCAATTGTTCTCTGTTCCGTTGTGCTTCTCTGGACAGCGGGTTTTGACATCATCTATGCATGTCAGGACGTTAATTTTGATAGAAAACATGGACTCTACTCAATACCCGCACGTATCGGTATTCGTGGGGCACTATGGCTCTCCTCTGCACTACATGTAATTGCAGTTGGACTTCTTTTTAGTATCCCGCTACTTACAGAATTAGGTCTTTTTTATTACATAGGCGTAGGAATTGTCGTGCTTATATTTATCTATGAACATGCAATCGTAAAACCGAATGACTTATCACGTGTTAATCTGGCATTTTTTACACTAAACGGGATGATAAGCCTCGTGTTAATGGCACTTTCAATCGCAGATATACTCTTATGATACACGCTATTACCTTCGAATTGGAGATATTGGGTAGATGAAACTTTCACTTTCTGTTCGCGTCGCAGAAAACGCATCAAAAAAAGATGCCACACACACATTTGTTCAACTTACTGAACTTGCAGCAAACCTTGGTTACGAAGCAATGTGCATGCGTGCATCTCAAGTTGGTATCCAGTCACCGTTAGAAAATATCACAGCAGCACGTAAACAGGCAGATTCACTTAACCTAAAAATCTCTATGGTTACTGGGGATTTTCCAGTACCACTAAACAACGATGATGGACCTAACGGACTACGGAATATAACACCTTATCTCGATCTAACGGAACTCCTCGGTGCAGATCTCATTCGTATAGCAATGAAGGTTGAGGAGGATATACCGTGGGCACAACGCGCATCGGATGAGGCAGCAGAACGTGGTATACGTCTCGCACATCAGTCGCATACACAGAGTCTCTTTGAAACGGTGGAAGGTTCAATTTATGTACTAAAACGCGTGAATAGAAAGAACTTCGGTATAATCTATGAACCCGCTAATCTTGACCTGTGTGCACAAGATTATGGTATTGAAACGTTAAAAAGGTTTGCTCCATACCTGTTCAATGTCTATCTACAGAATCATATCCGTAGACCTGAGGGTAAGACTGTCTTATACACTTGGATTCAAGGAAATGTTCCACACGATCCGATACGACTTCAAGATGAAGGTGGGATAGACTTTCCTTTAGTGTTTCAAGGTTTAGAAGCCATTGGTTACGATGAATATGTAACGGTACATCAGGCATTCCGAGAGATTATGGAACCAGAAGATGCAGCAGAACAGAGTTATGCCTATTTAAAGCCGTTTGTTCGTAATCTATAATTTCACTCTAATGATGTTAAATTGAAATTGTAGGAGGAAATACACATGGCATTTAATGATTTCAAGACAATCTCTGAAGTTCAGGAAAAATATAATATCAAATACTCGTATAACGATTTCTTTGGAGTTAAAACAAAAGACCCATCAGAACAATTTCTGAAGGAAATAGAATTTAATCAGCAACATTTTGACCTTTTTTCTTCAGAAGGATCAAGATGTGAAATGGTTATATTTCCTGTTTTACGAGAGATTTATAAAGATTATGCTGAAAACTACGGATTATGGGTAAAGAAATCCATCGCTTATGACGATATTTTGAATGGAACACCAGATTATCTGATTGCAACAAAATCGGAATTGGGGGTTACAGTTATCGGTAAACCTTTGATAATGATGGTTGAGGCAAAAAAGAACGATTTTGAACTGGGTTGGGGGCAATGTCTGGCTGAAATGATTGCCGCACAAAAAATGAATGACAATCCTGATTTTCCAGTATATGGAATTGTAACCGACGGAATTATGTGGCAATTTGGTAGACTTGTAGGAAATGTCTTCAATCGAAACAGATCAAACTTTAGTCTGGATAACTTACCAAGTCTTTTTGGTGCAGTTGATTCAGTTTTTAACGCTCTTCCGTCAAATCCCCATGCTTTAGCTTGTGGGATGTAGACGGCTAAGGCTGTTATTGAAAATTAATTTGATAATCTAATCAATCTATGGTATAATATACCATATACAATCATAAAAAGATGAGATATTATGCCAC
>JAJDWI010000167.1 GCA_022825665.1 Candidatus Poribacteria bacterium
TGCGCGTTTGGCATTCTGCATTGGTTAGGAAACCGCCAAATCAACGGTATGAATGCCTTTTGGCATTCCCCGCCTACCAGTTTAGGGAAAATTAGAATTACCGAAATATTTTCTTAATCTTCATAAAGTTTGTGCTACAAAGAATACTAATATCAAGTATGGTATTCGTTGCGTGAATGATCTGGTGAGGGTTTGTGGATATAAACATAGGTGTCAACTTGGTAAGTAAGTTGATTTGAACGAAATGAAATGCAGTTGATGTCCTAACGTAAGATTGCAAGTTTTCCTATCTTTTCAACAGAACTATTCTGAGTTTGAGCGATTACACGATATAGATATACACCATTGGCACAGCGAATTCCTGTTTCATCTCTTCCATCCCAATATGTTTCATTGTCACCTCGTTCCGCACTTGCATTTGAGATGGTTTTGATGAGTCTACCACTCACCGTATAAATTTTAATGGTAACTTTATCAGGGGGTTGAACTAATTTGTATGTAAAAAAGGTTTTACCATTTTCTACAGGATTGGGAACGTTAAAGACATCACTGAGATTGACAGTCTCATCCAGTGTGAATATTGTTTCAAGTTCGGTGGTGTTTTCGCTCGTGTCTGAAGCAGTTACTTGTAAGCGATACGTTCCGTTTGGAAGGTCGGGGGAAAAGTTGAAATTTGCGCTAACAGGATCCTTTTCATCGAAGTCCCATTTTGCCTCATCAAATTCTCGATAACGTCGCGTAGAATCGCTCATATCAGAATCTGCAGAGACTTTGTTGAATGTAATTTTGAGAAGAGAATTGTCAAGTGCAGTTTCATCAGTAACCCGAATTTCACAATGTGGTTGTTCCGTAATTCGGTTTTTGTCAAAATCCACACTTGTCCCAGTGGAATTAGTGTTAGAATCTTCTCCAATTAGAACTTCATCATTTACGAGAATTTCAATAACGGGAGAGGTAATATCAGGCATTTCAATGACAACAAATCGGGTTTGTATTTTTCCTAATTTCCCTCCAATAGCATTTCCATTAAAATCACTTGCTTCAATTTCAAAAGCATACTCCCCTGGAAATAAGATAGGTTCGTAATCAATCGGGACAGTATTGACATTATTTGGATCCCTTAGTTTGTAATCAGTGATGGGTTCAAGTGGTTTACCGTTGTCCCCTCTACGAATAATCAATGTATCTAAGTTCACACCATCAGTATCTTCAAGTAACATGGAGATATGTGGACGTGGTGAGATGACACTACCACTTTGAGGTTGGACTCCATCTACCCATAAATTAAATGTAGGAGGGATTACATCATCACTACTGAGTAGTGTAAAAGGTGTAAGTTCAGTCGTTTCTGCGGTGATTGTCGCAACTTGTGCTGTGCTGAATTTTATCTTATCCCCGAATTGAAAAGGCTCAGAACTTGATGTGACAAGAATCTCAAAACCGAGATGTTCAACGAATAGACTATGATTCACTGTACCGTCCACCAGCGCATTGTTTGGTAAATAGACCAGTGATCCAGTCTTATCACGGATTTCATACCGTTGTTGAGAAGTGAAGAAAATGAACCAATCTCCTATAGCGAACTCGTTGTTGGGACCGAGTCTTGTTGTGACCGTGGCAGTACCGTTGCCGACATTCTGATTTCGAGTGCTTTTCAGTACAGACAACCCTTCATTATAATCTGTTTCAAAGATGAGTATATCACCAAATTCAAAGGGAACAATAGGTGTCCCGTCATTAAGTTCAGGGGGTACTACCCAATTTTCTGGAATGGTAAATTCAAATCCGTAATTTTCTTCCCGGAACGGAAGATCGAGTTCTCCAAGTGTTTCGAATTTTTCATATACAACATGATGTTTTCTTTTTAAATATACTGCATATTGAGTTGGATCTAAAAAGAGGATAACCCAGATACCAGCAGGTGTCTTTTGTGGGTCAATCTTTATGGATTCAATAGGTAAGGGTTGTATATTTGCGTTGTCTGTTTGAATAGGTGTGATATAGTTGTCCAATTGAAAAATTGGACCTTCTTCGTCAGGTTGTGGTTTACCGTTTCCATTTATATAACTGACCTGTGACGGTAGACGTTTCCATTTTTCATAAGTAGGTTGCCAAGTATATATGCTGAGTTTTTCTGCTTCATCAATTAATGCTGCCCGGTAATCCTTACTACCTACTTGCCACGGTGTGGTTTCTCTAACAATATCATCCAAACTGCTATTGTCAAAACGCAACTTAAGGGTTGCAGGTTTCTTCAATGTAATATCTGTTGTGCGGAATGATACTTCATACTGTTGTGCATACTCATCACCTGTTCGGAGTAAACCTCTTCTGAGAGCAGCAACTCTCGGTATGGTGGCAAATTCTAAAGAGGGTTGAGTTATGCCAAACGGATTGCTTGATGATATCGTCAGTGGGACCCTTTCTCCATCTATGACTGCAGCCTCAGTTGGTAATTCAAAATCAAAGACTCTATCAAGACTAAATGCTGATAACGATTCTGAAGGCACATAGAAAAATTCATTTACCACGATAGTGATGTAAAGCGTGTTATTATAATCTTCAGATTCTACGATATTTCCTTTTACGTCTCCATCTTCGGTATCTACCTCTGGATCTACTGTTACATATATTTTGTGTACACCTGTTGACAGACTTGTATCTAATTGTAGCTTCGCAATTACATGTTGTAAAACTGTATCACCTTCTTGCCAGTCATCGGGTTGTAGAGTAATTTTACCCAGGACTACAGCATCTTCGTCAATTACGAGGTTAGAGTCTAAATCTGGATTTCCTTCTGTAAAAACTACATCAACATCCGCTTTGACTGTTCTACCACCGTTATTAATGAGTTCAGCAATGAGAATGTATTTATCTACCTGTTCATCGTAAACATAGCGAATTGGCGCGATACTTGAACCATCGGATTCTATGGAGATATCTGGTCCTTCTGGAACATCAACCCTGATTCGTTCGGTTTTAGATGGATACGCAATTTCTAATCCACTGGTATCTGTAACAATGATACGATAACGGATTTGACGTCCTACCTTAGGTAAGGGAATAGGTGTTTGAATTCCGTACCACTGTCCACCCGGTTGAATTTCGCCGGTACCAGGGGGTGGTTGAATCTTGACCATAGGCGTAAGAACGTTCTCATAATTAGCCGTATTAATCCATTGAACTATAATAGATTGTATCCCTTTGTTTCCACCTTGGTCATCATATATAAGAGCTTGAATATTGAGCGTATGGGTTTCTATTGCATCTAATTCATCACGCACATCTCCAATAATTGGAGTATCGACCCAGAATAGGTCACCACCGATTGCTGCCCGTTCGCCATCATGTGCAAACATCTGCACGACACCTCTGCCAGGTACAGCTCTTGGTGGAATATCCATACGAATTGTACCATATTCGCCTTGCCATATTTTTCTTACTGTGCGTCGTGTAAGCTCATTCCCATATAATGAGTCAAAATTGTTCTGAAATACAGCGGAGACGACAAAGTTTTCTGTGCTAAATCTGTCTGCTTTCCACCATGCCCCGTTTGTGTCGTAAGTACCTACTTCATCGTTTAATGCAACAATCTGTCTGTCGGAATTAAGTGCAAATCCCTCTAAATTAACCTTAATATCAAGGGTAGGGAGTGCCAGTGGTGTTGCCGGGTCCCCTAACAACGCGTATTGCTCTGTACCGGGAATAAATCTCCTATTACCGACACGGGAAATATATCTGATTTTTGCATCGTTTACTATTTTGCCGACACTTGGCGGCGTTGCTCCGATTTCGCTAACCCCTTGCTTAGCTTCAAATGGTTTGCGAACAAACATAGCAGTAAAAAGGTCTGTATCAAAATCTGCATTTGCTTGTGCGTAGGTTAACCGAGTTGCTGAGAGCGAAGCGATGGCACCATATTTCCCATGCAATAGTTGTTCACTCAGGCAATACCTTTCGAATTCTTGTGGTTTGTCAAATTCCCCATTTAAGCAAGTAGTCGTTATAACAAATGGTAGTTTGTCATTTCGTAATTTTTCTGCATCTGTAATCCGAAAAATTCCTTCATCTGCCCAAGTTTGATTCCCACCGTGTCCAGCATATTCAATGACGAGTGCTCCTGCATCGAATGCATCTAAGATAGCGAGGTGTGTTAAATTAGGTTGTCTGATCTGTCGCAAATAAATCTGTTTCGTGTTATAAGCTACGGGTATAATATCTTTGATCAGTTTGTTCCGAGTTTTCTCAAAAATATCATCAGAGGGGTTATCTGATTCGTCATCAGCGACTTGTACAAGTGTCCCTTGCCACTGACCAATCTTCGGATTCTGTTCATAATCGATTATCTTCTTGACCATTATGTCAAGTTGATCTTCTGTCTGAACTGATAACCTTCCTATTAACATATCTGGAAGAGCATCATCTCCACTCACGTTGACAAACCTTTGATCCATGGCGGTTTCACCGCTTTCGGGTGCCCATGAATGATAAGTTGGAACAAAATTTGGATATAGATTAAAAGTCCTGTTGTGTTCTACGGTTACCCTTTTATAGTCATAATGTGCATCTCCAACGAGTAAAACATAGGTTGGAGCAGGTCGTTGCCATGTATGATATGCATACCGCAAAAAGTGTCTTATGGCAAATGGACTGAAAAGACCTGAACTAAATTCGTTGTAGATTTCGTCTATATCCACAACTTTGACTGTCAAACCTTGTGCACGACGAAACTCAACCAAAGGTTTTATGCTATCTAAAAATGATTTATGTGAAATAACGATGTAATCCGCTTGTGTTGTAGGATTCTTTAAAGTACTGGGAGGCACTTCAACAAGCGTTCCAATAGTACTATATGCATTGTTAGCAATTGCAAAGTAACTATTGCGACCTATAACATCGTCCTCATATAATAATTGGTATGTATTAAAATTGGGTGTTACTTTTCCATTAGTCAACTTTGCAGTGATACCGCTGCTGTGACTCAATGCATATAAATCAATTACATCAGAAGAGAAATTGACAATTTTAAACTGTGTCTTATCCTCAACTACTGGATCTGTATTGGAACTGAATTCAAGTCTGTTTGAATTTGCATAAAAATCACGCCAATATTCAAATTCGTACCAATCAAGATAAAAATCAAAAGAACCTATTGGGGTGTTATTGGTATCCAATGCCTGAATCACCAATTCATTTTGAAAGTTATGATGAATCTTATTTTGTGGAATAACACGTGTTACAATAGGCGCATCTTGTCGTCTCCATTCTGCGACATTACCAAGTTGACTATCATTAAAATGTATCGCAGCTTTATGTAGTGCTGCACTTTTTCTATAGGAACCTTGAAGCCTTACACGTAGTATTGCATTTCTATCAATATCAAAACGAGGTACTGCATTTGGCAACTCAACCCTAAAAGGTTTCTTACTAATATCAGAACTATCGCCTCTCAGACCAGTCCAGAAATAGTGGTCAGCTAACTCCGAAGTGATATCATCACCATCAAGTGCATCGTAATGGATATTCTCCTCAAACCTTAATCTCGTTCTAAAAGCACTTGGCGGGTTGATGTCATCTGAAATAGGTTCAACGAAACGTGTGCCAATGCGGAGTGTATCACCAATATCTTGTGTTGCTGTACCTTTTTCAGTAAAACTGAACCAGTATATATTCGTATCTGTAAATTTATTACTTAGACCACGTGCATAAAAGACAATCATATCCCCCTGATTCAGGGTGTCATTTTGGTTATGATCAAAGATATAATATCCCTGTTTCCGACTATTTTCTATTACAGGAGTGCTATCTAAATCAATAAGAATGCTATCCAAATTAACCTCTTCAGGTGTTACACCCGCTGCCTTAAGGTTATTGTAACTGATTCGATACATATCACTCCGTGGAATACGAATTTTGAAACGTCTTCGTATTTCATCAGCTGCAGCAGGTGCTCTTTGTATCGAACTGAGATGCATCCGATCTGACCTATACCGCCACGGATATGCTTGTGTGTTGTTAATCAACATAGACCTAAACATATCTTCATAAGCGGGACTCTCAAGTGTATGGGATGTGATAGTAGATGAGGCTTTGGTTGAAGCACCAAAAAAATCAATTCGGAAGGTAATGTCATCTGTGATTTTTATCTGTTTAGTGGTGTGATTATATTGTATCGGACAGATGTGGAGCACACCAATGCGTTGTGAACGCACATACCCGACAGGTATTACTTCTACCAAATCTGCTGGATACAATGCAGATATAGGGGATTCTGATGTGATGTTTTCTCTATCGTGTGCATCGGGGAAAAAAGGGTCTGTTGCTTGATTTATAATCAGTGGTAGGTCTATTTTCTTGAAGGAACTCTGTTTTTGTAGCACTGTGGTGGTAACACTACTGGACGAAGGGAGACCGACTTGAACAGAGTAGATTGGAAGTTTCGGTTTACCGAATTCAGATGTCCAGTATGCACCATTAAAATGTAAAGATATTGTTTTTTGCTCATTCTCTTGTAGTGTTTGTATAACAAGTTTGGGGAGACGGAAACGTAGGATGAGAAAATGGGGTTCTGTCTTTACTATCTCTATAAGATTATCGGTTGTGTGTGAATTGTTGTTCAAGATAGGGGATTGATGTCCTTCAGCCAGTGGATTACATAGTCCACCTTCATTCATTTCAACATATAGAATCCCAATTAATATACATAATAAAAACACAGACAATAGGAGGCGTTTATTCATAATTGATTTAATAACTCGCTAATTGTGATGCTGCAGCCAATGCAGCGATAAGACTTTTTTCGTTCGCAATACCTTTTCCAGCTATATCAAATGCTGTGCCATGGTCAACACTTGTACGGATAATAGGCAAACCTAATGTGATATTCACGACTTGCCCAAAACCGATTAGTTTAATTGGGATATTCCCTTGGTCATGATACATTGCGATTACAGCATCCCATTCACCTTGGATCGCCTTTTTATAAAGTGTATCTGCTGGTAGAGGTCCATCAACTTGATAACCTGATGTGTTTGCATGCTGGATTGCTGGTGTTATATAGGTTTGTTCCTCTTTTCCGAACATTCCCTCTTCCCCAGCATGTGGGTTCAATCCCGCAACAACTAAACGCGGTTTTTCAATACCGAATTGGACCAATGCGTCATGTGTGATTCGGATGACATCATTGATTCTATCCATAGATAATTGTTGTGATACTTCTGAAATCGGAATGTGATTTGTGACAAAAGAGACAGTTAGATGTTCCACTGTTTTAGTTGCATTAAAGGCGTTTTTCTTCTCTTTTTTTAAATTGCCACTAAATCCAGAAATGATTTGGGAAGGTAAGTCCCATGTTTTAAGCATCATAACAGTTTTTGGAGTATGTGTTAAACCTGCAAGCATCTCAGTGTGTCCAGGGAATGGTGATCCCGCGCGTTGAATTGCCGCCTTGCATATTGGTGCAGTTGTCATTGCGTCAATCGTTCCATCTAATGCAAGTTTCACCCCAGTTTCAATTGCCTCTACTGCGGCAGTTCCACACCGTGAATCGATTGTACCAAACGATACATCTTCAGGTTGTAACGCACTTGCTTCAAGTACATCTATCCTACCGTATTTTGCTTTAACGTGTTTGGTTAAATGGAAACGCGAGATTATTGGAAGGTTTTCTGGCTCTACTGAAAGTGTGTCTTTTTGGGCAAGTATATTAAGAGCGTTCTGAATTATTGCTGTACTACCTATGACAATAGGATGGCACATCTGGTAGACATAATTGTGTGTGAGGGCTTTGACGATAATTTCAGGACCGATGCCAGCAGCATCACCCATAGTTATCCCAATGCGTGGCAACATGTTGATTTTGAAGGAATATGGGTTATCTATTGTTTGCTATGATTTACTTAATAAGACGATACAACGTTATCGCACGGGCTTTAGATACATTACCAGAGGGCACCTCAAGAATTTCATAAGTCAATTCTTGTCTTTCCTCTGTGGGGAGCGGATCATTAATTATAGTAATGCGATCACCGACATTAACAGTTTTACCTGCTTTTGCGGGGTGGTTGTTGAGTAATACATTGCCACGACTACACAAAGCATTGGCTGCATTCCGTCGTTTGACAAGTCGTGATATTTGCAAAAATTTGTCTACCCGCATCTTTCTGTATTAAACCAAGGTATCGTTACTGAATTTGATGTCAGTTTCCTGTCTGTCCGATTACATCTGGATTCTGTATAGTTGCATCATCTGAAGTAGGTGTAATTCCGTCATGTTCAGTTTCAGGAACGGCATCAGTATCTTTTTTTAGTGCTAATTCCAATACTTGTGTCATGTCACTAACCTGATGCCATCTGATATTCTCCCGTATTTCATCAGGCACATCTGACAGATCTTTTTCGTTGTCCTCAGGCATAATGATGTCCACGATACCGTTTCGATAGGCTGCGAGTGCCTTTTCTTTGAGTCCACCAATTGGGAGAACATGTCCGCGAAGGGTGATTTCACCTGTCATGGCAAAATCTTTACGTACCATTTTCTTAGTAATAGCACTGAGAATCGCTGTCGCAACGGTAATCCCCGCAGATGGACCATCTTTTGGTACTGCACCTTCAGGAATATGAATATGGATATCGTTCTTTTCGAAAGTGTCTTTAGAAATGTCAAAATCGTCCGCACGGGATCGGAGATATGCGACTGCTGTTTGGACAGATTCTCGCATTACATCTTGGAGTTGTCCTGTCATATTCAACTTCCCTTCACCCGGCATAAGTGTGGCTTCAACGGAGACAATATCACCACCGACTTGTGTCCACACCATACCAGTTGAGACACCGACTTCATCATGTTCTTGTGCTTTAGTACGCGTCCATTTTGGCGGTCCGAGATAGTCATTTAAATTGAGTGTAGTGACCTGAACCTTTAGATCAGGAGTGTCGTCAGTGACGATCTGTTTCGCGATCTTTCTGCATACGCTGGTAATGTTGCGTTCAAGGTTTCTAACACCTGCTTCCCGCGTATACTTATGGACTATATCATAGATTGCAGAATCATCGAATTCTATGTTCTCTTCCTTTAGTCCGTGATTATTTAACTGCTTTGGAATTAGACCGTTCGGATGGAAGGTTGCAATTTTATGTTTTTCAAAATCGGTATAACCCGGTAGGTCAATGACTTCCATGCGGTCTTCAAGCGCAGGCGGTATTGTGATACGTGTATTCGCTGTAGTAACGAACATGATATCCGATAAGTCAAATTCAACATCCAAGTAATGATCTCGGAAAGTTTCATTCTGTTCGGGATCAAGAACTTCAAGGAGTGCTGATGCGGGGTCACCGCGCCAGTCAGAACTCAGTTTGTCTATTTCATCCAGCAGGAAAAGAGGGTTTTTCGTTTCAACATCACGTAAACCTTGAATGATTCTTCCGGGGATAGCACCGATATATGTCCGACGGTGTCCACGTATTTCGGCTTCATCGCGTACCCCACCAAGGGACATTCTCACAAATTTTCTTCCTGTTGCTCGTGCGATTGATTTACCTAATGATGTCTTACCAACACCAGGAGGACCGACCAAACAAAGAATTGGACCTTTTACTTGTTCAACTAATTTAAGCACAGCCAAGTATTCCAGTACATTCGATTTGGGTTTATCTAATCCGTAATGGTCTTCATTGAGGATCTTCTCTGCTTCACCCAGTTCAATTGTATTTTCAGTTCGTTCTTTCCACGGAACTGCAAGAAGCCAATCTACATAGTTCCGAATAACACCCGACTCTGCTGACATAGGAGGGATTTGTGCGAGTCTATCAAGTTCTTTGATTGCTTTCTTTTCTGCTTCTTCAGACATTCCAGCATTTTCGACCTGCTCGCGTAAATCGTCTATTTCATCTACCTCATTCTCTCTGCCAAGTTTTCGTTGAATGACCTTTAACTGCTCTTGCAGATAGAATTCACGATGCGTTTTCTTTACGGATTCACTCACTTCAGATTGAATTTCATCTTCAAGGTCAATTAAGTCAAGGTCTGCCTCAAGAAACGCAATAATCAGTCTGAGACGTTTAATCGGGTTAAGTTCGGAAAGGATTTCTTGGCGTCTGTGTGGTGGAATTTCCTTAACAAAACGCGCTATGTTATCAGCGAGGATTCCAGGTTCCTGAATTTCATGTATATACCTCTCCATATCAGGTAATATGTCTTTTGAATGTGTTTTTGCATAACTTCGGAAAACACTCTGTGCTTTATCAATAAGTACTTTTGAGGCATCGGCAACACCCGTTAATTCGGATACGACTTTTACTGATGCTCTTAAATAACCGTCTACTTCTGTGCATTCTACGACGATTGCACGTGCGGAAGTTTCCACAGCAATCCGTATTGCGTTATTTCCTGGGTTATGTTCTTGAATGATATTCGCTACAACCCCGACATTATGTAGGTCATCGGGTTTGGGTTCCGCATTGTCTTCAAGTTCATTTTTTTGATGAAGAAACAGGACCTTCCAATTTGTGTTGATAGCCGCCTTAGCAGCGAGTACCCCCATTTCCCGTTTAATAGTCAATGGTGTCCAGTCCACTAACCTGTTATCAAGAACAGATTTAGTTTTTGGGTAAAATGTCTCAAAATGTGGTGGCAAGACAATAACAGGTAATAAGACAGTTGAATCGTTCGGCAGTCTTTCAGTATCTTGATTCATGGTTTGCTCCTTTAGGCTGTTTTTAAAGCTTCAGACGGAGTATCAACTAATTCAGGAGGACTTTTACCTAATACACTATCTTTGGTAATCTGACAAATATTAACATCGGAAAGTGATGGTATCTTGTACATTGTATCAAGCATAATCTTTTCCATCACTGCTCGTAAGCCACGTGCACCAGTTTCGCGTTCAATAACTTGATGTGCAATCGCAGAGAGTGCGTCATCAGTCACATCAAATTGCACACCCTCATACGCTAAAAGTTGCCTATATTGTTTTACGAGTGCGTTTTTAGGTTCAGTCAAAATTCTAATCAATGCGGATTCATCAAGTTCCTGCAGCACTGCAACTATAGGCAGCCTTCCAATAAGTTCTGGAATAAAACCGTATTTAGTAAGGTCTTTAGCGGTGGCATGTTCTAATATTTCGTGGATTTTCTGCTTGTTTTTGGATTGAATGGTTGATCCAAAACCGATACTCTGTTTTCCAAGACGGTCCTTGATAAGGTTCTCCAAACCAATAAATGTACCACCACAAATGAAGAGTACATTTTTTGTATCTACTTCTAATAATTCTTGATGTGGGTGTTTTCTTCCGCCTCGTGGTGGAACACTTGCTACAGTGCCTTCTAATATTTTTAGTAATGCTTGTTGGACCCCTTCACCAGAAACATCGCGTGTAATTGATGGATTTTCAGATTTACGCGTTATTTTGTCAATTTCATCTATATAAATAATACCTGTTTGCGCACGTTTGATGTTTCCATCTGCTGCTTGAACCAGTTTTAGAATAATGTTCTCTACGTCTTCACCGACATAACCTGCTTCCGTAACGGTCGTGGCATCAGCGATAGCAAATGGAACGTTTAATACCTTCGCTAACGTTTGTGCAAGTAGTGTTTTTCCAGTCCCGGTTGGACCTATTAACAAAATATTACTTTTGTCTAATTCAATATCATCGGTACTATTATGCTGCAACCGTTTATAGTGTGTATAAACAGCTACTGAAAGGATTTTTTTGGCATGTTCTTGACCGATTACATATTCATCAAGTTTTTCCTTTATTTCTGCTGGTTCCAAGAGTAATACTGGGGGTTCAATATCTTCTTGTTCTTCAGTGTCGTCGGGGTGGCCAGGTAAATCTAAAGATGGATTATTTTTAGCGAGAATTCTATTACATTCATTTATACATATATCGCATATTTTCGCTTCAGCACCTTGAAAGAGTTCAGTTACCTGGCTACGTTCTCTATTACAGAATGAGCAAAACATTCTGCTATCAATTGATTCTGACATAATTTCCTCCGACTTCTTTTCATATAGTGCGTGTTAATAACGAAAGTATGTCACTATCATGTTGATAGGGTGAAGACATACCCAAATATACTTTTATTGACGATGTGTGACAACAGTATCAACGATACCGTACTCAAGTGCTTCTTGAGCAGTCATATAAAAATCTCGATCTGCATCTGTTTCAATTTTATCTATACTTTGCCCAGTATGTTGCGCTAAAATTTGGTAAAGCCGTTCACGTTCCCGTAAGATTTCGTTGGCATGAATACTGATATCCGCTGCTTGTCCACTAATGCCGCCTGCCATAGGTTGATGAATCAATGCTTTAGCATGTGGTAATGCGTATCGTTTTCCAGGAGTCCCAGCTGCTAATAGCACTGCTCCCATACTGTAAGCCCGACCTAAACACCAGGTTTGGACATCTGCTTTTATATACTGCATTGTGTCGTAAATTGCCAAACCTGCTGAAACTGATCCACCAGGTGTGTTAAGATATAGGATTATATCTGCATCTGGGTCTTTCCCTTCAAGAAAAAGCATTTGTGCTGTAACAAGATTGGCAACAGTATCATCCTCAATCAAAGTACCGATCATAATAATTCGGTCTTCCAGTAACCGAGAGTAGATATCATAAGACCTTTCACCGCGATTTGTTTGTTCAACAACAATAGGTACAAGATTCATTTTAGTGTCCGTAGGGTCGGTGCGCGTAATATTCAAATAGTATTCTGGAGTTAGCAAGTTTGTTAAATCTTGCTTGAGTTGGCAATGTGTCCGTATAACTTAAAGTATCATTATATTTGAAATTATCCAGTAATAATTAACGATTTTTTCTCTGATGCTTGCTCAATTAAAAATTGGTAGATCTTTTCGTGCTGTATATGAACCCTAAGATCCTCTAAACGATTGCTTGTTTTTAGTAATTCGGCATATTTTTGTGTGTCCTGGTTTCTGTGTTGGGCAGCACGTTGAATCTCCAACTCTAATTCATCATCACTTACGTAAATATTTTCAAAGGCTGCTATTTCCTCAAAAATCCAATTCTGTTTTGTTTGTTGAATGACATTCTTGCGCAATTCCATAGGGAACGTGTCCATATCAATTCCTGCTTCTTTTGCAGTTTGTTGTTTTGACTCTAAATCTTGTTGCAAATTATGTAATGCCTGCGCCACATATTGGTCAACCAGATCCTCAGGAATTGTTATTTCAGTCTTATCTATAAGCTGCTCAAGTATTTCTGTCTTTTGTCTTTCAATATGCTGAATGCGTTCATTTTCCACTAAAGTATTCCAAATAACTCCATGCATCTGGTTATAGGTTTCATATCCAAGGTCTTTTGCAAATTCATCGTCCAGTTCAGGCAAGTTTTTCAAGGTAATTGCATGTAACGTTACATTATATTCTACGTTTTTGCCAGCAAGTTCAGGTATAGGATCTGTTTCATCATAGTTAATCTGAATCACCTTTGCATCGCCAACGCGCATTCCTATAAGTCCTGTGATTAGGTCAGCGTGAAGGTTTTTTGATGTGAGATCAAAATCTACATCCTGTTCTGTCTCGGTGTCAATTTCTTCACCGTCCACCTTACAGATCAAATCTACACGCACACAATCGGATGCTTCAACTGGACGGTCTTCTTCAATCGGTTCAAAAGTGGCAGAGTGTAATTGCAATTGTTCAATATGTGCCTCTACATCCTCACGCGGTACATTGACTGCAGTTTTGTCAGTTTCGATCTCTTCGTAAGATGGGAGAGTAATTGAAGGTTTTACTTCAACGATGGCAGCGAATACAAGTGGTTGATTTTCGCTAACTTTCAGTTGTTCCAAAGGCGGGTCAAAAGTTGGTTGGTCAAGCGGCGTTAATTCTTTGGAATGTATTGCATTGTCGTATCCCGTTGTAACGAGATCCCTTACAACTTCCGTATTAACATGTTCATGGTATCGGGATTTGAGAATGGATAAAGGAACTCGACCTTTTCTGAAACCCGGTAGTGAAACATAACTCCGCAAGGATTGGTAAGCTTCTTCTATTGCTTCGTTTACATCTAAAGCAGGCACTTCAATCTCTATTCTGACTTGCGTGCTATCAAGTGTCTCTACTTCAATTCTCAAGTTTGATTCTCCCTTAATCAAATCACAAAAAGGTTTTCAGGTGCAGTTCTATTCCTCAAGTCTCTACTTAGCAATTATAATGAGGATTACACAACACAAACGACAAGTACCTACCCATGAACTGCATCTTGAACACGCATTATGTTGCTATACTGTAAGTGGGCGAGGAGGGACTTGAACCCTCACGAGGCGTAACCCCAATAGATCCTAAGTCTATCCTGTCTACCAATTCCAGCACCCGCCCTATTTACCTGATTTCCATCAAGAGGGAACAATTCGGGCATCTGTTCTGTAATAGAACCGATGCGCCGTGAAGGAATCGAACCTTCAACCCTCTGATTAAGAGTCAGATGCTCTGCCAATTGAGCTAACGGCGCACGCGTCCGGAGGGATTCGAACCCCCAACTTATAGTTCCGAAGACTATTGCTCTATCCATTGAACTACGGACGCATACTAAAGGTGGATGATGGGATTTGAACCCACGGCCTCCTGATCCACAGTCAGGCGCTCTACCCCTGAGCTACATCCACCATATACAATACACGCCTAGCAGGAGTCGAACCTGCAACCTACGGATTAGAAGTCCGTTGCTCTATCCAATTGAGCTATAGGCGCATGTGAAATCGGGGCGAGAGGATTCGAACCTCCGACCTTCTGCTCCCAAAGCAGACGCGCTAGCCGGGCTGCGCTACGCCCCGATAATCGTTGTCTTCCACAATAAAAATGTTGGTATATTATAATACATTTTCTTGAAAATTGCAAGTTAAACATCGAATTCTTGCTAAATATACGAGACCATGCTATCATATTTTTATCCGAGAAATGATGGTGAATTTCGGTTGTAAATTTTTAATATGACTTAGAAAATATTTTTTTCATTCCTGACAATCAAGAACTTTACTTCATGAATATAGTTAACAAAAAATATAGTTGTGTTCATACTATTGTCCTCTGGACGATAATTTTATCAATATCTCCACACATTATACAGGCACAAACAAATGACAATGATCAGGATACTAATCAAACAGCTCAATTGACCTTTTCTATAGATGATACACCCGTTTATGTAGGGGATACGTTTACGTTGCACTTGAATGTAGAAAACGTCACCGACTTAGCGGGATGGCAATGTAATATTGAGTTTGACCCTGATGTACTTGAAGCGGTTGAGGTGGTTGAAGGTGATTTCTTAAAGGAAGATGGTGGAACAACTTACTTTCAGGCAAGTACAATTGATAACACGGTTGGAACAATAACTGGTCTCGTCGCGGCACGAACTTCTATAGGCGGTGTTAGTGGTAATGGTAGGTTGTTATTGGTTACATTCATGGCAAAGGCTTTGGGTGATGCACAAATAACTGTTACGAACTTACATGCAGGTACGAGTGGTATCTCTGCTACAATTCCTCTGAGTGTTCCAGATATTATCATCACTATAGAAGATAAACCGATAATAAATATAACCGATCCTATTTTTTCCTTTTTCACAGAGGCATCGTCGATTCTCATCGGAGACACATTTACACTACATCTGAATGCAGAAAATATCACCGATTTGGCAAGATGGCAATGTGGTATTGAGTTTGATCCTAATGTACTTGAAGCGGTCGAAGTAGTTGAAGGTGATTTCTTGAAAGAAGGCGGCGCAACAACATTCTTTCTCGAAAGCACAATTGATAACACATCAGGTAAAATCACCGGTCTTGACGCAGTAAGATTAAGCAGAGATGGGGTAAGTGGCACAGGAAGATTGTTATCAGTTACATTTATAGCTAAGGGAATAGGGACAACACAAGTCACACTTGCAAACCTTTATGCAGGTTCAAGCAAGTCGGTAGCAATCCCACTGAATATACCCGAGATTGAGATTACCGTGTCGGATGTCGGTAGTGCCAGACTATACTTTTCAATAGACGATATCCCCGTCCGCGTTGAGGATATGTTTACACTCCATCTTAACATAGCAGATGTCACCAATTTATCGGGATGGTTATGTGATATTGTATTTGACCCTACTGCACTTGAAGCAGTTGAAGTGATTGAAGGAGATTTCTTGAATGAAAGCAATGTGTCAACATTCTTTCTTAAAAGTACGATTGATAACGCAGCAGGAAAAATAACCGATATCGGTGCTGTAAGGTTGAGTAAAAACGGTATTAGCGATACAGGGAAATTGCTCTCAGTCACATTTGTTGCAAAGAAGCTTGGAGATACACAGGTCGCAATTACTGACCTGTATGCGGGTTCAAGTGACTTGATAGCAATTCCTATGCACACTCCTGAAATTGTTATCACTGTGGAAGAACGTGTATTTCTACCTTGGGATGTTAATCAGGATGGAATGGTGAATATCTTAGATCTCATGCAGGTTGCACAATACTTAGGAGAAGATGCCTCTGTTAATCCACAGTCTGACGTGAACGAAGATGGAACGATTGGTATCTTTGACCTTATCATTGTCGCACAACACATAAGCGATTCAACAGCTTCCGCCCCTGGTCAGATTGCTAACGGTAATAATGATTCTGCTATCGCAGATGTAAACTACACAGA
The DNA here is from genome assembly GCA_022825665.1 of Candidatus Poribacteria bacterium. GTDB lineage: Bacteria > Poribacteria > WGA-4E > WGA-4E > WGA-3G > MSPOR6. The sequence continues at coordinate 16,661 of JAJDWI010000167.1, forward strand.
ATTGTCCGCAACGATACGCACATGGATCACGTATGCACAGATGGAAGATGACGGTTCTATTGCCTTCCTTAAAGGTATAGCAAACCTACAAAAATTGCTTAACTCTACGATTCCTAAGAAAACAGAGCTTCTTCCCAACTATCCGAATCCGTTTAATCCAGAGACATGGATACCTTATCAACTCCTGAATCCTGCAAATGTAACTTTGACAATCTATGATGTGAACGGTAATAATGTGAAAAACTTCGTATTAGGTTATCAAGAGGCAGGTATCTATCAAACCCGCAGTAGTGCGGTATATTGGGATGGTAAAAACAATATAGGTGAAACTGTTGCAAGTGGTGTGTATTTCTATACACTAATAGCAGGAAATTTCACCGCTACAAGGAAAATGTTAATAAAAAAATAAGTAAGTTAACAGGACTATTCAACGATGTCCAAGTAGGAGACTACTTCTACCAATGTTATTATTGTTGATAACTCAATTGCTACAGAAAAATGAAAATATCTTAATCTTATAATTTGATTGACCTATAGAAACATTTGAAATATAATATATTTAGACAAAAGCATTAGTGTGTTTGGCATTTTATTATTGTTGTCTTAATATGGCTATTGTAAGTAACGGTAGGTATCAACTTAAGGTATATGTATCTGAACATTATAAAGGAAATAAAATGAAAATTTTGAAGAATGTCATCATAGTCAACTGTCTATTATTGCTATTATTAAGCTATCAAAATATAGAGGCACAGAATATTGCACAAGAAGCGTATGCTATCTTTGAGAATAGCTGCAATGATTGTCACGGGGAAGGGGGTTCCTACACGGAACAACTTCTTATGGAATATCCTGCGGTAATCAATGATGGGCACGTTATTCCGGGATATCCGCTTAATTCTGAACTCTATAAACGTTTACTTGGACCTACCGAAAACGGTCTCCAAATGCCATTCAACAGTGATCCATTGCCACAAGAGCAAATTGAGACAATACGTCAATGGATTTTGGCAGGGGCACCAGATTGGAATGTTGTCCCAATTTTAGATCGTAACTTCATTACGACTGAATCAATGCTCGATTCCATACAGCAGCATTTGGATAGGCTTGCTCCGTTTGACCGTCCCTATGCGCGGTATTTTACATTGACACATCTCTATAATGCAGGTGAATTTGCAGAGACACTCGTTGACTATCAGAATGCCCTTTCAAAACTTGTGAACAGTCTTTCCTGGGGGTCTAATGTTGTCAATCCGGAACCGATTGATACTGAAGAAACAATTTTTTACATTGATCTGCGCCCCTACCTATGGGAACAAGGCACTAATAGATGGACGCAGATTGAAGAAGTATATCCCTATAGCCTTAATTTAACTTTAGAAACAGAGACAGGACTGCTTAGAAAACTGACAAATTTACGTGAAATAATGGAATGTAGTGTTCCGTTCGTGCATGTGGATTGGTTTCTTGCGACTGCCTCCTTACCTCCACTTTACAACGACATTCTTGGGCTCCCAGAATCAGACCGGGCGTTGGAGGCAGAACTCGGTGTGGATGTTGCAGCGAATCTACAGACAGCACCCGGTATTCGCGTCTGGCGGGCGGGATTCGATGGCAAAGCTTCCGGCGTTTCACGGCACAATAGGGTTGTTGAGCGTCACACATCTGATCACGGAGCGTATTGGAAAAGCTACGATTTTGCTGGAGTTGTCGGGACGCAAAATATCTTTAACTATCCACTTACCTTTACACACGATGGTGGTGAAATTATCTTTAACCTGCCGAACGGTTTGCAGGCATATTTTCTTGTAGATGCTAACGGTAACAGACTTGATGTCGCACCAACGGAAATTGTTTCAAATCCTGCTGCGAACGATCCTGCTGTACGCAATGGACTTTCTTGTATCGGGTGTCATACAGAAGGGATGAAGACGTTTGAAGATACGGTGCGTGGCGTCCTTGAAGCGAATGCAAACCTACCTGGTAGAGACCATGCGTTACGCCTGTATGTGGAAAAAGATGTGATGGATGAACTTGTAAATCAAGATACCGAGCTTTATAGGGTGGCACTTGAAAAGACAGGTGGAAACATTAAAGATATTGAACCAGTGCATCGTTTCCATGAAGTGTTTCAGGGACCCGTTGATGCAGCACACGCTGCAGCCGCTGTTGGATTTCAAACAGCAGACTTCCTTGAAAAGATTCGTAGTGATACACGTTTACAACACCTGATACCGTTAACAGTTGAAAACGGACGGATGGATCGGGAGGCATGGACAGCAGGTTTCGCTAAAGTGGTTTCTACGATATATGATGATGTCCTCCTACCTGATCCAGGTGACCGAGACGATCCTATCAGTGGTGTGGTCATTATTCCTGACTCGAACCTCAGTAACGCAATTAAACGAACCCTCAACATGGCTCCCGATGCTACAATTACACCAACAGATATGGAAAGGTTGAGGATTATTGTAGCGGATGATCAAGAGATTAGTAATTTAAGGGGACTTGAGTTTGCCACCCAACTTGAACGGATAGAATTTCGTCGCAATTCAATCACAGATTTATCACCATTGAGGAATCTAACTCGACTGAACAACATCAAATTACGGGGAAACCAAATAACAGACATTACTCCTCTTGAAAACTTAACCAGAGTGGATTGGTTAGGACTTGAGCAGAATCAGATAACCGATTTATCACCATTACGGAAATTAACTAAATTACAAGGTGTAGGAATCTCAGGTAATCCTGTAACCGATGTTTCGCCGCTTGTGGACTTAACAAGTTTAGAGAGGATTGATGCTTGGCGTACACCTGTATCAGATTTTTCTACGTTGGCATCCTTACCAAGGCTACGGTGGATAGAATACGGAAACGATAGAAATATCACGGAGATGCCTGCTCTGAAAGAATTGAAGCATTTAAGACGGTTGGAAATCCATGGCTGCACTATTTCTGACCTTTCCGAAATATCAGAATTAACGCAGTTGGAATGGTTAGAATTAGTAAACAACGCTATCACAGATCTAACCCCGTTGCAAAATCTTACAAATTTGACAATTCTGAATCTTGATGCAAATTTGATTTCAGATGTAACACCGCTTGCGGGGTTAACAAGATTGAATCTCTTGTACCTTGAAAACAATGTTATCTCAGACGTGTCCGCCCTAAGCAATTTAAGTAACTTGGAACGGTTAGATCTTCGCAACAATGCTATATCCGACTTTACCTCTTTAGATAGTTTATCCGATGACACATTTGTGCGAATGGTCGGGAATCCCGGCTTCCCAACTGGCGGACCAAAGATAAACGGACCGTGGTTATGGGCAATAGTTCCGGGAACACGATTGGATTCACGTACAGATTTTCTCGCACGCGCAACTGGTGGTGCAGCGACGGAAATAAAGGTCTCCACCAATGGTCCGGTAGCAGGAAAAGCTGTCGGGGAAAGCACATGGACATGGCACTCGCTTGGATTTGGTGGAAATAACATCAATGAAATGACGGAATCACTCGGTTGGGGAACAGGGGAAGAAATATATGACCATATCGTTTACGGTTCTGTCATCATAGATTCTCCTCGAGAACAGCAAACATCAATGTTCGTCGGTAGCAGTGATTCTGTCAAGGTCTGGCTAGACGGTGAGTTGGTTCATCAAGCCTTCGTTAACCGTGGTGCAAACGATTTTGAAGATTTTTTCAATGTCACGTTGGAACAAGGACAAAACGTATTGTTAGTTGCCCTTGACAATCACGGACATGGTAGTTTTAGCGGTCATTTTGGTTTTGCCCTTGACACTGAATATGATTTGTTCCGAGCAGGCACCAGGTTCTTATTTGACACAGATGCTACAAGTTTTGAAATTGGGGATACGTTTACTTTGGAATTGAAAACAGAAAACGTGCGAAATTTAACCGGTTGGCAAGCAGACCTTGTGTTTAATCCTGACGTACTTGAAGCAGTTGAGGTAAGTGAGGGTGATTTCTTAAAGCCAGAGGACACAGAAACCCATTTTAGTGGTGGTACAATTGATAACGAAAACGGAAAAATCACTGGTATTAAGGTAACACGATTTTCCAGCGGGGTCAATGGTAAAGGCACGTTGTACTCGGTGAGTTTCAATGTTATCGGACCCGGTGAGTGTCTATTAACATTGGAAAACTTTTTGGCAGGTTCTAGTTTCGGTAACCCTATTCCTTCTATTCCGCCTGAATATATAATTACTGTGGAGGGCGAGGAACCTACCCACCCGCCGTGGGATTTAAATCAGGATGGAAAGATTAATGTTTTGGATCTAATTATAGTTGGTCAAGCCATAGGTTCTGATGCGCAGGTGAATTCCCATGCCGACGTAAATGGTGATGGGGAAATAAACATCTTGGACTTGATAACTGTTGCACAGAACTTCGGTGAATCATCTGTATCTGCTCCTGCATCTGCATCTGTCGTTTCAGGTAGTGAGGAACTAACACCTGCAATGATACAGACATGGATACAAGAGGCACAGGTTGAAGATGACGGTTCTATTGCTTTCAAGCAAGGCATAGCAAATCTCCAAAAACTTTTGGAGAGCATCACAGTACCAAAGAAAACAAAGTTGTTGACGAACTATCCGAATCCATTCAATCCAGAAACTTGGATACCGTACCATCTTGCTGAACCCGCGGATGTTACTTTGACTATCTATGCTGCGAACGGAATAGTGGTCCGGACGTTGATGTTAGGACATCAGACAGTTGGTATTTACCAGAGTCGTGGTCGTGCAGTCTATTGGAACGGCAAAAACGATATTGGTGAATCTGTTGCGAGTGGTATCTATTTCTATACATTCACGGCGGGTGATTTCACTGCTACCCGTAAAATGTTACTAATGAAATAATTTCAGGGCGCGCTGCTAAAGCGCGCCTATTTTATAACAGGAGAAGATGTATGCTACGAATGAAATTATTGACATGTATATTTACATTTTGGGTGGTGCTTTTCACCATTCCGTTGGTTACATCAGCACAAACCGTTAACATACCTGACCCGAATTTGAGAGACGCAATTGCTGACACACTCAACAAACAACAAGGTGTTGTGATTACTAAGGAAGATATGGAAACCTTAGTGAACCTTGAAGCACGTGATAGAGAGATTACCGATCTAACAGGACTTTCCTTTGCCACAAACCTGCAAGATCTTGATCTTCGTAATAATGTGATTAATGATCTATCGGAACTGACAGAATTGAAACAACTGACTGATGTTCATTTGGGAGGAAATGCTATTATTGATGTTGCTCCTCTGGATGGAAAAATCACTTTGGCAGTTCTAACGATAGATAATAATTCCATATCTAATCTCCAACCTTTATCAGGTTTAATTAATCTGGAAGTTCTAAATATCTCGAATAATGTCATTAACAACCTAACTCCACTCTCTGGTTTAATAAGATTGGAAGTAATAACGATGAACAACAACCCTCCTGCTGATCTATCACCACTGGATAAATTAATTAGTTTGAGAAGTTTCAGCTCATCGGGAACACGTATATTAGATCTCAAACCCTTAGCAAGTTTACCTAAACTACAAGTTATTACAGTTAATAACGGAGAAATATCGGACCTTACTCCGTTAGAGGGATTAATAGGTTTGAGAGAGTTGCATCTTTCCAATAATGACATTACGGATATCACTATATTAGCAAGCTTAACAGGATTGAGACGTTTAAGTTTAAATCAAAACGAAATATCAGATGTAGAAGCACTTGCAGCATTGCACAATTTGACATTTATCAATCTTGAAAATAATGACATCTTAGATTTTTTACCTTTGAATGCAGCAATTCGTAGAGGAGCAATTATCTTACGCAACAACAATCCCGGATTCATAGTTGATGCTCCTAAAATAAGGGGACCGTGGCTATGGGTGATTGCCCCGACTGGAGAACTATCCGGGTCAGAAGCGGCAGATTCTGACACAGATTTTCTGGAACAGGCAAGCGGTGGCAAAGTAACTGAAGATATGATTGCGACTCAAGGTGCCGTTGAAGGTGATTCCGTTGGGAAAAAGACGTGGAAAATTGGTAGCCTCTCACGAAGCGGAGGCAATAACATCAATGAACTTGTAAACGAGATAGGACTTGGAATAGATGATATAAATCATCATGTAGCATACGGTTCAATCATTTTGGATTCTCCGAGGGAACAACCTTCAACTATGTATATTGGCAGTGGTGATGCTGTAAAGGTATGGCTAAACGGTGAATTAGTATATGAAATGGCTGTAGATCGAGACGCTGACGATTATCAAGATACTGTTGGTGTTGTATTAAAAAAAGGAGAAAATATCTTGTTAGTTGCGATCTACGAGGGTAAGGGCTGGTGGTCAGGCTTTTTTGGACTTGATCCCGCTGCAGAATTCGATGTACGTCTTCCGAATTATCATATACCAGAACAACATCCAGCAGATGTAAATGGTGACGGAAAAGTGGATATCCTTGATATGATCCAGGTAGCACGGTCATTTGGAATTCTCAAACCCGGTGGTTCACTTGTTGATATAAATAACGATGAAGTTGTTGACATCAGAGATCTCATCAGTGTAGCACAACATATAGACGAACAGTTAAAGAATGTTCCTGCTGCGCCACTTTCTCCTGCATTAGTTCAAGAATGGATAACACTTGCTTGGACAGAATACGATGGTTCAATAGAATTTCAAAAAGGTATTTCGAATTTGGAGAAAATATATCAGTCTCTGGTGTCAGAAAAACCAACAGAGATACCAGCAAAGAAAACTGAACTGTTCGCAAATTTTCCAAATCCGTTCAATCCTGAGACTTGGATACCTTATCAACTCGCGGATCCATCAGATGTTACTTTGACGATCCATTCTGCAACCGGCACAGTCGTGCGTATATTACCATTAGGGCATCAGTCCGAAGGAGTATATAAGACACGACAACGTGCAGCACATTGGGATGGTAAAGATGAAGTAGGTGAACCTGTTGCAAGTGGAATCTACTTCTACACCTTAACAGCAGGAAAATTCAATGCAACTCGGAAGATGTTGATTTTGAAATAGTACCATGCTAAATCCTGAATTTCTCACACAACTTGAGCAATTCCGAATTCGTTGTACACAGCCGTTTCGTGGGAAATTCAAAGGTGACCGCAGAAGTCTCAATCGCGGTCCAGGTGTGGAATTTTCGGATTACCGTCTCTACGAACATGGAGATGATCTCCGATATTTGGACTGGAATATCTACGCGCGTTCGGAAAAGTTGTTTATCAAACTATTCCAAGCGGATGAAGAATTACCGATCTCTATTCTAATTGATACAAGCAACTCAATGCAGTTTGGCGAACCGACAAAGTTGGATTACGCAAAACAACTCGCCGCATCGTTAGGGTATATTTCATTGGTAAATTCGGATCGGGTAGCATTATATACATTAGCAGAACGACTATATCCAGTCTTACCATCTACTTACGGCAAATCACAGTTCCCGCGTCTCCAAAGGGCACTAATGACTATTGAAACAAGTGGCACAACCCGTTTGACAGAGTCTTTCAAACACCTGGCTACTCACCAACCACAAGCCGGGGTTGTAATCGTACTCAGTGACTTTTTGGACTCAGAAGGATACACCGACGGTATTAATTCGTTATTAGGTCGTGGATTTGCCTTGATGTTTGTTCACATTCAAAGCATTGAAGAAACTGATCCACCGCCTACTGGAGATTGGCAATTGGAAGATGTTGAAACCGGTGAAACAAAGGGAATCACGATCAACGAAGAAACTATCGCACAATACCGAAATCGTCAAAAGGAATTTTGTGATAACTTACAACGCTTTTGCACAAGAAAAGGTGTCGGATATCTCCGTATACGCACAGATGCTGCAGTTGATACTGTAGTTACACATGATATGACACGTGCAGGATTCATACAACGTAGATATTAACATTAAACGATACAAAGCAAGGAGCAGTCCTCATGCAGAAACAGATTGAACAGACTACTATAGAACTTATTCAAGGCGATATAACAAAAGCAGAAGTTGATGCTGTTGTTAATGCAGCAAACGAAAAACTTATTGGAGGGGGTGGCGTTGATGGTGCTATTCGTCGCGCTGGCGGTGATGCTGTTACCAAGGCATGCGACGTTATCCGTGCACAGCAAGGCGGTTGTCCAACTGGCAAAGCAGTTATTACCACTGGAGGAAATTTACCCGCACAATACATCATCCATACCGTCGGTCCTGTGTGGCACGGAGGCAATTCAGGTGAGGCTGCACTACTCGCAAGTTGCTACAGAGAAAGTCTTCAGTTAGCAGTAGAAAATGACGTAAAATCAATTGCATTTCCATCAATCAGTACAGGTGTCTACGGCTATCCAACAGAAAAAGCAGCAACTGAAGCACTACAGACAATACGTGACTTAGTGGTAAGTGGTGTAACAGTTCCCACCAATATTCAGTTTGTTCTCTTCGATGACGCTACCTATAGTTGTTACGCAGATTCATTAACCAATCTTTGAGTAAAATCATTGTCAATAATCTCATTTTGAATACTATACCATTTCTAAATAATAACTTCTGATTAAAAGCACGCGTTCGTAGTCGCGCAATTCATTGCGCCTCTTACATTTATAGTGAACATTGAAATTAAAGAGACACATTTCTGTAGGAGCGATCTCCGAATCGCGACAGAACGGACTGATAGTCGGGAATCGGAGTTCCCTCCCGCCAAATCATGCAGAATGCCAAGCGCATTTGGCGTTGATTCACAACTCAAAATGTCCTGTTAATTCTAAAGTTCACTATAAATAATAACTTCTCATTAACAAAGCACGCGTTCGTAGTCGCGCAATTCATTGCGCCTCGGACATTTGGATTTATTAAAATCTCAAAATGTGGTTTTATTTATTAGAATCGGTATTACAATCAGCAATATTATCATCTTGAATAGAAAGATATTATTATGTTAAAATAGGACAAAATATCCTAAACAATCCAAACCTTGTCGCTCTGTATACAGTTAATATACATTTTAGTAGCACGCTTCACCATACCTATCAGGAGAGAAAAATGAGAAATAAAATCCGAGGAGTAAATAGAAAAAAGCGACAGATGCAAGCATTATTAATATCACTTGTCATTCATTGCATTGCGATTATTGTGTTAGGAATATGGTTGTTAAAACCTCTCATACTTGATAGCGAAGATAGAATGTATGTGGATTTTGTGAATACATCATTAGACCAACGGCAGATTAGGAAAGATATACCAAAACCAAAACCAAAACCATTACCAAATGTGGAACGTAAAATCGCAACAACCGGTTTCAAAGGTATATCAAGTTCAGAAAGAGTCCCTACGCCTGTTAACCCTGTTACTCCTGTTCAGAATGAAATACCTTTAGATGCCCCATCCATGATACAAAATGTTACCAGACTGGCACCATCACCAGAAAGCATATTGAATAGTTCTAAACTTGACGGACCGAAATTAAGTGGGGGTGATGGTCCTATTGAGAGTCTCTCACCCGTAAGAAGTAAAGGCAGTAGCGGTTCAGCAGGAATTGCCCCTCGTGGGAAGGGAAGTTCAGGAATCGGTAATTTTACGAAAGGTACAGGGACAGGTTCGGGATATGCCGATTTAGGTGAAGGATACGGCAGACTGCCAACACTGCAAGATGAAATTGGTGATAAATTAGGTGGTATCATAAAAGGAACAGGTTCAGACCTACAGGCACATATACGTGTAATTCGACTAAAGCATTCACTCAGTGATTGGTGGCAAGACCCGACTGCAATTCCATCTCTGATTAAGTGGCTTAAAGAAAACACGCCAGTACGTGCTGATATGAGTTTCGCAGGTGGTGCTCTAAGAATGACTGACGAAGAAATAATGAACGCGCCGCTCATCATTATGACTGGACATGAAAAGGAAATGACAACCAACCGAAACCTGATGCGCGGTGAAAAAAGAAAAGAAGGTTTCTCAGACGAGGAACGTGCTGCACTGCGAAGATATGTACTTGAAAGGGGTGGCACCCTATTTTTTGATGATTGTGGATTAAAAGCAGGTTTCTCCGGACTTATTGAACGGGAACTGAACCAGATATTTCCTGAGCATCGTTTAGAAAAACTAACCCATGATCACGAATTATACAATATTTACTACGAACTGGATAAACCACCTGAAGGTGGCGAAGTATTTTGGGAAAGTGAAAATAAAGCACGTCCAACAAAATACAAATTCCAACGTGGTATATATGTACCACGCACACCAGGTGCAAGGCAATCACCTAATCTCACATACAAAGATACAAAAGGTGTCCTACGGACAACTAACAGGTTAGGTGTTATTTTCAATAGAAAAGATTATCTCTGTGCAATGGAAACAGCGGAGATAGAATCCAGAACAGCACTTCGTAATCGTCGCTCCACTGATGTATATCGGTTTATGACAAACCTAATGGTCTATGCATTGAAATACGGTGGTAACACAGACCGCTCAGAGTATAAGGAATAAGCAAGTATAGCGTATCTCATAAATCCGATTGTTAGATGGTACTCTATGTTCTGCCCCAGTTTTTCTTACACCATTTCTAAATAATTACTTCTCTTTAACAAAAAACGCGTTTGTAGTCGCGCAATTCATTGCACCTCGGACATTATCGTAGGGGCGAGGTCGCCTCGCCCGTAGTTTCAATTTATAGTGAAATCCAAAAATATGTTCACACTCACTGGTAGGTTCGGTTTCCTAACCGAACCGGTGTTGGTTCAATCAAGTAATAGCAAACACAAAGATTCCTTCATTGTAAGGTAAAATCCTCAGCTATTTTAACAATTCCTGTAGTTTAGATGATCTATATTCAAAAATCTTCTCTATGTCAGGACGAACAAATAGTTTATTAATCAATTGTCCTCCCAACACAGCATATTCCACCTCGTCCTGGACAAGTGTGCCCTCATCAGATTCAACGAACTTATGTTGATGAATCCAGCATCGATAGGGACCCCTGCGTTGTTCATCAGCAAAATAATGTGGAGGGTCCCATTCTGTTATCTCGCTCTGCCATCGAACAGGAATACCACGGAGTTTCAAGCGATAATCTATAAGTGTGCCAACTTCCATTTCAATCGGACGCGGTGTTAGCACCACAAAATGAAGCCATGGTGGTGTAATTTCTGTTAGATTATGTGCATCTGAAAAAAATGCAAATACCTCAGCAATAGGTTTTTCAATACGATGTTCTGTTGAAAGTGTAAAGGTCTTCATTTTTTATCCCCATAATATATCTTTATGTTCCATACTGATTATTCTTCAAGTATATTTTCATTTATATAACGTGCAATCGTCTCAATCTCTTCCTCTTCAAGATAGAGTCCAATGTCAATCATACGATTTATGATCTCAACTGTTTCCTCTTTTGATGTAGGCGGATAATCTATTACATCTTCAAAAGGGTGGCATTGTGAACATTTATTCTCAAATAATGCTTTTGCCTCAGTTTCATTGTAACTAACCGCAGTGCCTACATTTATCGGACCATCCTCCATTACAGTAGATGCAATTTCAATAGCAGCCTTTGCTTCATCTGTCCGCATTTTCTCTTGTCGTTGCTGTTTGACTGCTGTCTTGATATCGGGAGTAATTGCAATCAGATATGTTGATACACTCCATTCCTCTTGTTCGGTGATCGGTTCACCAATAACCGGTTTTATCGCCATGCGGTGAACTAAGCGAACCCAATCTGGTGGAGTGCGCGGTTTAGCAAGAATTGTGCGTAAATCATGACAGACAACACATTTTCGCTGCAAAACATGTTGACCTTCCCGTAGTTTTCGTTTTGAGGCGAGTTGATCAAGCGGTGCTTCCATTGGTAACTCTGCAGTATCTAACAACTTGCGTGTCCTTGCGATCCCTTCCTCGCTAAATGCGCGTGTTTGAGAACTTAGGATAGTTTCATGGAATGAAAATGGTACTGACAACCCAATCAAAAGATAAGTGCATATCAGTAAAGATACTCCGATATAGGGCATTGATTCCTCAAAATGTCGAAAAAACCGAAGGATGGCTACCTTCACCAAAATCAACACTCCGATGGTAATTCCGAGCATTAAATGTGCGACAGTACGCGGAGGTAATTCAATCTGATAACTCCATAAACGCGGCACCATGTGCCACATCATAAAGATATAGAGTAATGCATACGCATAACCGAGGCAGCGATGCAAAATTGTCAATGATCGCGGTGCCTCACTCTTATGTGTTTCCTTATTAAAGGGGTATCCCCATAGTTTAAACATTAAAAAAACTGAAGCATTCGCTAAGCCCAAAAAAATCAGTCCAAAAATAGCACTTGTTGATGATGACATCATTGTATTCCTTATAGTATAAATAGTAGGAGGAAACTCCGATTCCCGACTATCATTATGTTTGGGCGCGCTTCAGAGATTACTCCTACAGAACTGTAAAACCTACCATTTCATGTTACGCATCCAACATTGGACGATTTAATCGGGAATGATACGGAGGCTCCATTACTGCTCGTTGTCTTTCATTTGCCCATTCAGGTATTTCATAAGCAGGAACATAAGCCATATTACCTGCAGTGTAACGTGTCAAAATTGAACGTCTCGGATGGTCTGCTGTCCACGGAAGCGTTCCATGTGTTGTAGCTTCAGAGAAAATAATCACATCTCCAGCATTACAAACGAGTTGACGAATGTGCTCCTGGTGTTTCTGGTAAAGACGCATCTCTTGTGGGCATGGAAAATTGCTTTTATGACTTCCCGGTATCACAATAAGTCCACCAGCACCGGGCGGCACATCAGTGAGTTGAAAAGTTACCACAGTCAAACCGTTATGCATCCGTCCATCACGAAAAATATAGTATTGATTAGGATCAAACCCAGGACCGGATGATCCGTGAAAAATAAAACCTTCCGCACCTTTGTCCATAGATAGCAGGAACATCTGATGATCCATTCGGAAACCCTTACCTAATATTACATTGAGATACGGTACAAGTGTCGGGTGTGCGAGCATGTGCCGGAACGGGTTACACCAAGGTTCTTCCCATCCAAGCATCCCACCGAGTTCACCTCTGCCCTGTTCTCCCCTCAATTCTTCTGACCCACCATCAAGTGTCTGTTCACGTGGACGCAAACGCATCTGTTCACTATGTTTGTCAATTGCCTCGTTTGCTAATGCTACCTCTTCAGGTGACAACACATCTTTTATGATAATATAACCGTTCAGATCAAATAGATATTTCTCATCAGCATTCATCTCAAACTCCTCTGATTTGGAATCTGTTTGTTTATCTTTATGCTATACCATTTCTAAATAATAACTTCTCATTAACAAAAAACGCGTTCGTAGTCGCGCAATTCATTGCGCCTCTTACATTTACTATAGTTTGGACAATTTATGTTCCTTGCTTATAGGGTTTTCAGGTGTTTTTCCATTTTTATTCAGTTTTTCCTGTCATTGTAACTCACTGAAAACATATATCGGAAGTAATAGAGAGCAGCCCCAGCGAGGCGGAATGTGTATAGTAACGTATACCTCACCAAACAAGAGCCCCAGCGGGGCGAAAGGTGTATGCTTATAACTTGTTTGAAGGTTAGACGTTTTTCGCAACAGACTATATGAGTAATCTCAAAACTGTCCAAACTATAGTTACATTTAGATTAGTATCTTACAAATCTTATGACTTATACGGCATACGCAACTGACCCATCCTCACGCAAAGGTGTTGAGCCAGTATTCATAGGACGAAACGGTGTCTCCTCTATAAGACTATCATCAAGTTCGACACCTAACCCGGGAACTTCTGGTATTGGAATGTAACCACCTTCACGTTGATATGCAACTTTGTAGACAGCAAAAGCATCCGATTCATCACCTTTGGTATATTCTTGTGTGACAAAATTCGGTATACTTGCATCTAAATGTAAAGACGCAGCGGTAATCAGTGGACCCAAAAAGTTGTGAGTGACAACCGCACTATGATACGATTCTGCAATCGCAGCAATCTTCTTACAGTGTGTCAACCCACCTGCTAAACCGACATCTGGACGAACATATTGTGGTCCTCCCACTTCCAGGAGTTCACGGAATTCCCAGATGCTAACATTGCGTTCACCCAAAGCGAGAGGAGTTATCATCCGCTTCGCTAATTCCGCTTGTGTTGTAATCGTATCTATCTGAATTGGATCTTCAATGAAATATAGATTAAAGGGTACCAATGCAGACTCAAGCACAATACTGTTCATCGGTGTTAGTTTACGATGCACTTCAACAATAAGGTCGAGATCAGGTCCACCACCTTCTCGCGCTGCAGCGACAATGTCGCGTGCTGTTTTCACCAATCTGTCTACTGCCATATCCTGAAAATTCCCTACCAATGGATCAAACTTGAGAGCAGTGAACCCTTCTGCAACAGCAGCTTTTGCAGCCTCAAACATCGTTTCTGGCGTGCCTCCACCACCAAGCAGATGTAGCCGAATTTTATCTCGACAATTACCACCCAACAACTCCCATACAGGCACGGCAAAATGTTTCCCCTTGATATCCCACAAGGCAATATCCACTGCACTTATAGCACCACTCAATGCTGTGCCTTTAAAGGGACCCATTCTGTAGAGATATTGCCAATGATGTTCAATACGTAACGGATTTTGTCCAATGAGATACTTCTCAAAGGTATTGACAATCTTATCTACCGCTTCTGGATATCCCCAACATGCCGTCTGTCCAACGCCACTTAAACCCGTATCTGTCCAAATCCGAACCACATAACCGTTTCCAATAAAAAACGACTCAATCTTATCAATCTTCATATAATCCTCCAACGAAGAAGTGGATTTTCTACACTTGAACGTATTTTAGCATAAGGTGTTGACATTTGACAATAGAACAACGGTAATGAACCAAATCATTTAGCTTACCAATAATACCATTTCTAAATAATAACTTCTCATTAACAAAAAACGCGTTCGTAGTCGCGCAATTCATTGCGCCTCTTACCAAACGTTGCAGTGTGAAAGCCCAATTCTTTAGATTTGGGATGAAACACTGCCAAAAAGATTTGACTTTTAGTGTGTATTGTGGTATGCTACCACCATCATATCATGGTGGTGGATATGACCTTCCGCTTGGAAGTGCCACCACCCCATTTCATAGTGGTATCATGATGGTAAAGGGTAACATGATGTATATCACAAAGACATTGAAACATGAAAAGACTGAACAATTAGATACACTTGCACGTGCTTCTGGGCGTTGTTATTCCAAGATTGTTTCACTTGTTAGAAAGACGAAAGATAAGAAAG
>JAJDWI010000152.1 GCA_022825665.1 Candidatus Poribacteria bacterium
TGCATTACGAAATACCGCATTAGCAGTATTCCGATTTGCTGGAGTTACAAGTATAGCTGATAAGATAAAATATTATGCTTCAAAACCTTTACTCGCAGTTAACTTGATAATTGAGTGTTTTTAAAACTAAATAACCCTGAAAATATTTTGACATAAAAGTGTAAATATGCTATAATATATTACAGTTGGTTACACGTGTTTTTAGGACTACATTCACGAGCCTTTTTACCCACCTAACTCTGCATGAAAAAGGAGATGGTTCCGATGGACACCAAAATTTCCGATGAATTCCCCCCGAAGTTTGCAAAAGAAGGGTTAACTTTTGACGATGTTTTGCTCATTCCCGCGGAATCCAGCATCCTTCCGGATGACGTGGAAACAAGTACCCAGTTAACACGAAACCTTCGGTTAAATATCCCTATCTGTAGTGCACCAATGGACACTGTCACCGAATCTACGCTTGCTATTGCAATTGCACGTGAAGGTGGAATCGGTATAATCCATTACAACTGCTCTATTGAAGAACAGGTATCTGAAGTTGATCGCGTAAAACGTTCCGAAAGCGGTATGATAAGTGCTCCCATTACATTGACGCAAGATAAAACGATACGGGAAGCACATGAAATCACTGCCAGGTACCGGATTGGCGGTGTGCCGATCGTGACTGACGACGGATACCTTGTCGGACTTATTACCAACAGAGACTTAAAATACGAAGAAAATCTTGATCTACCCGTTACTGCACGAATGACCCCTGTAGATCAGTTAATTACAGCATCCCCCGGAATTACGCTTGATAAAGCAAAAAGGGTACTCCACGAACATCGGAAGGAAAAACTACCGATTGTTGACGAAGATCTCAAATTATGTGGATTGATTACCATTAAAGATATTGATAAGGTGCAAATGTTTCCACAAGCTTGTAAAGATGAAACAGGTAGACTCCGTGTTGGAGCAGCAGTTGTACCATCAACATCTTTAGAAGATGTGGGTATGCTGGTAGATGCAGGTGTAGATGTGCTTGTGTTGGATACTGCACATGGACATTCCAAAAATGTAATAAGAGCAACAGAATATATAAATACCCATTTCCCTAACCTTGAATTGATCGCTGGTAATGTTGTCACACCAGAGGCAACGAAGAGTTTGATTGATGCTGGGGCAGATGCTGTGAAGGTAGGAGTCGGACCCGGGTCTATCTGCACAACACGGGTTATCGCGGGTGTCAGTATCCCCCAAATTACCGCCATATATGATTGTGCCCAAGAGGCAGATAAAGCAGGTGTTCCTATTATTGCTGATGGTGGTATCCGGTATTCTGGTGATATTGCTAAAGCGATTGGTGCTGGGGCAAGTTCTGTGATGATTGGAAGTCTACTCGCTGGGACGGATGAAAGTCCAGGTTCCACAGTCATTTATCAAGGTAGAACATATAAAATTCATCGTGGTATGGGTTCGTTAGGTGCACTGCGAAAACGAAACATTGAACTTGGCGAACAAATGGGTGACGAAGATCTGGCAAAACTCGTCCCACGCGGAATTGAAGGACGCGTTCCGCATAAGGGGAAACTTAGCAATTTTGTCTATCAGTTGGTCGGTGGAATTAGGTCTGCTATGGGATATTGCGGTACACCCGATATTGAATCCTTACGGAACGATGTTCAATTTGTCCGTATGTCAAGTAGCGGTTATAGAGAAAGCCATCCACACGATATTGATATTACAGAGGAAGCACCAAACTATACAGTTGCCAACATATCTACTTAAACAATCTTGATTGAAAATATCATATCAGAAAGGAAATTCGTTTATGAAAGTTAGCGAAGAGATGTCATTTTGGGATAGACTCTATATCCCAGCGTTGATTAAGGGAATGTTGACAACATTAAAACATATTCCCAAAAAGAAGTTAACGGTACAGTATCCAGAAGATCCAAGAAGTGTCAATGAACGAAACGATCGATATCGCGGAATCCATAAATTGACCACCACTGAAAAAGATGAAATAAAGTGTGTCGCCTGTTTCTTATGTGCTACTGCTTGTCCTGCTGACTGCATTACAATTCAGGCAGCACCGGCACCAGAAGGATGGACAACCAAAGAAGGATATCAACGTGAAAAATATCCTGATGTTTTTGAAATAAATATGCTACGTTGTATTTTTTGTGGATATTGTGTTGAAGCTTGTCCTGAAGACGCTATACGTATGACTGGACTGACACTGCCACAATATTTCCGTGAACGTCAAACAGAAGGTGAAAAACTTGGCAGCAAACGTAGTGATTTCATCTTTGACCGTGATATGTTGGTTGCAAACAATGACATCGTTCAGGAAGGACTTAGTGTTGAAGCGCAGTAGCAATATAATACTGGATATTGTCCAAAGTTATTTGTGTGTGGCTTCACAATACAGTGAGTACTGATGTTTAGGATGATAGGTACTGCTGTCAACTTACTATGGTATTACACCCCCCGTTTCCGAAAAAACGATATCAGATACTCTACGCTGACCCACCTTGGGATTACAAAGGACAACTGCAACACACTGGTGCAGAAGGAAAAGACAGCGGCGGAGCAATACGACATTATCCAACCATTTCTGTAAATGAGATGGTGAAATGGAATATTGCAGCTATTAGTACACAAAATAGTCTTTTGTTTATGTGGAGTTCATCTCCTCACCTTGACCAAGCAATAATGTTAGGTAAAGCATGGGGGTTTCGCTGGGCAACAGTCGCTTTTGTTTGGGATAAGTGCCGCCTAAATCCTGGTTTTTATACCATGAGCCAATGCGAATTGTGTCTCGTGTTTAAACGCGGGACTATTCCGCAACCGAGAGGTATGAGAAATATTCGACAACTTGTCAAATCCAAAAGAACTCGACATTCCGAAAAACCTGATGAGGTGCGACGACGTATTGATGAGATGTTTCCTGAACAGAGCAAAATTGAATTGTTTGCCAGAAAAGAAGTTGATGGTTGGGACGTGTGGGGACTTGAAATAAGACAAGTACAAAAGAAAGAACAAGTATATTGATAATCCTTTTACCAAACGTTGCAGTGTGAAAGCCCAATTCTTTAGATTTGGGATGAAACACTGCCAAAAAGATTTGACTTTTAGTGTATTGTGGTATGCTACCACCATCATCATGGTGGTGGATATGACCTTCCGCTTGGAAGTGCCACCACACCATTTCATAGTGGTATCCTGATGGTAAAGGGTAACATGATGTATATCACAAAGACATTGAAACATGAAAAGACTGAACAATTAGATACACTTGCACGTGCTTCTGGGCGTTGTTATTCCAAGATTGTTTCACTTGTTAGAAAGACGAAAGATAAGAAAG
>JAJDWI010000164.1 GCA_022825665.1 Candidatus Poribacteria bacterium
CAACAAAACGTAAGACTTGACGCATTTTGATCCAACCAATTTTGGGCAGCTTGATACGCTTGCCTTCTACTCGCACAGATTGTTCGTCTGTGGTATAAGAATCTCTAACACCACGTTTTTTAAACTTCGGAAACTTCGCACGTTTGGCTACCCAATTCGCAATACCTTGACCAAGATTTCTGATAGCATATAACGCCGCACGCTGATCCTGTGCTTTTACCCAATCATAGTTTTTCTTTGTTTTATTAAAGTTATTGTTGAGAGTTTGCCAAGATTGGAAGGTGTCTTGAGATAAGCCTGTCTTAAAATCTGCTAACGCTCGGTTATATGCAAATCGCGCATAACCGCATTGACTGCTAAACCAATGCCTTTGCTTGATAGTTGGTTCTAATGTGATTTTATGTGTTTTGTATGCCATACCTGATCCCTGACAATATACTGACTACCACTGAGTCAGTCTTATAATTATACGACAAATACCTCCAAATACCAACCTTTATTGGACCTACCAACCTTTATTGGACCCACAGCTAAAGCAGTGGGATTGTCAGCTAATTCCCTTCATCGAATATCTCCTTAAATTCGGATAGACACCTTCTCTTATCTCATACAAGCACAACTGTTAATACTCATCAAAATTGATAACCTTCCATTTACCATCAATGTTTTCAGTCGTAATCACGACATTGCGGATATGGGTTGTTGTGCCCACACGATTTTTGATTGTCAATTCATAGTTGAATAGAACGTGCGTCACATTTTCAACTTCATTTGCTGTCTCTTTTCCAATTTGCTTATATTCTATCTTTGGCATTTCCGGGGCAGGATCGTTTTGTGTTCTGACCTCTTGTAATCGTATGATTTCTGCTTCCAATTTTTCTGTAGCAAGTCCAGATGTTAACTGAAGTGCTGTCTCTTGGTTCGCGAGTTTGTAGTAATTATATATAAAATCTTCAGTGACTGCTGGCGGAGTATTCCTATTTGAACACGCGATTAACAACAAGATGATTAGGATAGCATATCGTGGTTTCATCTGATCATTTTTATTTTTTACGAATCAGGGCTACGTTGAAGATTGGTCGTTCATAATCATGTGCCGGTCTATTTACAATATCACCTAATGCCCACAATGCTGAGGAACTACCACCATCAAAGTTTATAGCATTCTTGACACCGATGTCTCTAAAAAAAGAAGCCATATCATATAGAGTCATTCCCAAACTGTGACCGGGTCGTCTACCATCAACAACAATCAAAAAGAGCTTATCGTCGCTAAAACCCAAAGCACTTCGTGGATGCCGCTGAGCACCATTGCGATGTCCGTAGGCACTAACACCTCTGGTCCGCGAAAACTCAATCAACTCAGGTTCAATTTCTCCATTTCGTAATAGCCTTAGATTCCCACCAATTCCTACTTGAACTGTCTGCCATTTTTCTGGTGTGAGTGCAATCTCCAACTCACCTGTAGTAGACCTGGGGATCTTTCTGTACCATTTGTATCCTAAACTTGGCTCAATAGCGAGAACAACACCATCTGACGGGATTATACTGTTGCCACGGGAATTAACTGCAGTTACGACAAAACGGCTTGTGTATTTTCCGGTGAGTGGGAGTGTTAACTCTTTGAGTGTGAATTCGTAGCATCGGCGTGTTAACGTACTTCTTCCAAAGCGAGGAGTATATAGCACTACTGGACACAACGAATCGCAGATTTGATTTACCGCATCTATTTTAAGCGTTTCTTCACCGATGCGGAGTTTTCCATTTAGGTAAACAGCTTCCAATAGATATTCACCATCGGGTGTAACCCCAAAACTGGTCTCACCCCACGGTGAAGGTGGAGAATACCCCCATCTATCAAGCAATTTAGGAATGCTAACAAGTTCACCATCCTGTATGTGAAGGTTGAAGATCATACCACCACGTCCATAGCCATCACTACGGATACCAAAACTACCGTTAACACCTGCCAACGACTGTATTCCGTTTTTCTTAAGTCTTCTCGTTGCACCGGTGACAGTTTCACGTCCGATAATTTGTGAGTTGGCAAGTTCCACATCAAATCTTAGGTTTCTTGCATCACGATCCATCTCTGCCACGTAAACAGCAGCATTACCAACCCATAAATATCTGTAGAGTTGAAACCCATCGGGCCATCGTCTGGTATCAAGGCTCTTCCTATCTCTAACAGATTTCGGACGCGTTTCCTTAGCATGAACTGTATTGGATGTGGGAGGCGTTTCTTTCACATCAACCCGATTGGTAGATGACTCGCTCCCATTATCCTCCAGCATCCGCATCACATTAAGAGCTGTAATGAAAAGCAAGATCAGAATACATAATGCAATCAACTTATGCAAGGGGTTGCGATGGTCTTTTTTTTCGTGCATAAAATTACCTATAATTTATGGCGGTAGTAGCACACCGTATATTTCACGGATGAGGTTAACACGATTCCATTTGGCAGGATATGAAGGGTTCGTGCTTCTGATACCGCGTCTATGTGTTATTTTCAATTATATCTGATATTTAACTATATTGCAAAGGGTTTGGTCATAGTACCCACAACCTAAAGGTTGGGGCTTGTGTTTCCTCGCGGATAGCCGATCTGAACTACGTCTTACATCTGCTCCACTTTAGGCAGCTAAGCCTGCCTGTTTGATGAGAATTAGTGGAATGCACAAACAGTTGATCGGGTTTTTACGTCTCGTATCGGTCGTGTGCATCCCATATACTTTTAGAGTGGTATCGCACTTCGCACTCATGCCA
>JAJDWI010000090.1 GCA_022825665.1 Candidatus Poribacteria bacterium
GAACAAGGATTTTCAGGATAAGAGGCTTGTCTTCCAATGTTCCTTTGTCAAAGGTAACCCTTCATCCTTTGCAATAGAATATATACTCACCAACTCCTAATCCTGCAAATCCTGAAATCCTGGAAATCCTGGTTCAGACAACAAACAATTCAAACGGACAAGAATCACTAAATTGACGCTTATGGGTTCATTCTCTACAACTCACCATAAGCGTCAATTTAAGGAGGAACCGCGTTCGTAGTCGCGCAATTCATTGCGCCTCGGACATTCTCGTAGGGGCGGGGTTTCCCCGCCCGCATTCTTCGAAGCGAGCAAAACCACTCCGACAGGTATTAGGTCTGAACAAGGATTTTCAGGATAAGAGACTTATCTTCCAATGTTCCTTTGTCAAAGGTAACCCTTCATCCTTTGCAATAGAATATATACTCACCAACTCCTAATCCTGCAAATCCTGAAATCCTGAAAATCCTGGTTCAGACAGACAAGAATCACTAAATTGACACCTATGGTTCGGTTAGGAAACCGAACCTACCAAAGTGTCCAAGGAATTACGAATTTTACTAAAATTCATAACGATTTCAATCTGCAGGAACTTCCATATTTATTTCTTGTAATACTGCTGATGCTTTATGCGCCATTTCGGAAGTTGGATCTCTCTTTATGATTCGGTTCAATTGTAATACTGCCCCATCATCTCCTTCCTTCGCAAGTTCTAATGCCTCTGCAAATCCTTTGTTATTGTAACTAAAATCTCTGGGAATAACTGTAAGGTCAAGGTCTTTCCAATAATACTTTAGTTCGTCCGATTCCCAATTCTTATAGACATCATCCCATTTTAACGAGTTGAATATGTTAAGATGCGGTTCCAACATATGTTCTGCGATTGGGTCGTCAACTGCTTGATAGCGGTTGTCAAGAGATACCCGTAAACGATCTTCAGTCAAATTTGGTAATGCCTTATGGATTGTCAGGGCAGGAAAAATCAGTGTATCCCCAATTTCATAATTTGTAGAGTGCCATTCACCTGACAACTCGTCCGTGTTAACGCATAAACCACCAGCACCAAGTGAGAAGTGGTGTTCCATAACCTTATTCACCTTATGAGAACCGGGCATTACTGCTAATCCTCCTAACTCTATAGGGCAATCACCAACTGGTGCCCAACTCGTGTAGGTCTGGAAATTACCTTGAAAATGGACGAAATCTTGATGTATCGGTGTCGTATGTGCTGTATACTTCGGATACCATAGTCGCGCAATTTTCTGAGGATGCGGCAATACTTCCCTACCAATGATTTTTTCAATCATATCAACGACTTCATCCCAATGTCCGGAACGGTGAAAGGCTTCAAGTTTATACACTTCATGGTATACATCGGTATACTCAGAATCACCTTCAGTACATTGCGTAGAAATATCTGCAATACCATCCATCGGATCAGTACCCGATACGATCCATCCACCATTTTGCATTGTAGTTAGCATCTCTCGCCGCAACGCTAAGAGTTTATCAGGGTCTTGTAGTTTCTTGAAGAAGAGATACCCCGCATCTGACATCCGCGTTCGTAACTCTTCAGGATCATCCATCGCATCATTTGACACGCGAAGTTCTTTAATTTCTTCCATCTCCAAAACTCCTATCTAATTTGATATAGTGTCTATTCTTTGTTTTGCTTAGAATAAACCTATGAAAATTCAGGAAAAATAAACTTCTTCAGGAAAGATGTTCTTGCATAAAATGCTCTTGATGTACTTCCATGTCCCGTGCCTTTTGTTCTCGGTTGGATGTATACACCCATTTTGCCAGTAAGGGCTGAGAAACCTGTAGTCCGAATTGTTTCCCTTACTAAATCATAATCTGATTTGACTTGATTATAAACTTCTGGATCATCCAAATCAAAAGTTGTCACACTATATAGGATTGATCTTTCTTCTTGTTTACTTTCCCAAATCCTTGAAGCTACTACCATACGTCTTAATTTCGCATATAAATGACTACTCTTAAAATCAGTTTCTAAAACATCATCTGGTTTAATCATAGTGATCGCCATTGTTTCTTTAATCGTCAACTTGCCATTCATTAGATATTTTAATGAACACATTTTCAATTCCCACGACCCAGCATTCGGTCTTTGTAACGAATTGATAGGTAAACCTAAATGTTTTTCGATGACCTGACCCACCCAACCTTTGTTCTTACCGCCTCCCTCTTTAAACACAGTTACATCATACAAATTTGCTAAAATCCGCAGATCTTTGCCTATAATTCAGACAATTTTATGATTGCTTCCTGTCTTTCCATTTATTCTCCCCTTACCAATTTTTATGTGCCATCCTCAAATAAACTATAGGCTGATTCATCAATTCTTGATTTTGCAATTTGATTATATGTCTCGTCCTTTTCAATCATTATCCATTTTCGTTTGTGCATTTCGGCAACGACCGCTGTTGTCCCAGATCCAGAGAACGGATCAAGAATAAGATCACTTTCATTTGATCCTGCCAATATAATCCGATTGACGACTGCAACTGGTTTTTGTGATGGATGTTTACCGTGCTTTTTCTCAGATTTTGGAGTTAGAGGTATTTCCCACATATTACGCATCTGTTTGCCACTATTCATTGACTTCATACTTTCATAGTTAAATGTCCAATTCTTGGCTTTTTTACTTTCATTGTTAACTGCCCAAATAATAAATTCTGTGGACTCGGTGAACATCCTGCAAGTAATATTGGGTTGTGCGTTAGGTTTATACCATACGATTTGAGAAATAATCCGTCTGTCAAAAATGTTTTGTAGTATAAAACCAATTGTAAAGATGCAGTGAAAAGACCCAAAAATGAAAAGATTTCCGTTTGTCTTTAGCACTCTAAGGACTTCTCTGATCCAGTTAACTGTGAACTGAAAATAGTCATCCTTTGAGAAAATATCCCACTGTTCCTGCATTGTAACATGTGAACTAAATGCCCAACCTAATCCTTTCTTTTTTGACATGTTAAAGGGCGGATCGGTGATACAACAATCAAATATTCCATCAGAAAAAGATGGTAATATGTCTAAGCAATCTCCAGATATAATTTTGTTTATTGGAATATCATCAGTTATTATTCCATAAAGACTATCAACATATTCAGGACCTTCTAATATAATATTGGTATCATCAATATTTGCTGCTGGAGTAGAAACTTGTGATTTTTTTAACGGATGGATTCCTGTTGATAGATACTCAATCAATAAAGCCTTTTTTAACGAGGAATATCCTTTCAATCCACGTTTTTTGAGTTCATTTTTAATGTCTATGTTACGCATCTGTTGATAATCCATTAATTTATTATCCTCATAGAAATGTTGTTGAAATCTTATAGTGAAATCCAAAAATATGTTTACACGCCCTGGTAGGTGCGGTTTCATGAAGATTAATTTATTCTTTCGGTAATATTAATGTCCCCAAAACCTGTAGGTGCGCTTTGATGAGGATTAAGTAAATATTTCGGTAATTCTAATTTTCCCAAACCCGGTAGGTGCGGTTTCCTAACCGCACTGGATCTTTTTCCAAAATTACCGAATTAATAAATTAATCTTCA
>JAJDWI010000137.1 GCA_022825665.1 Candidatus Poribacteria bacterium
GAATTTGTAGTATATATTCCGTTGTCCAGGATGAAGGGCTAACTTTTGCATAGGAACATTGGCATACAAATCTCTTATTTTGTAAATCTTGGTTCAGACACAATACTTGTCGTAGGTCGCTTTGCTCGCTCCGACCTACGAGAATATAAGAAGTGAAGACGGGCGAGGCAACCTCGCCCCTACGGGATGTCCGAGGTGCAATGAATTGCGAGATTACCAACGCATCTCCTCCTTAAATTGACGTTTATGGTTTCAATTTCCGATAACTCTATCCTTCAGTTCAACCCACTCTTCATCAGAGAATTTTGGAGGATATGTTATTCTTTCTCCAATCAATGCTGATCGATAAGCAGCCATAATAATATCAAATCCATGCAAAGCGAATTCCAACCTATTACGATGCGGTTGATTCTCATCATCAAGCCATGTTGCGATTGCTTGTGTGAAAGCGCGTTGTCCATATCTGTCATCAATACCGAAATTAGTTTTTTCGATAAATGGATTTGTCATGCCGTCAAGTTGATATCCCCATGAACCGTTTTCTCTCCACCACATACGTCCTTTTGTTCCCCAAAAATCAAGGTTACATCGTGGATTACTCTCAGGAAAATCGATAGTGCCAAATGCCGTTCTTGCAGATTCAAACAACACACGAGCACCGTTTTCAAATGTATATATAGCCATTAGGTTTTCCGGACAATTAAGAATAGGATTGTGATAGCATTCGCCCCCTTCCACTGCACCCCATACATGTGTTATAGGTATATCCTTAAGAGCAAAGAGTGCAACATCCATCAGATGGGTGTCCATGTCGGTTATTTCTCCCTGAGTTGATGCACGTATGAAGTGTATTTCACCAAGACTGTCTTCATCCAAAAACTCCTGTAGTTTTTCTGCAAATGGAAGGTATCTCCGTTGATGGTTGACAATGATTTTTAGACCTGTTTTCTGATGTGCAGCAGCAAGTGCTTCTGATTCACTGGGTCTGAGCGCGATCGGTTTTTCAATTACTAATGCTTTTACACCAGCTGCAGCCGCAGGTTCAACCCATATATGACGGGGTACAGTTGGTTGAGTAACTGCATGCACAATATCTGGTTGTTCAGCACTTAACATCTCTTCGTAATCAGTATATCCGGTGATTTTCAATTCATCTACAGCGGTCTTGAGTGTATCTTTATCGATTTCGCATATTGCGGTTACCTGCATGTTTTCAATGCCTTCATAGCATCGAGCGTGATGAACCCCACGTCTTCCACCGACGATTGCAGTTCTATAGGTTTCCATACTATCCTCCTTTTATTGTATTTGCATTATATCAGAATTTAATAATGTCTGAACCAAGATGGACAGGATTAGTAGATTTTCAGGATTGGTTAGAAATAAATAGTATATCAAGAGATAAACCTACTTGCTTAATGAAGGATTATGTAAATGCTGAGAATAGGCTTTTTTCTGAGCAGAAACCAATCCTGAAAATCCTGGTTCAGACATGTAGGTAAATACACGAATTGATGGCTTTAAAGTTTATACCTTCATCTATTCCATTTGTCAAAATTAATTTACTAAATATACCTGTTAAAAACATAAAATTTGACATGTCGTTCAGACTATGATAAGGTATTATACACATCTTTAAATTACATAGTCACTCAAATCTCATAAGGACATCAACATGCCGAAGTCAAAACAGTCAGAACTTTCCATGATGGAACTATACAAACAGGTAAAAAAACAGCATGAAGATTCCATCCTTCTCTGTCGTGTTGGTGATTTCTACGAAGCGTTTTATGAAGATGCTGAGTTAATCGCAAAATTACTTGAAATTGCACTTACTACTCGCAGTCATAAGAATCAAAAGACACCACCACCCCCAATGGCAGGAATCCCATATCACGCGCTTGACTCCTATCTCTACAAATTGGTTTCTGCTGGACATAAAGTCGCAATTTTAGATCAGACTGAGGATGCCAAAGTTGCAAGAGACGAAAATCGGCTTGTAAAACGTGATGTTGTCCGAGTAGTTACCCCGGGTACTGTCACCGATCCGAAAGTACTTGAACATAAATCAAACAATTATTTGTTATCTATTTTTCAGGATAAAGATGTGTATGGAATTGCAGTTGCTGATCTTTCAACAGGTGAATTTCAGGTGACAGAACTCGAGGATTCTTCTCGACTCTGGGCAGAAATACACAGATATTCTCCGAAAGAATGTCTATTTGCTGAGTCTTTTGAAGATGAAAAGATGTTAGAACAGCTCAAAATAGAAATGAAGGTCGTAGTCAACTTTCTGCCTGATTGGCGTTATGACTATGATTCCGCAAGAGGTGAACTCCTTACACATTTCAACACTATTTCGCTTGATGGATTCGGATGTGAACATCTTAAAACTGCTATCTGTGCAGCAGGCGCACTCATCTATTACCTACATGAAACACAGAAGCAGGAAGTAGAACACATTCTCTCGCTACATACTTACACGTTGTCAGACTTTATGGTGCTGGATGCTGACACACAACGAAATCTTGAGTTGACTGCTTCTATTCGAGACGGTTCTACAAAAGGCACGCTTCTTGAGGTGCTTGATAATACAGTGACATCTATGGGTGGTAGAAAACTGCGACAGTGTCTGTTGCAACCCCTACTTGACAAACAAAGCATTGATGAACGTCTGGATGCTGTTGATGAACTAAAAACACAGATTAACTTACAGGAAGAATTGCGGGAAGCACTCGGACAGATGTCGGATGTGGAACGATTGATTACACGAATCAGTTTGGGTTCGGTAAATGGACGTGATCTGCATTCCCTAAAAGATTCCCTTGAGTTGATTCCTGATGTAAAAGCACAACTTCAAAATTGTCAAACGGCTCTTCTATCTTCGCTGAATGCGGATTTAAATCCGATGACTGAGTTAGTAGATAATATTGAACACGGTATTCACCCTAATCCTCCTGCAACTATACGGGAGGGTGGAGTGATTAACGATGGTTATAATGCTGAACTTGATGAGTTACGACAGATTGTCGGACAAGGCAGAGAATGGATGGCTGCTTTACAGGAAGAGGAACGAAAACGTAGTGGAATAACATCCTTGAAAATCGGGTTTAATCAGGTCTTTGGTTACTATATTGAGGTGACAAAACCCAATCTTAACCTTGTGCCAGAACACTATATCCGTAAGCAGACCTTACGAAACTCAGAAAGGTTTATCACACCAGAACTCAAGGAACAGGAAGCAAAAGTATTGAACGCAGAGGATCGCATACAATCGCTTGAATACGACCTCTTTTGTGAAATACGAGATGAAGTTGCAGAATCTACAGAGGAAATACAGAAAATATCAGCGATAATTGCGTTGGTTGATGTTATTGCTAACTTTGCATATTGTGCATCAAGATATAATTATGTGAAACCTACTGTGGAAAATTCTGATGAAATAATTATCCGTGATGGACGGCATCCTGTAGTGGAACAGATATTCACGCAAGAAGGTTTTGTGCCGAATGATACCAAACTCAATTGTGATGATGAGCAACTCCATATTATCACTGGACCTAATATGAGTGGGAAAAGCACATATCTACGTCAAACAGCATTGATCGTCCTGATGTCACAGATTGGGTGTTTTGTACCAGCATCTGCAGCCAAAATCGGTTTGGTAGATAGGATTTTTACACGTGTCGGTGCATCTGATAATCTGGTAATGGGACAGAGTACATTCCTTGTAGAGATGAACGAAACAGCGAATATCCTAAACAATGCTACAAATAAAAGTCTAGTGATTCTGGATGAAGTCGGGCGCGGAACAAGTACATTTGATGGACTTAGTATTGCGTGGGCAGTTTCTGAATATCTGTTAGATGAGAAAAAAATGGGTGCAAAAACACTTTTTGCAACACATTACCATGAACTTGTGGAACTGGCAAGCAAGTATAAACGTTCCAAAAACTACAACGTTGCTGTGCATGAAGATGGTGAGAAAGTTACCTTCTTACGCAAAGTTGTCCCAGGTGGTGCAGACCAGAGTTACGGAATACATGTTGCACGTCTTGCTGGTTTACCACATACTGTCATTTCCCGTGCACAGCAGATACTTGAAGTGCTTGAGCAACACAATCTCAGTGTTGAAGCAGATGAGGCATCAGAAAAACCGCAACAAGCAACACAAAAGATGCCGCGACCGAAACGTCGTGTAACACGAAAAACAATGCAAAGCGATTCGCTTCAAATGGCACTTTTTACACCAAAAACGCATCCCCTTGTAGAAGAGATTCGTAAATTGGAATTGTCTCAGTTGACCCCGTTAGATGCGGTGAACATTCTATATGACTTGAAAGCAAAAGCAGAAAAATCGTAATCTGACAAAGAGTTATAGAGAAGCCGAAAATAAGAGCAAATTCCCGTTAGATGCGGTTTTCTAACCGCATCATTAGCGTCAATTTAGTGATTCTTGTCTGTCTGAACCAGGATTTACTGGATTTCAGGATTTCCAGGATTAGGAGTTGGTGAGTATATATTCTATTGCAAAGGATGAAAGGTTACCTTTGACAAAGGAACATTGGAAGACAAGCCTCTTATCCTGAAAATCCTTGTTCAGACATAATACATGTCAGAGTGGTTTTGCTCGCTTCGACCTACGGGACTGTATGTGAGAATGCGGGCGAGGAGACCTCGCCTCTACGGAATGTCCGAGGCGCAATAAATTGCGCGACTACGAACGCGTTTTCTCCTTAAATTGACGCTTATGGTTCGGTTTCCTAACCGCATCTATGAGACTGAGTAAATACCAGTTCGGTTAGGAAACCGAACCTATCGTAGTGTGCAAATAATTTAGGTTCTAATTACGTCTCTATAACATTTTGTCGAAAAACAAACTACTACAGAACACTTGTGCTGTTCTATAATGTTACGGATTTTCCAGTCCGAGCACATTCATAGATTGCCATATTCAACTCGACAGAACGTCTGCCTTCATATCCGTCAACTGCTGGTGCTGCATCGTCATGAATGACCCGTAAGGCATCCTGAATCACATTACCTGGATAGTCAGGAAGATCAATCTCAGGTTCTTCTCCTTCTGGGAATTGCCACATTTCCGGACCAACACCAACAATCCCTGTTTGTCCATGAATGTGAATCATCGTTACATTTCCACCGGGATATGTTGTCGTAGTTAAAACGTGTCCAAGTGCACCATTTTCAAATTCTAAGATTGCAGAGGTCATATCTTCTGTTTCACAATTTTCATGGTCATAAACATCAAAATGTGCACCGATAATACGTTTAACAGGTCCCATAAACCACAACATCAAATCGATAGAATGGACACCTTGGTTCATAATAGATCCACCACCATCAAGTTCCCAAGTGCCGTGCCATCCAACATAATAACTGTCAGGACGTTTCCATTTCATTCGGAGTTCACACAATAAAGGTCTACCAATTGCCCCTTGATCCAATGCAGCTTTGATTCTCCGATTGTGTTTACTGTATCTTTCACCGAAGTCAACCATGAGTTTAACGTTGTTGTCTTCACAGGTTTTGATGAGTGAATTGCAATTCTCAACACTAACATCCATCGGTTTTGTGGTAATAACGTGTTTACCGCGACGTGCGGCTTCTTCACCAAACTTACCGTGCAAACCACTCGGAGTCATAATCATCGCAACATCAATGTCATCTCTGTCAAACATTTCCAAAGCGTCATCGTGGCTTTCACATCCAAACTTTTCCTCTGCAGCTTTACGACGATCTTCAACAAGGTCAGCAACAGCAACGAGTTCAGCACCTTCTGTACTATGAATTACACCCGAACGATTCATTCCCATACCTAAACCGACAACACCAAATCGTAGATTATTAGCCATTAATTTTTCTCCTAAAATTACATTACTTAGAACAATCTATACAAAACATTGATACTCTAAATATTGACAAATTGGAATACATAACTGAAGTAATACATAAGTCCAATATTTGGCATTATACCACAATCATATTCTATATGTTTTAATTTATTTTGATACAAACCTATAAAAAAAGATAGTCAATGAAAACCAACTTCTTTCAATTTACTCTATTATCATAATATTCACACCATAAGCGTCAATTTAGTGTGTGACCTTAGGGCATCTGTTACACCTTTCGCCCCGCTGGGGCTTTAGGACTGTATGTGAGCATGCGGGCGAGGAAACCTCGCCCCTACGAGAATGTCCGAGGCGCAATAAATTGCGCGACTACGAACGCGTTTTCCCTTAAATTGACGCTAATGATTATCATAATATTCACACATACTTTGTAGACAACAGGCTTCACATACAGGGGTTTTCTTACAAACTCTTGCTCCGTGACGGACAATCAAAGCGTGATACTCGTTGAAAAGAACAACATCATGTGGTAGGTTGTCCATAAAAAGTGCGCGTAGACGCTCATAATGGAAGTTGCCTTCTACCCATCCGAATCGGCTGAAAAGCCTGTAAGTATAGGTATCAACAACAAAACTGGGTTTTTCTGCTGCGTAGAGAATAATTGAATCCGCAGTTTCTGGACCGACACCATAGATAGACAATAATTCTTTGCGTAATTCAGACACATTCTGCTTGAACATTACATCAAAAGGACGTTCAACTATATGATCAACAAAAGCACGGACTTTTTTCGTTTTTACACGAAAATAACCGGAGGGTCGGAGAAGTTCTTCTAATGTATCCTGTGGAATAGCATGAATCTTTTCAGGTGTGAAGGCATCTGCTGCCTTGAGATTGTCCAATGCTTTTTCGACGTTACGCCATGCAGTTGCTTGGGTTAGGATTGCACCGAGTGCAACTTCAAACGGTGTATCTGCAGGCCACCATCTAAGGTTGCCGTGCTCTGCCTGAAGTTGATCAAACAACGCAAGAAGTTTGTTATTAAGATTTCCTTCTAAAACAATACGCATATCTGTATAATTAGTAGTATTCCATTTCAAAGAGTGAGGTTTATGTTATGAATATCAGCTTTAGCACAAGTGTTAGTGGCGGTGCTTGGAGTCTTGAAGAATGTATCGAATGGTCAAAAGCAAACGATTTTGATGCTATCCGACCCAATGCCAACGGTCTATTCGATCCAAATCAGATTATACAATCAGGCGGAGAAGATGTCAAGCAGATTATAGACGAAACAGACATCTATCTCGCAGCATTAACATCCCATTGCAACTTATTGGATGATGATACTGAGAGACGTGAGAATGCTCGTAATATCTTGTTGCAGTCCATTGAAGCTGCCCATGTCCTTGAAATTCCAGTAATAGTTACTTATGCTGGAAGTCCTGTCAGTTGGCATTTTTATGGACAATTCTCTTCCGATCCGGGTAATCCGGGTGATCGTTCTGTTGAACTTGTACAACGATTTAAGGAGATGTGGACTCCAATAGTTGCATTCGCAGAAGAAAAAGGTGTCAAACTTGCGTTGGATTGTGCTGTTCGGATGGGTAATATTGCCTGTAACCCAGAAATGTGGGAAAGGATACTTGATGCTGTACCATCGGATGCTTTAGGACTGTCCTGTGATCCCTCACACTGGTTATGGATGGGGATTCTACCCGCAGAAGATGCTATTCGGATGTTTCGTGGAAAATGGTATTATGCAGATGTTAAGGATTGTGAAATAAGTCCTCGGATGCTTTTCCGACAAGGAATTATTGGTAATTGGTGGTGGCAATATCGGGTGCCAGGACGAGGACAGTTGAATTGGGGAACTATTATCGGTGCTTTATTGGAATCGGATTACGATTATGTTCTCTGTGTAGAAAACGAAGATCGTGGTGCACCAGGTTTAGACGGGTTCGCATTAGGTTGTAGACATCTCCGTCAATTCTTACCGTAACCCATCATGACACGAAATCGGATTATTTCATATCTTGAAATACAGCCTGCTATATGTTATTCTATTGATATATGCAAAAGCAACTGACCCCTAAATCACATAGAATAGTTATCCTTGCTGAAGGTTCATTTGGAGTACTTGAATCAAAGACTGCGACTGTCCTTGTGCGTTATCTCCCTAATAATGTCGTGGCAGTTATTGACAGCATGAATGCAGGAAAAGATGTTAATGATGTAATTGAAATTGGCGAAGGAATTCCTGTAGTCAGTAGTCTCGAAAGTGCAATGCAATTTAAGCCAACGATGTTAGCTATTGGTATTGCACCTCCTGGAGGTGAGTTGCCTACAGCATGGCATTCTATACTATGTAAAGCGATCAAATTCGGTCTACACATCATGAGTGGACTTCACTATTTTTTAAGTGATGATGTTGAGCTGTCTGATTTGGCTGCAGATCACGATGTTGTGCTATGGGATGCCCGAAAACCACCTGAGAACCTACCTGTCGCAACCTGTAAAGCAGCCGATGTTGATGCGACTGTAATACTTACTGTCGGATCGGATTGCCGAGTAGGGAAGATGTTATCGGGTATAGAAATTACACAGTCTGCGAGAGAACGCGGACTCAACGCGGAGTTTTGTCCGACTGGACAAAATGGAATAATGGTATGGGGTTGGGGTATAGCAATTGATGCAGTTATCTCTGACTTCACTGCAGGTGCAGCGGAACAGATTGTGCTTAAAGGTGCAAAGAATCACGATCTACTGATCGTAGAAGGACAAGGATCATTAGTTCATCCGGGATATTCTGGTGTAACATTGAGTTTGCTACATGGTAGTATGCCTGATGCCATGATATTTTGTCATCAACCATCACGGAAAAAGGTTGCGCGGTATACAGTACCACTACCATCTTTATCGGAGATGATTGCACATTATGAGATGTTAACTGCACCAATAAAACCTGCAAAGGTAATCGGAATAGCACTTAATTGTTTCGACTTATCTGAAAACGAAACTGATGAAGCGATTGCTGCTGCTGAGGAAGAGACAGGATTACCAGCAACAGATGTCGTAAAGTTTGGGGCTGATAAACTTGTAGATGCTATTCATAACACTTCAAGGAAATGACAATAGATATAGCAATTGTCATTGGTAAGGAAGCAACTTTTTATGAATACTCGTAAATGGCTGGTAGAAACTGAAACTCCTCATACTGTTCAAGTTAATCATTGGAACACTTGGTCTGGTAGGATACATATCTATGTTGACGATGAACTAATCTTTGAAAGGAATCGAAAACTATTTGACACAGGACTTGAGCATCGCTTCAAACTTGAAGGATTACCTTGTATTATCAGAATTTTTTACAGGACATGGATGTTTGAGTATGAACTATGGGTTGATGGAAAACTTCAATAATTTATAGTAAGATTCGTAATTCCTTGGACACTTTGGTAGGTTCGGTTTACTAACCGCACCTACCGTTGTTATTTTGTTTCTTCAATTTGCCCCATGTCGTCACAAAAGAATCTGCTGGTTCAACAGGATATGCTTTATTATCCCAATCAAGCGAAAACACAGTGAATTTCATAGTAATTAGAATGGGTTCGGGTTCACCACCTGTAGCGGGTATGATAAAATTACATGCGTATGGCACACCCAAGGAACATTCTGATGTTGATCTGTTAGTGGTAATGCCTGTATCGAATTCGGAGGCACGTCAGCAAGCATCAGAGATTCGTGAAAGGATTCCGCGACGATTCAGTATGGATCTGATTGTTCGTTCTCCAGAAGACATAGCTTATCGTTTGTCATACAATGACTGGTTCTTACGCGAAGTTACAGAAAAAGGTGAAGTATTATATGAATCTGAAAATTTTTATATCAACCTCATAAAAAAGAGAATATTGAAATGAATCCTATTACTATGGAATGGGTGGAATTAGCTGAGGAAGACTATATTATTGCTAAATTAACGCTCTTCCGTCAAATCCCCATGCTTTAGCTTGTGGGATGTAGACGGCTAAGGCTGTTATTGAAAATTAATTTGATAATCTAATCAATCTATGGTATAATATACCATACACAATCATAAAAAGATGAGATATTATGCCAC
>JAJDWI010000170.1 GCA_022825665.1 Candidatus Poribacteria bacterium
AAAAAGAATTTTATTGTCTATTTCGGCAGCACCCGCGGTGCGACAGGTGTATAGAAACATCAATGCATCCAGTAACCAAGCACCAGCGGTGCGACAAGTGTATAAAAAACAATACAAACGAAAACTGTCCAAACTATAGTATTAGTTAAGCAATAAGGTTTAAAGTCTCAACAAAGGTTTATGGACGATAAGTGGGTTGATTCTAACTGTGGTTAGTTGAAACGTGGTTGTCTTGCTGTTGGGTTTCTTTGTAAACGTGTTTTTGAGTCTATTAGAGGAAGTTCAATTCTCTTGCCATTTTGTAGATGTGATTCAATAATCCCAAAAATAAGTTCTGTGCTTGCATAAGCACATCGGACACCACCACGCGTTGGTTGTCTAGTATCCAATGAATGGATAAGGTCTTTTATAAGGTTGGCTGTGCTACTTGTCCGTTCAAACTCAGGAAAAGTATCGGGAACTTTACATGCTCTCCATCCTGGTACATCTTGATTCTTACGAATATGCCATTGCCATCCGTTATTCCAGCATGTGACGGTTCCTCCATCACAAATTGCTTCCCATTCACTGCTGCGTGGAGTTAACAGGGCATGTGCCGTTACACCGTTTTCAAAGTAAATAGTTCCTGCTCCAGACGGATCAGCATTCAACACATCTCCGTCAAAAACCGAATTACCTTGCGGAAGGTAACCTGTAACCCAACTTGCAGGCACGTCGCTGTTCAGACGTAAGATTAGATCAAGGTTATGGCTTGCGGTGTTAAATAGTGTTCCGTTTGAGTAGATGATCAGTGTGCGAAGTCTGCCAATTTCACCGCTATCGATCACCTCTTTCATTTTATCAAAACCAGTGTGCCAACGACGATTTGTACCGAGGTTAAATGCGACGTTATTTTCCTCTACTGCTGAAACCATTGCTGCTGCTTCATCCATAGAAGCTGCCATCGCTTTTTCTGCGTAAACCGCTTTTACACCGTGTTCTGCAGCGTAGATTACTATTTCTGCACGATGTTCGGGTTGGGTGGCAACACTGACGATATCCGGTTGTGCTTTTTCAATCATTTCACGATAGTCGGTATATTGATGCTCTTTTGGAACATCATATTGGTTACCAAATTGTTCCATTACTTCTGGACGTAAATCCGCACAGGCGATTAGGTCGGTACGTTCCTCGGCAAAAAAGCCTGCTGCATGAGAATAGGGTAACTTTATTGCCTCATAATCTGGCACTTCGTTGTCAATGAATGCTCCCATACGACTACAACCGATTACTGCTGCACGGTACGTTTTCATATATTCTCTCCCATATCCTCAATTATAATATTTACGATGCGAAAAACTTATTAGCAACGACTTCCACAAAATTGTTGCCCATAACTCTATAACCCTCAGCATCAGGATGTAAGTTATCAGGGAGCAGGTCTACATAGTCAGGACCAAAAACATCTAAACCACTAACATAATGGATATTGTCGTCACCAGAAGTTTGGAGTGCTTCTGCTGCTGCTTGTACCTCTTCACGCATTTTTTGTAGATTGAAACCGACTGCGTTTGGGTTCTCTTCTCTGTTTGGACAATAGATTGGAGACATCAGGACTATAGGTATGTCGGTATGTTTCTCGCGGATAATCTGCACTGCACCGATAATCGCAGGACGAAATGCACGAGGTCCTAAACTATTTGCTCCTTGTATGTTTATGCCAAGACACATTGAGATATAGTTAGCCGGAAGGTCACGTATCATCCGTGCTACCATAGAATCAAGATGGCACTGTCCACCATAACCAAGGCAGGTAAGGTTAAAGTTCTGATTACGTGCTACAATCCCGGGCCAAGTCTGAGTCGGTGATGCGGCGGAACGACACTGTGTGATAGAACTTCCATAAGTTATCCATTTGGGACGTTTGTCAATATGTGGTTCTAATGTTGCACCATCATCAATTTCTATATGACGAAGTTGAAATCTACCGAATTGTGGAAGCCATAATTCAATAACTTTATCCTTATTAGATAAATTCTCAAAGACAAAACTGTTGTTACCCTTCAAATCATAAGATGTAATGAACTCCCCATCGCAACAGAGATCAAGCATCCCAGATTCGCGTTGTTCAACAATACTCCCCGATATTCGAGTTGTGTTACTACGGAAACTGATGCGGACACCTGCTGGCATAGCAGACCTTTCCAACAACGGTTCAGGAAACAGCACGTGCATCTCATGCGGTGTTCTCCACGGCATAATGGAATCATCTGTTTTCTCAATAGACACAACACCTTGCCAATTCAGATGTGCTGCGTCAGGTTTTAAATGCATATCAATAATCTCCTTACTTTAGAACTGTATTACATTGCATCAACAACTGCACGAAGTTGACGGATTCCATCTAACATCTGTTCAGGATTCCCCCAATGTTCTATACTTGCAGCACCTGTAAATCCGTCTTCTAACAACGTTCTTAACAGTTGTTCATATCGTAAATCTGTGTCTCTAATTGGGTCGAGGTTTTTCTCGCGATTTGGTTTTACATGCACATGGCGTACGAGTCCTTTGATATATGAATATCCGTCTGGCAACGGTATTTCTCCACAATTTATCCCGTTATTTACATCCCAACATGAGGCAAGAGCAGGACTATTACCAAGAGCATCAATGACCGCACGCGTCTCTTCACAACTGCCTGCAAGTGTTGCATCTTCATTTTCAAATGCAAGAACTACGTTTGCATCCTCTGCTATTGGCACTATAGGAGCAAGTTTTTCTGCAATCTGTTCTAAGTAGTCATTAATATCGGGTCGGGTAGACTCTTTGAGCCGTCGATTTGGATTCCAAAAGGCAAATCCGCGTATGATTTGAGTATCAAACGCATGTGCAAGTTCAACCATGCGATCAAAATGTTGAAGGTGTCGTTCATACTCCTGTTGAACATCTATAGGACATTTACCAAAGGGTGAACCGATGCTTGCTACGCTAACATTATATGAACTCAACACGTCTTGTGCGCGTTTTACATCATCATTGTCAATTTCAGTAACGTGTTTACCCCATACACCACCGCGCACTTCAACAGTATTCGCACCTGCTTCAACACCAAGTTTGATGGCTTCCTTAAAATCATCTCTGGAAACTTCATCTGCAAAAAAACATACATCAATCATATAAAATTACTACAAATCTCCCATGATTCAGAAACATAATATTTATGCAATAAGCATTGAGTTATCTAAGGTATAACACAAAATTAAGGAAAATTGCAGTCTCCTTTCTTTATTTTGGGGCATTCCTTATTAAGCAACAAATATCAGCACTGTACCAGTTATAACCATAATTGTTTCAAATACAGTACAAACAAACCTACCAATTTGATTTAGAACACTTGATATCCATTCAATGACACCACCAAAGAACCATAACAAACCAGAAACGACATATAACGTCCCTGACAGATGTCCTGTATTATTTTCCAAAAGCATATACCCTTTGGCAATTAATATTATTCCAATAATTGGTAGACCTAATAGTGATATCCACTTCAGCCATTTTGCTTTTTTATAGTAAGTTCTAATATGGGTAAACATTGCTTTCTTGCTCCTAATCTAACGATTCAGCTGCACCCCTGGCAATATATGGTAGCAGTTTTAAAAACAACTCAATCGGTGGTTTATTACCTGAGAATGTAACTTCAAACACAGCATCATTCTCTTCGACTGTAATCCATGCGAGAAGTAGGTCTATGTCATCTTTGTCTTCCTCATTATCAATAGGTTCTGCAACATCAACCAATTCCATCCACTTCTGTATATTGATTTTAAAGAATGCCAATGGTGTTTTAGGCACTTGTTTTAAATATGGTATTCTCTTTTTGTTGTCAAAACCATCGACCATCGCATACATCTGGTCTTCAGAAAAACTTAATAGTGAGAATCCATTCTTTTCAGCATAGTAGATATTTGACGCGAACACAGACACATCCGTGCCTTTATATTCTGTCGTAGAAAGGGAGGTATTCTGTAGGTTAGACACACTGTTCTCAACCTTATCCCATTTGGATGGGTTCGCAGAATTGAATACTATACCACCTTGCGTGTGCACGTGGTTTGCATCGACCTGTAACGAGTTCACAAAATCAATATCCAGACTCTCTATAGCCTCAGGATTAAACTTTGTTATATCATCCACAGTCAAAGCGATTTCACCTGTCAGACCTGCGATAAAATCATCCTCAAAATTCAGGTTCAAAATACCTTCAAGGTAGGTAATAAATGCATAAGCGTCATCAGTCTCACTATTGTGAATTGCGTCATGTGCAATATCCCATAAGGTTTCCAATATACCTGGAGCAGCAGCAATAAATAAATCTTCTTCTCCAGACATCCCGTTTAATGTAGTCAATTCTTGTCCTTCTTTAAGGAAACGACTAACGTAACTCTCAGGTATATCTGGATCAAAATTTGTATATAACTGAAGAATGGGACCTTTTTCCAATAGGTTCAAACTGATCCCTACCTTTGATAAAGGTTGAAGTTGTACTCGCGCTTCTGTATCCATATCTTCTATAAATGGAAGAACCCTTCGCGTGTCAAAATACAAACTGATTTGGTCAGAACCTATTTTTTTAGAAGTTTCAACAAAGGACTGGTTTTTCTTGATTGATTCGGCTTTTTTTCTGTAAGTATCAATCATTTTTTGAAAGCTGTTTTCTCCGATACCAACGACGAGAAAATCTCCCACAAATCCGTAGGTGAAAAGAACATCAGGCATCTGGAGCGTATCATATTTAATTTTCCTATATTCCCCCTCATCAATGCTTAGTTGACCTACAGACATTCCCATAAGACCTGTTAATATTTTGGTTAATCGTTGTAATTCTGCAAGATTCCCACCAGAATGTACAACCAATCCACCGTGTGGATTGTCAAAATCTCGCTGCCACATTGCAAGACCGATCTGGTATCCTACTGTTTCAATCACTCCGTCAAGATCCGTCCCGATAACGTTCTGAACTAACTGCATACCTTGTTTCAATTCTGCTGTATCAGAATCACTCATTAGTAATTCCACAGTATCATTCCAATTATCTGACAGGCTCAATTCGTAATACACATCATTAAGCTCATTTAGTTGTATGTATAGTATACTTTCTTTTGGGAAAAAGTCTGTTGCCTTTGCTGCATACACTGACGATGTGCAACTAACAATTAATAACGTTGTCATATATATTTGAAGTATGTACTTCCAATATAGAGACAGGGCAGTTTGTTTTTTGTGATTTTTATTTATTTTCATTAAAACACCTCTATTTTTATGGAACTCTGATTTCCTCTACTAATGCTTGCACGTCTTCTGGTGGTGGAGTTGTGAAAGCAGATACGACCGCTGCAACTATAAAGTTAATTATCATTCCGACAGTTCCGATTCCTTCAGGGGAGATTCCCCACAACCAATGTTCTGGTGTGTCAAGGTTTGGATTGATAAATCTGAAAAAGATAATATATCCTGCTGTAAAAGATATACCAACTATCATTCCTGCTACTGCTCCTAACTTATTCATCCGCTTAGTGAAAATTCCCATAACGATAGCGGGGAAGAATGAACTCGCAGCAAGTCCAAATGCGAATGCGACAACTTCCGCTACAAATCCGGGTGGGTTGATACCAAAGTAACCTGCAACACAGACAGCAAAACCTGCTGCGATTCGTGCAGCCAGTAATTCATTTTTCTCAGACAAATCTCTAACAAAGCACCCCTTAAGCAAATCATGAGCAATTGCAGTTGATATGACCAATAGAAGTCCTGCGGCAGTAGACAGAGCAGCTGCCAAACCACCTGCGGCGACTAAACCCGTTACCCAATTCGGTAATCTTGCAATTTCAGGGTTCGCTAACACCATAATGTCTCTATCAATAGTTAATTCATTTTCAACATCAGATTTTGGTCCACGGAACTGAATTGCACCATCGTTGTTTAGGTCATCGAACTTTATCAGTTCGGTTTTTTCCCAGTTTGTAAACCATTCAGGTACATCTTCATATTTGAGATCAACTAATTCTCCATCCTGCTGATAAGTTACTGTTTGAAGTAGATTTGTCCGTGCGAAAATAGCTACAGCTGGAGCAGTTGTATATAGAATTGCGATGAATAGCAGAGCCCATCCAGCAGAGGCTCTTGCTTCAGATACTTTGCGGACGGTATAAAACCGAATAATAACGTGAGGGAGTCCTGCGGTCCCTAACATTAAGGCAGCAGTGATGAAAAAGACATCAATGGTCGATTTGCTACCGTCAGTATATTTATTAAATCCAAGTGCTTCGTTTAATCCGTTGAGTTTGTCTAAAAGGTAGACACCAGATTCGTCTGCTGTACCTATGCCCAAATGTGGAATAGGGTTTCCAGTAATTAGAATTGAGATGAAAATCGCAGGAACAAGATATGCAAAAATGAGGACACAGTATTGTGCAACTTGGGTATAAGTAATGCCTTTCATGCCACCGAGTACAGCATAAAAGAACACTATCCCCATACCGATTAGGACACCGACTGTAACATTGACATTGAGAAATCTGGAAAAAACAATTCCGACACCACGCATCTGTCCAGCAACGTAGGTAAAAGAGACAAATACTGCACAGACGACTGCAACTATCCTTGCCAATTGCGAATAATACCTGTCTCCAATAAAATCAGGAACGGTGTATTTCCCGAATTTGCGTAGGTAAGGTGCAAGTAACAGGGCAAGTAGGACATACCCACCTGTCCATCCAAGGAGGTATACTGAACCATCTCTTCCCCGAAAAGCAATCATCCCTGCCATAGCGATGAATGATGCAGCACTCATCCAATCGGCTGCAGTTGCCATTCCATTGACTATCGGATGAACATTGCTGCCAGCGACATAAAAGTCACCTGTTGAACGTGCCTTAGACCATATTGCTACACCGATATACAATGCGAAGGAAAGACCTACCATAATGAAGGTCCAAGTTTGCACATTCATACTTACTCAGAATCCTCCACATCCTCATGTTTTTGTTGATATTCTTTATCTAAACGATTCATCAACCACGCATAGACAAAAATTAACACAACAAAAATCCAAATAGATCCTTGTTGTGCAAAGAAGAAACCGAGACGTAATCCACCGATCTGTATTTTGTCAAGTTGTTCAACAAAAACAATAGAGAAGAGATATGATGTGACAAACCAGATTCCAAGAAGGATAGCCAGATATTGCAGATTTTTTCGCCAATACGAACGATTTTTATCCAATGCTGCCAAAAGAATATCCTCCTGGGCTGTTTCGTGGTGATTATATGATTTCAAACGCCTCCATTATGATACATTAGCAGATTGATTATTTTTTGTCAATAATTATCGGGAAACATTAACCGTTCGACTTGTTCAATCAGAATATGTAAGACCTTAATATGGATTTCTTGTATCCGATCAGCAGTATCACCTGGTGCAATTAAATAGCTATCGCAGTAGTGTATAAGCTTACCACCATCCTTACCAAGTAGACCGAATATCTGCATCTGCTTTGATTTGGCAGCTTCTGCTGCACGAACAACATTCTCAGAATTTCCACTCGTCGATATTGCCAGTAATAGATCCCCCGGATGTCCGAGTGCCTGTAATGGACGTGCAAATATTTCAGCAAAACCGAAGTCGTTTGCAGTGCATGTGATATGTCCTGCATCGCTGAGTGCGATGACTGGGAGGGGCTTTCGATTGTCTCGGAATTTACCTGTGCATTCTTCGGCAAAGTGGATTGCATCACATAAACTGCCACCATTACCACAGGTAAATATTTTTCCTTGTTGTTCAAAAACATCTTTTATTACCGCTGCAGTTTCTGCGATAACTTTGATGTTGTCTACATTCTTGATAAACTGATTCAGTGTGTCTTGCGCATCCAATAGCGAAGATTGAATGCTATGCAAGATGTCCATTATATATTTCTCCTACTGTTTTGTGTTTTACTTCAGTATCAACATTTTTCTTGTTGAAGAATAATTCCCAGCGGTAAAGGTATAGAAATATACACCGCTTGCGACAGGTTCACCGACATTGTTTTTTCCATCCCAATGGATT
This sequence comes from Candidatus Poribacteria bacterium, assembly GCA_022825665.1. Taxonomy (GTDB): domain Bacteria; phylum Poribacteria; class WGA-4E; order WGA-4E; family WGA-3G; genus MSPOR6. The sequence continues at coordinate 8,089 of JAJDWI010000170.1, forward strand.
GCCTGTGTTTTGTCTTGATAGATGCCAGCAGTTTTATGTCCCAGATAAAGGACGCGTACAATTATGCCATCAACTGCATAGATTTTGAGGGTGACATCTGCAGGTTTTGCTAACTGATAAGGTATCCATGTTTCTGGGTTAAACGGGTTTGGATAGTTCGGTAGGAGTGCTGTCGCCTTCGGTAATAAGATGGTCAAGAGATGTTCTAAAAATAGAATGCCTTTTTGTGATGTAGGGTCTGTCATGTTCAACTGCTGTGCTTGGAATAACCATTGTTGGACATCTGCCCTTGAAGGCATGAACTTTGTAAGATGATTGGCTGTTGAAGGTGCTGCTGCTTCTGTATCTATCCCACTTGCTACAAGAATTAGGTCTTTGATGTCTACTATACCATCTCCATTGACATCTGCTTCGGTTCCACCTACTTGTCCAAATCGGGCTGCCACATAGGACAGGTCTAATATGCTTACATATCCATCACCAATTACATCCCATCGAGGTTCAACTATTCTACCATATTTGACTGCTGATCTAATTTGCTGTCCATTACTGTCGGAAAGAATCGCAGATAAAACAAGGGTAGATGACCTTCTTTTAAGCACCTCAAAGGTTATTGTCCCAAGACTACCATCTCCACTTCCTGTTACAAGAAATGAAGTAATATTATAGGACAAACGTCCGGGTGTGTTCACCGAAGGTCCAACAAACACCTCATCTGATAGATAATCACCAGAACTATGAGAGATATATCGTAGTTTATCACCATCATAATTAACTGAGATATTATATCCACGAATATCATATCCGCCTGAAATGTTCACATCAACAGTGAACTGTTCCCCTACTGGAGGACATTCTACTTGGTTTGGAGAGATGCTAATCAATGGTGTGAGTATCTTAGGTATATCCCAAAGTCTAATAGTATGGTCTCCACCACCTGCACTTACCAGTTTTGACCCATCTGGACTGAATGATACACTTTCTATACCAAGTGTATGTCCCGTTAGGATATGTAATGTTTCACCGCTACGTCCATCCCATAATCTTATAGTACTATCACTGCTCCCACTTGCAATCATTTCACCCCCAGGACTAAATGCAACACAGTAAACAGGACGTGTATGTCCCGTAAGGACTTGCAGCGTTTCTCCACTATGGACATCCCACAAACGAATTGAGTTATCCCAACTTGCACTTGCCAATACTGTATTATCACGGTTGAAGGTAAGACTTCCAATTGCCTCTACATGTCCAATCAGTGTTTTAGTGTGTAATCCTGTTTGGACATCCCATAGATAAATTATATGATCCTGACTACTACTTGCTGCTATCTTTCCATTCGGACTAATACCTATTGCATTGATATGATCTGTATGACCAATGAGTGTCTTCTTGTGTTTTCCTGTTGTTCTATCACTTAGAGTGATAGAATGATCTCTATTCCAAGTTACGTGTATGCTATTGTCTGGTGTGAATGTAATGTTGTCTAACTGATAGGTATCATCAGATATTGTTTTTATAAGTTCACCAGTTTCTACATCCCATAATCGTTTTGTATTCTCTGCATCCCAGCTAACAATACTTTGTCCATCACGACTGAATACTGCCTCTATATCAATAGAATACCAACTGGAAGAAACATGATGTCCAGTGAGTGATGATTTAAGTTCGCGTGTATCAACATCCCATAGTTGAATAGTGTCGGTACCACCCCAACTTGCAATTGTTGATCCATCAGGACTGAAAATCACCCTATAAATGTTATCTAATGCTTTTTCAATGGTTTTGATATTTGTTCCAGTTGAAGCATCCCAAACACGAATAGTAGCATCACCACTACCACTAACAATTGTGTTGCCATTTGGATTGTATGCTAAACCACGAATACCGTCAGTATGACCGGTTAACTCCATTTTCTGTGTTCCTGTATTGACATCCCACAACTGGATCTTACCATCACCATCTCCACTGACAAGAGTCAAACTATCTGGACTGAATGAAATACCACCTATATAATTGGATTGAACTGAGAACGTTTCTTTGTTTTCACCAGTATCAACATCCCACAAACGAATTGTATTGTCTGAACTACTACTTGCAAGGGTTAACCCATTTGGACTAAATATGATTTTATTCACAGCAGATGAATGACCAATAAAACTTATCTTCATTTCTCCGGTATCAACGTCCCATAGGAGTATACTGTTATTACCTCCTTTACTTGCAAGACTGTTCCCATCGGGACTATAGATGAGATCACCATTTCTGGCTAAATTACCTTCTAATGTCTGCTTATGCTCAAAGGTTGTGAAATCCCATATCCGTATAGTGTTATCTTTACTACGACTTGCAAGCGTTTTACCATCAGGACTGAAGGGAACAGACCAAACAAGATCTGTATGTCCAGTCAATTCAGCAGTGAGTTCTCCCGTAACTGTATTCCATATACTAATTGTATTCTTTCTGCTTCCACATGTAAGCATCTTTCCATCTGCACTAAATGAGATGTCGCCAAAAAGATCATTATTCGTTTCAATGGTTAATTTATATTTCTCGGCAATCACATCCCATAGGATGATATTATCGTCTCCGTTTCTATATGCGAGGGTATTCCCATCAGGACTGAAAACAACACTCCACAGTAAACCAGTTCGTTCAGAGATACTCAATTTGGGATATCCGGTATCTGCATCCCACAAACGAATTGTATCATCCCAACTTGTTGTAGCAAATGCCCTTCCGTCAGGACTGAAAATAACATCGTTCACATTTCTTGAGTGTCCTCCCAATATTATATGCGGTGGATCTTGAGCAAATGTGCTAAATGTAATAACGTTGATTAGGATGAAAATAGTTAATGTGGTTTTCATAATTATGCCCACCTATTATTTGCGTGAGATTGTTAAATAGACTTCATATCATTTTTTGTATAGTCATTACGAGCAATTTACATGCCAAATTGTATATGGTGGACAATGCTGAAAATGGATATTTATAGGTCATAACTATCTATGTAATGCCCAAAATTGTGCCTCTGTGATTTCACTTGCACAATTTTGGGCATTTGTGGTTACTGTAATTGAGTGGTTGATAAGCAATATCTAATTGACTGTTAAAACGGAGTCTCTCGCGTTGTTAACGCACACCATCTTGTTGAAAATAGATGGTTGAATAACACATCTCTGGATTCTGGTGTATCAATCTCTTTCAATGCTAATGCAGCATTGAATCGCACATAACGGTTCTCATCATCCAATTGTTCAGTCAATATTGGAATTGCAGGTTCAGAAATAGCACCAAATTTTGCTAATGTGCGTGTTGCGTTATAGCGAACCCAGTAGTGCTCATCGCTCATGGAGTCAATCAATACATTTACCGTTTCGCTTAAATCAGTTTCATCTAAATTCTGTTGTCCAATGATACCTAATCCCTCGATTGCATGTCGACGAACCAAAGGTGAGTCGTCTTTAACTGCTTGTGTTAAGGCTGGCATCGCTTCGTGGGCAGGTTTCCCTATATCTGCCAATGCATAAGCTGCTCTTGTCCGAATAGATTCATCTTTATTCTGTAATCCATCAATCAGTGTAGGGACTGCAGGTTGACCGATGAGACTTAATGCGTTGCCAACATAGTTACGAATAGATTCGGATGAGTCTTGTAATACTTTATTCAATGTTGGGATAGCTGCTTCACCGACTCTTCCCAAACGGTATGAGGCATTTAACCGAAGTTTCTCATCTTCATTTTGTAGCACTTTGAGTAAACTATCCACCTCAGCAGTTGAAACACCGTTAGCAGTTCCAACTTGTTTGCCGTAATACCAATCCCACTGTGTTTCCCATAATTCCGGATGTTCCAATTCTGATCCATTTGCAACGGAATACCAGTCGTCGGTATCACTCTGCCAATCAGGTGTTGTCGGTTCATCAAGACGAGAAAATAGGAACTTTAACATATACCTTTTATTTTCACTCTCGTTTGGAGTCGCACGATGCCAAAGGTCGTAATGGACGATAGTTACTGTACCAGCTTCACCACATAGATTGATTTCTGGTTGTGCGTGTGCACTATCATAAGTTTCATAATATTGGGAACCTGGTAATACTGCTGTAGGACCCATGTCTTCAGTCACATCTTGGGGATAATAAAATCCCATCGTCCAACGACACTTGTGTCGACGAATCTGTTCATCTCCTTCATAAGTATCCTTATGAAAGCCTTGTCCGCCACTACCTTGAGGATTGTAATGGCAGTATCTGTGAGGATGCATCATATAGTTTGCCCCAAGCACACCTTGCATTGCCCCATGCACAACAGGATGGTCAAACACTTGTTGGATTTCTGGGATCAGTGGAAGCACATTATTGCCCCAGTTACCTGTTTGCTCAAACATAGCATCGACTTGCTGGTAAATTTGTTCATGAAAACTCGGTGGGAAGTCGGTTTTTACCTTTATATAACCGTTGATGATGAAATCCCGCATCTGTTCATCGGTAAGTTGAATAGACTGAATACCCATAGTATCTTTCTCCTGTGTTACATATCAAAATGAAAATTTATTCTCATATTGATCATATACTTGCCCTATTGTTTCAACCTTTTAGTAACAGCACGTGATGATGGAGAACCCCAACCTTGTAAAAGTATACTCCACCTGCCTGCGGGGCCTCCAGCTACCATAAGAAGTAAGTCCTCTTCAGAATAAGTCTTTGTAGTTGTTGCAATATAGTTTCGTACGTCCGATTTTGTAAAACCATCTCCTGAAATTGTTATGGCATGTTCAATTCCAATTACTAAGAGTGTCTCTCCTCTACTATTTCCAGTTGATGATATATTTTGACAAATTGTATTTAGGATTCCTTCTGCGGTATTACTACTATGATCGTTTATGCTTTGTGGTCCAGCCCCAGCGAAAATTGTCACAGTACTTTCTTTCGCTTGAAACCCACGTTCAGTGTGTAATGGATCCCAAGGTGAATCTTCCTCATTCTCAGCAATGCAACAAGTAAATTTTCCAATATGACCGAATGCTGCTCTATCTAATTCACCTGGAAGTGCACCACCAACGTTTGTACATATTAGTCTAATGGCTCTTCCAATAGTGGCATTAGCACGCCATCCTTGCCCAAAAACATTAAAGCCATCGTTTATATCCAAATCTTTCCTTATAGGTCCATTTACCAATATCATTGGAGAAACATGCGATGTGGTTACTTGAACGCCGTGAAGATTAAATTCTTCAGCTGACATCGCCTCAACTGCGGTCAGAATTACAGGTAGGTATTCCGGTAGACAACCAGCCATCACAGCGTTTATTGCTATTTTTTCTATAGTTGCCTTTCCCCATTTAGGCGGTACCGATGTAATCAACTCTTGTGCAGATCTGTTGGTACCGCTTAGCATTCTCTTAACACGTTCAGGGGTCGGCGGCACAACAGGAAGTCCATCTGTCCATCCATTCTGATAACACACCTCAATAGGATCAACAGTATCATCGAGTATAACCTGTTTCGAATGCAATTGTTGTGTCATACTATGTTTCTCCAAAAGTATGCAGTATAGTATCTGATATTTCTCAGAATTGCTCAGAACCTACTAACTATCAATACTAATAGGGTCTCAAGCCATGAAAATGCGTTTATATTGAAGATTTGACTTGATTTTAAAAGCATGAGTTGCCATCCTAAGTATAAAAAATAACATTTTATGATTATAGTTAGGAGGACATCTCATGCATCATCAGATTATCACATCTGTCAAGTTGTTTCAACATCTTCTTTATTCACACTTTCGGGGTATTACCTCACATATCGTTGACACTTTACTTTTGCTGTCCGTTTCTCATCTGTTTGGACTTTTCAATCCGAACCAAGTTGCGGATGCGTTGACACTTCCTAAAGCTGGACTTTATCGGGACCTTCACTCACTGAGCCTGTATCATTGGAAGTGCTTGAATGTGCGGCTCGGGTGTGCTATGGCAGTTGAGTTGATCAGAGACACTGAAGCCAAGAGTGCTTCAACGCAATCTCGGCGGCGTATTACCTTCAGCGTGGATGACAGCAATGTAGATCGGGATGGACAAACGATTGCTTACTGTTCAAACTGGTGGTCAAAAAAACATAATAACACCCTTTGGGGTCAGAACATATTAGGGATTACGATAAAGATTGGTGATATTGTTATTCCACTCAATACACGCCTTGTATCAAAACAAGGGCGTGGCAACACAGATAAACCGAGCCTTTTTGTTGCCATGATGCGAGAAGTGTTAGATTTCTTTGATGCCCAAGGCATTGACATAAGAAAATATCCAATCACTTTCGATTCGTGGTATGGTAGCCAGAAACTGATCCAAATCTTATCGGATTTAGGGTT
>JAJDWI010000106.1 GCA_022825665.1 Candidatus Poribacteria bacterium
TTTGTAGTCGCGCAATTCATTGCGCCTCGGACATTCAAAATTAATAACTTCTCATTAACAAAGAACCCGTTTGTAGTCGCGCAATTCATTGCGCCTCTTATATTACATTCTGTAGGAGCGATCTCCGACATGGAAACTAAAGTCCCAGAGAGACAACAGGTGTATAGAAAACTAACGACTAAATATGAAAAAAAACCGAAAAGGAAAAACGTACCAAAATGAAAATTCTAAAAAAATCGTACCACCTCATAAACCCTGTTTCAGACTGGCATAAACCCGAAACCCAAAACGAACCAAAAACCGAAAAACACCCTTTTTTGGTTCGTTTTTTCCAAAGCAATTTTATTCATAATAGGACATCTTCCAACTCTCGTAGGGGCGGGGTCTCCTCGCTCGTATTCAGACAAAAAACCCATATACCCATGCCCAATCGTAGGGGCGGGGTCTCCCCGCCCGTATTGACACAGGCATAAAGGACACCAAGCCCCAGAGAGACAACAGGTGTATAGCAAACTAACGACTAAATATGAAAAAATACCGAAAATCAAAAAAGTCAATAAGCCAAATCTTTACCACAATAAGATAGTATGATATACTACATGCAAATTAGTCATCCACTAACTCAATACAGGAATACTTTATGAAGCCCAAAAACTATACTATTCTCCCATTATTCATGTGTGTAGCACTCCTAATCTCCCTATATGCAAATGCTCAAGACTATACCAAATGGAACCTACCTGATGGGGCAATCGCGCGATACGGAAAAGGACACATCAATAAGATGCAGTATTCTCCAGATGGAAACCAACTCGCAGTACTAACAACAATTGGGGTTTGGGTATACGACACACAAAGCGGTGAAGAACTATATCTACTCACATCGAAAGATGATAGGATATCATCTGCACAATATTCACCTGATGGAAAAACAATCGCAGGATACAGTTGGTATGGAGTGCGTTTATGGGATACAGCAACAGGTCGACTCATAAAAACACTCACAAATGACCCTGTTAATTCATTAGTATTTTCCCAAAATGGTCTCAAAATAGCATGTGGGAATAATAACGGATATGTGAAACTATGGGATATTAATACAGGTGAAAATATAGGCACACTCATAGGACATACAAAAACCGTATCAGGAGTAGCATTTTCTCCAGATAACACGATTCTTGCAAGTTCAAGCATGGATCAAACGTTACGATTATGGAATGTCTCCACGAGTGAACACATAACAACACTCATAGGACATACAGATCATGTTATTTCGGTCGCTTTCTCACCCGATGGCACGGTACTCGCATCAATCAGTGATGACAACACTGCACGACTATGGGAGGCAGATACAGGAAAGTCAAGGGCTACCCTTAAAGGGCACACGAAAAGAATCAATGCAATGGATTTTTCACCAGACAGCACCACACTTGTGACCGCAAGTGCTGACAATACTGTCCAAAAGTGGGATGTACCAACAGGACAACATAAACAAACGCTTATAGGACATCAGCACTATCTCCTCTCCGTAGAATATTCACCGGATGGATCTACTATTGCAAGCACAGGTTGGGATGGAATTCGTTTATGGGATGCCAACGCTGAAAATCCAGCTTCTGCTTTTATATCAAACATCCGTCAAGTAAGATCCACTGCATATTCCCCTGATGGAACAAAAATCGCAACTGCAGTATATGATGGGACAATACGACTTGTGGATACTACTAACGGGAAACATATTGGTCAACCAGATATAAAAATGATTGCCACTCCGTTAAATACAGGACACACATTCTGGTGTTATTGCATCACTTACTCACCAGATGGCAACACAATCGCTACTGGGGACGGAAATGGAGTCAAGTTGTGGGATGCCAACACAGTCCAACACAAGGCAACTTACAAAGGACATACAGCTAATATCAATTCAATAACCTTCTCACCTGATGGAGATACTATATTAGCAGGAACTTGGGATGGAAGAATACATCTGTGGGATGTCCATACAGGCAAATATACAGCACTCCGCGCTGACGATGACCATACTCTATCTCAAACTGATGAAAGAGGATACATCACACGTAGAGACCATGTTACCTCGGCTATATATTCACCCGATGGAATCTTCATCGCAAGTGCAGTTGATGAAAAAAACATCCGCTTGTGGGATGTCGCAACAGGAAAACAAATTGCTACATTCACTGGACACACCGACTATATCCATTCCATTGCTTATTCACCGAATGGAACAACTATTGCCAGTGCAAGTAGTGACAAAACCGTCCGTCTGTGGGATGTCGCAACAGGAAAACACATAAAAACCCTTGTAGGACATAATGACGCTGTTTATTCGGTAGCATACTCACCAGATGGTGCAACTATTGTTACTGGAGTCGGTTATGCTAATGACGAAATCCGTATATGGGATGCCGTTTCTGGAGAACTCATAAATACACTCAAAAAATATGGTCCTATTTTTTCTATAGAATATTCACCAGATGGAAAAATAATTGCTACTGGAGGTGGAGGCGGAGTTCTTTTTTGGGATGCTTCCACCGGAGTAACTCTTAAGACGTTCAGCGGACATAACAGCGGTGTTGATGCCATTTCATACGCACCCGATGGTCAAACAATCGCTACTGTCGGTGGAGATGGCACTATGATTTTGTGGGATGCTACTCTCGTCAGTGAAAAAAGCACAGAACCATAAATACTCTTTTATAGGGCAATTTTCTCGTTAATGTGGCGATTTAAACACTATTCCTCGTTTGGTACGAACAAAGCAACCTACGACATGAAACCAAACCCCGTAGGTCGGAGCGAGCAAAGCGACCTCCTACATGGACACTAAAGCACCAAATTGGTGAAGGTGTATCGCAGCATCTTCTGTGTTTTCCGCGTCTTCCGCGCCTTCAGTGATTCAGACAATATTCCGTGTTCTCTGTGTTTTCAGTGATTTAGACAGTTTAACATTTATAGTTGAATTATCAGATAATTATATGTAAAATTGGTAAAACTCAACATTAAGGAGCGTAGTATATAGGATGACACCCGAAGTTGCCTTAGAAAAACGAAATCAGATGCTACGAGATGGTTTCTGCATTGTAGACGATATTCTAACAGGCGAATTCCTACAAGAGCTACACGATGAAACTGAACGACTTATCGCAGGACACGTAGAACCTGACGAAATGATCTATCAAGGACAACACGTCAACGTCCGTGGTGAAGATAACCCACACATCAAGAAGTTATTGGAATGGCAACCTGCACGAGACGCATTGGAACAGCTCGGTTTTGGAGATTTCGCCGCATCCGGAGGAATAATTATATTAACCAAAGAAGCAGGTGGACCACCGCTTTATTGGCATCAGGATTGGATGCGATGGAATGACCCGCTTAGTTGTTCACCGTGGCCTCAAACCATTTTCCTAAACTATTATCTCACTGATACAACACCTGAAAACGGGTGCTTAAGGATTATCCCCGGAACACATCTCAAACGTATTGATCTGCATGACCTACTCGTACCCGCGCATGAACAAGGGGCAAGGTTTATTGATGAGGATCATCCCCACATGTTCAGTAATCATCCGGATCAAGTGGATGTGTGTGCAAAAGCAGGTTCATTAGTAATGGCAGATGCACGGGTTTTACATTCTGCACATCAAAATCATACAGACATAAGACGAACTTTGATCCTCGCATGGCATAGCAGACCAAATACCGTTCCAGATTATTGGGACGATGAAATTCCTGAAATAATCGCCAACCGTGATGCAAACGGAAACTATCGCGGTTCACGCATCCCAGGATCATTATTAACAAGGTAGTTATAGGTGGTAACCAAACTAACCCATAAGTGTCAATTTAAGGAGAAACGCGTTCGTAGTCGCGCAATTCATTGCGCCTCGGACATTCGTAGGGACGAGGTCGCCTCGTCCGTATTCTTACATACAGTCCCGTAGGTCGGAGTGAGCAAAGCAACCTCCGACATATATGTTATCTGAACCAAGATTTCCAGGATTGGGAGTTAGTGGGTATATATTCCGTTGCAATGGATGAAGGACTACCTTTTGCAAAGGAACATCGGCATACAATCTCTTATCCTGAAAATCCTGTAATCTTGAAAATCCTGGTTCAGACAACAAACAATTCAAACGGACAAGAATCACTAAATTGACGCTTATGGGTGGTAACCAAACTAACCTATTATGCATCACAAATACTATTGTTTGGACATTTTTTGTCTATTAAATGCTGATATCTCAACTGGTCCTGAAATGCAATATAATGAAAGCCCCAGCGGGGCGAAAGGTGTATAGTAAACACAGACCTGACCAATATAAGCCCCAGCGGGGCGAAAGGTATGAAAATACACCGTGACAACAATGGAACATCACACAAAACATTATGAAGTCTTGAATGTCTTTCATCCGGGTGAAACAGGACAATACTGGGATATAGATGTACATGCAACCCCTGAGGAACTTCAAGCATTCGCTGATACCGGTTATCTCATACGCGACCAACTCTTTCAAGGAAAAGCACTGCAAAAGTTAAGAGACGCACTTGACAGATTGGAAGAAAGAGAATCAAAAGGTAGAGATAACGCAATTAACTCAAAACGGGGATGGGGTTTCATTCCGAGACACCTGATGGATAAGGATGAAGCATTCCTTGAACTCTTGAAATTTCAACCTATTCTGTCTATTGTGCGAGCAATGATGGGACCACTTGTACGTCTACGCGGATTGAGCGCGCGAATCTCATACCCAGGTGATGATAGACAGCACCAAACACCTTGGCATCAACATATGCGTGTTGTCTCAAACCCGATACCTACATGGTTTTCACGACCACACTGTATCGATTGCTTAATATATCTCGATGACCTAAACGATGATACGGGTGGCGTTGTTGTTGTTCCCGGTTCTCACGACTGGTTAGATAAAGCAACACCAAGCACAAATGAACCTTTAGACGGTGAAGTCGAACTTCGGGTTAAAGCTGGAGGCACAGTACTTATACACGGTAATCTCTGGCACCGAGCACTTCCAACACTACGTTCAAAACGGAGAATGTTAATTCTCGGATATACACCAACGTGGTTACGCAAATCACCACACGGCGGAGAGCCGCCTCAAGATGGTCTAACAAAAGAGTTTCTAAAAGATGCAGATATGGAGGAACGGATGTTATTAGGTATAGGTGGATATTCATAAACAACTAACCTATCAACTGATCATAACACCTATAATCAGAGGGACGAAATAATGAGCAAAAATATTATATTATTGACTTTCACATTGTGTCTGATGCAAACAATACTGCCTTTGGGTTCTGATGCAAAGAACTTTGACGCAACGGACCTTGTCATCTACTATAGTTTTGATTCAGACTCACAGTCTGAAACGGACGTTTTGGATGAATCTGGAAACGAATATCACGGTTTTCTCCACGGAGAAAATCTAAAGCTCGTAGAAGGAAAAGTGAACCAGTGTATTGAATTACCGGGAGCAGCAGCGGAGTATATTGCTGTTCGAGACCTACTCTATACTGAAGCGATACCAGAACTTAGCATCTCTGTTTGGATTAAAACACCACAAAGAGGAATAATTGCATCTTGGGATCGTAGCGAATACTTTCGCTTTGGCGCGGGAGACGACCAACTCGGTAATACAACTTTCGTCGCTTTTGATATGTGTTGCCAACCATTGAGTGATTGGCACGGAGAGATAGAAGTCACTGATGACGTATGGCATCATGTTGTTGTGACATTCAGTGCTGAAGCAAAACGGATATACGTTGATGGCGAATTGGATGTGGAAGCAGTACCATTACAACAAGTTATCGGACCAAAAGAACCCAGATACGGATTCCTCGGAGTCGGTTCAGAAGCACCCGAATTTGGAGGTAATCCCGGACCCACAGCATGGCCCTACAAAGGGCTAATAGACGAATTCATTATGTTTCACAGGGTAATTTCTGAAGAGGAAGTGAGGCAACTGGCAAACTCAATTGGAAATCCATTCGCAGTGGAACCTGTGGACAAACTGAGCATAACATGGGGAAAAATAAAAAATACTAAATAACTCAATAGGTGCGGTTTCTAATACTATTTCTAAATAATAACTTCTCATTAACAAAAAACGCGTTCGTAGTCGCGCAATTCATTGCGCCTCTTACATTAAAATTAATATTAAAGTCTCAAAATGTAGTTTTATTTATTAGAATTGGTATAATAATTGAAACAAACTTATTAATAGCAGATACATAACAGTAGATACTTGGTAAGGAACGTGATTGTCAATACTCTTATCCTGGAAATCCTATAATCTTGAAAATCCTGGTTCAGACAACAAGCGATTCAGACATACATGAATCACTAAATTGACACCTATGTCAGGAGACCAAAAATGAAAACCTCATTGATATTCCAACTATTGATACTAACACTAATACTAACAGGAACAACGTTGACTGTACAAGCGCGTGGCATAAGTGATAAAGAACTGGTGATCTATTATAGTTTTGACGAAGCCTCACTTAAGGGAGAAGATATTTTGGATGGATCCGGAAATGAGAATGATGGTTTCCTCCACGGTAATAACCTCGAAATTGTGGATGAAGGTAGAGTAAACGAATGTATGCAATTTCCTGGGGGTCCAACTGAATATATAGCAGTACGGAATCTGAATTATACCGAAGGAATACCAGAACTTTCACTGGCAGTATGGGTTAAGACATCAAATAGAGGTATGATAGCGTCTTGGGATCGCAGTGATTATTTCCGATTTGCAGTTGGTGACGCTGCCATTGAACATTTTGATTTTGTCGCATTTGACATCTGTTGTCCCATAGAAGATTGGCACGGCGATATTAAAGTTTCAGATGGTGAATGGCATCATGTCGCCGCTACTTTTGACGGAGATATAAAACGGATTTATGTTGATGGAAAAATAGATGTGGAACAAGCAACTGCTACTAACAATAAAATGATCGGTCCGAAAGCACAAAGATACGGATTCATCGGAATCGGTTCTGAAGCACCAGACTTTAATGGCAATGCAAGTCCTACTTGGACATTCAATGGATTAATGGATGAATTCCTTATGTTTCACAGAGCACTTTCTGAAGAGGAGGTAGAAAATCTCTATAAATCAAATGGCGACCCGTTTGCAGTCGAACCTGAAGGCAAATTAAGCATTACATGGGGAGAAATTAAGAACACAACAATATAAAACAGCACGCAGATATTCCGCAGTGCTGTTGTTGATTATTTTACTTATCTATAGGTTTAGTCGTTTGCCGACTCAACTGCTTCCTGAATGCCAGGCCATTCACGCCAAATATCCGTATAGCTGTCATAGCCGTTATCGGCACAATCTACATGACGTAGACGGAAAATGACAGCATACCGTATATCAGATGAAGCATTCGGTGCTGCAGAGTGGACTATCTGATGATGTGTCAATACAACGTCCCCTGCTTTGCCAACAATCTGTGTAGGTCCTTCGGGAAGTTCTGGACGCGGCATGCCATTGGCTAATATTTCGTGACCTTCTTTCTTAAAATAGTCTGCGAAGAAACTGTGCGTTTTAGGCCACACCGTGAAGTTACCACTATAGGGTTCAGGTACATCTGCAAGGTAAACGACTGCTAACGCCGTAAAACCGCGACGATAAACGCCTTTTTCCATGCCGTTTGTACCACTGCCTAATCCATCAAGATGTCCGCGTGGTTCATTCGCATCACGCTGTAACGGCATCGGAAACCGAAGGGCAATTTGCGCTGAACCCGGCACTTGAACGTTGCCTTCACCTAACATCGATTCAGCAATGTTTTGGATAGGTGTCTTACTGAAAATATCTACTATTTCTGGTTTGTTACGAAGTTCGTTGCAATAGGACTGTGCCCGAAACTTCTCTAAGTCTGCTTCGTGCAGTCCTACATTACCGATAGAATGATTGATCATCTTACGGACAGTATCTACCATCAACTTCGGCACAACACCGGGAACCTTAATAAAACCGTTTTCATAGAACTCTAACTTCTGTTTTTGTGTAAGCATTTTTTATCGCCTCTATTCATTGATTTCAAAATACTCATTTTACCAATTAGACTATGAAATATATGAAAAGTTTATGGAAATTCCAAACCTATTTTGTACTACTACAAGGAGGTGTTATCTCTGCAACCAAAGGTGAAGTTGTACCTCTTTTTCAGCAGGTTCAATTACCCGAAGCAGGACTCTACCATCCGTGAGGTAATCAATCGCCATGAAACCTGTGTGCTGATGTGCAAATAGTGTGTTACCTCCATGGCTTACCTCAGTTGCCTTTTCACTGGAAGCAAGTCCACTTACAAGTAGGTAATCCGTAACATCTCCCTTCAGGACCTGTAAGGAGTGTTCATGACCTGAAGCATATATCAACAAAGGTGTCTTTCTTGGAACGGAAAGGGCAGCATTAATTTGAGATACCATATACTGATTTTGTATGCCACTGAGATCCTGATCCGATTTTACCACATACCACCGAACCAGTGGATAAAGAGAACCAACGATTGGAACTGGCACCCACAACCATTTTTTCGCGACTCTACCCGGAAAGAGATGTGCCTTCCAATCATAGAAACCACCGTGTATACCATAGCTTTGCAAAGGATGGTGACCAACTACGAGGACAGGTAATTCGGTATCTAAAAAGTTTTTGAGTTCCTCAATAATTGCTTCTATTTCTTTTTGCGGTTTTTCGTGTTGATGTAACCACCACTGCGTATCTAATACTATTAGTCGCACAACGGGATTAGACTCAGGAAGTTCAAACATGACTGGTCCTGGGTAACATGCCTTTGGAAGAAATTTTGGTTCACGAGTTAGATTATTATTCACATATTGCTCTTGAGCGAGAAGCGCACGATAACCTTCCTCTTTGCCATTTGTCCAATCATGGTTTCCGGGGATAAACAAACCGTGTGTCCCAGCAGATTTGACAACTTCAAGTTGAGGACCGAGACGTGCTGGTGCTTCGTGTTTTCTTTCTTCTGTCATCCCATCAGGATACATATTGTCACCCAAGAAGATAATAGTGGATTTCTCAGGTGCTTTTTTAGCCCAGGCTTGTAATGTTTTTAGTACTGGTTCGTCCTGTGTCGGTTGTCCGCCATCACCAAGAAGTAATATGCGGTAGTGGAGCGCGCTTTCTGTGGCAATATCCTGTCTCTCATTGGCGGGGATATCGGGATGGTAGTATGGTGTGATGTGGCTGCACCCAATAAAGGTCAGCTGCACCACCTGAACAATCAACCCGAGTATAAAAATGCTCCAAAGAAGACGTGAACGTTTATATTTTTTCATCATCTATTTCCTCTCAAATATTGAGGTGGTAGTTGGCATTGTAGGTCGGATCAAGCACAGCGACCTCCGACCTTACGATATGACTGATCATGATAACTATAGACTTTCAAGAACTAATATGATACAATATGGGTTAAGGATTTTAACGAATACGGTGATTATATGAGACGTTTTTGGACACAAGGACGAGTGTATCCCGGACGACATTATGTTGTTCCAAGAAGTAAGGAAATTGAAGATTTTCTCACACGCGTTAAAGAGGGACGTTACATCGTTCTTTTCGCCCCTCGTCAAACAGGTAAGACCACCTTTTTTCGAATGGCACTTGGCTCGCTTGTAACAGAATCGTTAACCTACTTTCCTATTCAACTCAATTTTGAGACGTGTAAAAACCTTTCCGCATCAGATTTTTATGAGGCTTTTTGCAAAAGGGTTCGTAAAGAAATTGAACAAGTCTTTTTCAAGCGTGAACACACCCTTCCGGATGCCCTCACGCAGTTTCTCGAAGACGTTAAAATCACAAATCACCTTTCAATGATGGAGTTCTTTGATCAATTATCAAATGTTCTGAATAGTCACTATAACAATCAAAAAGTTGTGGTTATTATAGATGAGTTTGATGGTATTCCGCAAACTGTTCTGAGTGATTTTCTGCATGCACTGCGGGACATCTACCTTTCCGATGAAGCACGTTGTCCTCATAGCGTTGGCATTATCGGTGTCAAGAGTATTTCACAACTCAACTATGATAGGTCTGTTTCTCCATTCAATATTCAAGATGAGTTCTACTTGCCAAATTTTACCCATCAACAGGTGCAAGAGCTGTTCTCGCAATACACAGATGAAACTGGACAAAGGATCTCACTCGAAGTTATTGAAACACTCCATAAACAGACTGCGGGGCAGCCATTCCTCGTCAACCGATTTGCACAAAT
Organism: Candidatus Poribacteria bacterium; assembly: GCA_022825665.1. GTDB lineage: Bacteria > Poribacteria > WGA-4E > WGA-4E > WGA-3G > MSPOR6. The sequence continues at coordinate 10,297 of JAJDWI010000106.1, forward strand.
CCTTACTGAGGAATTGGATATTCCCAAAAATGACACAATCACAATGTTGCATTTTTCTGAAGGTCTTGCGAAGTTACTTCAAGAAGATAACGTCAATATTAGACATTTGCTAACAAATATACGAAGAGATCAACGTTTTGAAACGTTACTGATGAGAATTGTATCTTATGAGAGAGGTGTGCAATACAATCAACGTAATGAAATTATCAATCAACTCACAACTTACGGAGTCATCGCGAAAAGTGCTGATAATATGTGTGAGATTGTCAATCCAATCTATCAGCATTGCATTATACAGGCATTCAAGCCGTTATTTAATGGACTTGAAGGAGACTACTTTCCTGAAAATGCAGACTTTGACGATTACCTAACACAAGATGGAAATATTGAAATGATGTCGCTTCTTGATAATTTTCAGGAATTCATTGCTCGTGCAGGATTTAAAATTCTACATGTTCCAGATACACCGAAAGAATTCGTAGGACAGTATCTCCTCTATGCCTATCTTGATCAGTTTGTTTGTATAGTGCGTGGTGCGATGTACCTTGAAGTTCAAACCGGACGAGGAAGAATGGACCTTCTTATTCTCCACAACTCACGAAAGTATATCGTAGAAACGAAGATTTGGGAAGGTGATCGTCGTTATCAAGCAGGAAAAAAGCAACTCGCTGCGTATCTTGCATCTGAAGGGGCTGTGGAGGGGTATTATGTTATATTTGATCATTGCACAACACCCGAATCTCGCGTAGAAACTGAGACATTGAATGGTTTTGAAATATGGAGTTACGTTATACCCGTGATACAGGAGCAACCTTCCTCTGTTTAAGAGGACTGCCTTTTTCCTTAGGTATTCACCAACTGCTTTATGTGTTCCACGATATTGTTCAAAGGTATGTTTTCCTGTTCTCTGGTTGCTAAATCTCGGACAGCGGCAGTGCCAGTAGCCAACTCATCTGAACCGAGGATGACAGCATAAGGAATGCCTTTTGCATCAGCATATTTCATCTGTGTACTGATCTTACCCGGACGGAAATATACTTCTGTTCGTATGCCGCCTTGCCTTAACATTGTTGCCAATTTAAGAGATTCTTCCATCAGAACATCATCAAACACGGTCATTAAAACCTGCGTCACCGTTTTTCCAACAGTGGATGGAAACATATCGAATTCTTCCATCACGTCAATAATGCGTTCAATACCGAAACTTGTTCCTGTTGCGGGGTGACTCTGTTTGCTAAAACTTCCGATGAGTTCATCATATCTGCCACCACCTGTGATGCTGCCAATCTTCGGTTCTTCAACGACCGTTTCATAGATCGGTCCAGTATAGTATTCTAAGCCGCGCACCATAGCGACGTTAACTCTGTAACATTCCTCAGGAACACCGAGGGTTGTAAGATAATGGATTAGATCTTCCAAGTCAGCAATGCCTTCTCTTGCAGTTTCTAAATCACCAAGTTGTTGTTTCATTTCATTGAGTACAGTTGCAGCATCACCTTCAACCTGTAGGAGATCAAGAAGCTTTTCAATAACATTTTCCGGTATCTCATTTTCTCGCAATTCTGTTGTAACACCGTCTAACCCAATTTTATCCAATTTGTCAATAGAACGGTAAAGACCACCAAGTTGTTCTGAAGGGACACCCGCATACTGACCTATTCCGGTAATCAGTTTTCTATCGTTGATATTAATTTCGAATTGTTTGAAGCCGAGACGGGACAACACTTGATAGATAAGATTGACATTTTCTGCGTCTGCTAACATACTATCACTGCCGACGGTATCCGCATCACACTGGAAAAACTGACGGTAACGTCCCTTTTGTGGTCGTTCTGCACGCCAAACCGGATCAATTTGGTACCGCTTAAACGGCTTGGGCAGCTGCGGATACATCGCTACCACTCGGCATAGTGGAACAGACAGATCGTAACGTAGTGAGATGTCTTCCTTGCCACCCGTATGTCCTGCTTGATAGATGAGTTTTTCTGCATCAGGTCCATATTTTCCGGTAAGGACTTCAGACAACTCAAGCGCGGGTGTCTGTAAGGGTTCAAATCCGAATTCTTCGAAGACATCACGAATAACATCTATGACATAATGTCTGCGGATCATCTGTTCCGGTAGGATGTCTCGCATACCTCGTGGGACGCGCGGTTTAATAAAGGTTGCCATTTTGCTGCTCCTTAAATGTGACCGGGGAGTGATTGACTCCGACGTCTCCGCAAACCATTTGTTAGTGTCTGCTTCAGTTCGTCAATCTTTTCACGTTTCCACGGGTCCTTAAGTGACTTCGGGTTTGCAATTAGCGTGGATTCAGATTCTCGTAGCACTTCAATTATCTTTAGATGGTTTGCTTTCAATGTGCGTGCTGAACTGCAGTTGTCAATGATTGCATCTGCTTCTTCAGGGGGTTTTCCTTCTGTTGCACCGAATGAGAGCATAAGTGTTATCGGTGATTGGTAAGTGCCGAGTGTATTGAGACGTTTCCACGGTGTTAGAATTGCGGGTGCAACGCGGTTTTCCGTCTTTTCAAGTATATATTTCTCAGCAATGTTGAGATATTCCGTAGAAATACGGATGTTTCTATCTGCGAGATTCACTAAATCTGTGAAGGTATTGATTTCTTTTCTTTCCTCGCGAACTGCCAGTATAATACTAACGAACCCGTATTCTAACGGCAAGATTTCTTCAACATCTGCATCCGTCTCTTCAACCCAATCCTGTCCAGTAATACCCAAATCGTAGAAGTCGTCCATACCGACATAGACTGGAATCTCTTGAGGACGTGATATTTTTATCTGGACTTCACTATCGTTTTGAAAGGTCGCTCGATATGATCGGTCAGTGGATTTGTATCCGTTGAGTTCGTATCCTGCCCGTTGGAACATTTCAAGTGTTTCAGACTGAATAGTACCTTTTGGCAATAGTAGATTCAAATTTTTCTCTGTTTGCATAATTTGTTTTCCTCAACCAAAGTATAGCATAGTTTCCATCTACATCTATAACGATTTATCAAGGTCTTTGAGAGTAACTTCCTCCGTGTTTCCAGTTTTTAGATCGATTCGCTGGATAGGTTGATTTCTTATTATGTTTAGCACATAATTGTAGTTTGATTTGACAGCATAGTCATGCTGTTCTTGGAGTTCTCGATCCATCAAATCTATCTCTACGGTCTTACCGGAACGTCTTAATGTTTCGGCAAGGTGTTGTGCTTCACTGATATTATGTGCTGAGGCGGTAATAAAGTAATCTTTATTTGCTTGAATTAGTTCATGCTGTGTTTCAACGAATGCCTCTACAAGTGAATCAAATTGAAATGCAAATCCTGCACCTGGAAGTGGTGGACCGCCAAAACTTTCGATCAATCTGTCGTATCTTCCACCCCCGCAAATGGGTAGGTTTTTGTCTGACAATTCAATCTGAAAAACTGTACCGGTATAGAAATCAAATCCGCGTGTAATACCCAAATTAATTTCAAAGTTGGTAATATCGTAGTCTTCCAGACACTTGCAAAGTGTGATTAATTCTTGTCGAACTTCCAAGGCATTATCACCGACACAGGTTTTCCACGCGTCCATGACAGTGTTCTTATCACCACTCATCTTTGAAACATTGATACAACGTTGTGCGGTCTCTTCCGAGATATTGAAATATCTGTTCCACCTTGCTATATAAGTTGCTTCAGCGACTATCGGTAATTTATCCTTCCAAGTATCGGCATTATTCTCAGTTAGTTCTTGAATTGTTGATGTATCAATCTTGTGGTCACCTTGATAGTCAGCTCCTTGTAAACGTCGCAACATGTTGAGTTCATCACGAAGTGATTCGATGTCCAAAAGGTGGTTTTCAGTTCGTAGTCGTGAAAGATGGTCAATATCCCATATCACTTCGCTATGGTCTTTAGGATCAAGTGAGACCTGTTTAAAAATCTCACGGAAAACACCTGTATTCCCGATTTTCAATGTCGTATGTGATATGTTGAGTTTTTCAAGTATTCTAACTGGCAGTGCGATAATCTCTGCGTCTGCGTGTGTTGATGAAGGACCAATTAGTTCTACACCTGCCTGTCGAAACTCACGTCGCACATCTGGATTGTCTGTTTTCGGTTCTTGACGCACACATTGTCCGATGTAAAAGAGTTTGTATGGATAAGGTAGGTGTTTTAGGTCTCCGTTAGCGATGAGTCGGCAGACAGGTGCGGTTAGTTCGGGTCTCAGTGCATAGTCGACTCTGTCTGGACCGACAAACGTAAACATCTTGTGACGTATCTCTTCGCCAGATTGTGCGGATAGTAATGCGAAGGATTCAAACATTGGTGTCTGGATCTGTGCATATCCATAATTTTGGAATGTCTTCCGAATGGTATTTTCAACATAATTTCGTTGAACCATTTGTTCGGGTAGAAAGTCGTTTGTTCCGGTAGGTTTCGTAAACTTCTCCATAGATGTTGCTCCTAAACAATTTCAGTTTTAGAGGTATCAGGCAACAAAAAACCCAGCAAACAATATTCCGGTTGTCCCAACGTGCCGACAGCGCGACGCGGAGGAGAGCGGTTAGTTTACTGGGATTGTCGCAAGGTTGACTTGCTTCGTGTCCACTATGATGTATGAATAATCACCTCATCGTTCTAATCCGCCCTACTTAGGTATGGATTGAATGATGATGGTTGCAAGAAAAAAGCATAAGAATTTCAGATTTGACATACTCCCCCTGCTAAAGCATGGGGGATTCTTTGATCCCTCACACAGGGTAAATTCTGCGATCATCAGTGAATGCGAACGCCAGCAACATATATTACCTTTATTCGTCTTCTATCACCTACTGCACTGGACGATGCCCCGCCCATTCATCTGCGACAGGTTTTCCTGTGTTTAGATGGCAAGATTCTTTTTTGTGAAGTGGCACTGCTTCACCCGAAACAGTTCATTCATGTCCTTGCTACCAGACACCCCGACACAACAAGAGATGACTCACTTCTCTTCGGGGTTTTTTATGCAATGCTCTACACGCTCCTTTTGAGAGTTCGCTAAATAGCGACTTTGGTAGGTTACATTGCAGATATGTGCTGCATATCAACCCGCTTGCGTGTTCCAGTTCACATTCGACTGGCATGATATAGACGCTCTCCACCGACTTGCATGGTTACAGATGTGACATTACATCTTTATCTTTCTGTGGGCAGTCTGTGATACCCCGCACCTGTTAGCCGTGTCTACATCCCCGACCTAAAGGAACGGGGTTTTGACACGGAACGCTTGATAATTTAATTTTATGCTGTAATTATACTTGAAGATTATGTAAGAAGTCAAATTTTTTTGTTGGAATGTGTGATTGGTAACTTGATGTATTTGTCTGAACCAGGATTTTCAAGATTTCAGGATTTTCAGGATTATGAGTTATTTATTATACATTCAGTTGTAAAGGATGAAAGGGTTACCTTTTGTGAAGGAATATTGGCATATAAATCTCTTATCCTGAAAATCTTGGTTCAGACATAATATATGTCAGCGGTTGCGTTGCTCGCTCCGACCTATGTGACTGTATGGGAGCATACGGGCGAGAAAATCCTCGCCCCTACGATGTGAGATACCGTCTTATTTATATTGACAGAGCGTACCCGTTTCTGATAGGATATAGTTATTGAAGCGCGTGTGAGTATATAGCGCGTAATAGATGATAATACTTGTTTTATACTTAAGGATATTCATGAAATTATTGGTCACTGGAGGTGCTGGATTTATCGGCACAAACTTTATCAGATACTGGCTCAAGGAGTATCCTGATGATGTTATAGTTAACCTGGACCGGCTGACATACGCCGGGAATCTCACTAACTTGAAAGATATTGTCTTGGCTTATTCGGATCGATATGTATTTGCCCATGGCGATATACTTGATGCTGCTTTTGTTTCGGAACTTGTAGAAACACATGAACCAGAGGTAATTGTCAATTTTGCGGCGGAATCACACAATAGCCGTGCTATATTGAATCCGAGAGAATTCTTTGCAACAAATGTGATGGGGACACAGATCTTATTAGATGTTGCCTGTCAATACGAAGTGCCTCGTTTTCACCATATTTCTACGTGTGAGGTATATGGAGAACTTCCGTTAGATTCACCCGATGCTTTTACTGAAACTGCACCTTACCGACCACAGACCCCATATAATGCGTCAAAAGCCTCTGCTGACCATCTTGTCAACGCATATTTTCATAGCTTTGGTTTACCGATTACAATTTCCAACTGTTCCAATAATTATGGTCCATATCAACACCCGGAAAAACTGATCCCGCTTTTTACGACGAATGCCCTACAGGATTTGCCTTTGACGCTTTATCGGAGTAGTCACAATCGTAGGGAATGGTTACATGTTGATGACCACTGTCGTGCTATTGCATCTGTTATTCATAATGGAGGAATTGGTGAAACCTATAATGTTGGGAGTGGGGTAGAGAAAAGCATTGAAGAGATTAGCGATTTTATCTTGGATGTGCTTGGGAAACCTGAAGACCTGAAGACCTACGTCCCCGATAGACCTGGACACGATTGTCGGTATCTTTTGGATTCAGAGAAGATTCACTGTGAACTTGGATGGAAACCGGTAATCGCTTTTGAGGAGGGTATGCGACAAACGATTCAGTGGTATGTTGAAAATCGTGATTGGTGGGAGAAAATACAGCAGGACGCTAAATCAGACAGTGTTGAAGAGGATAAATGGGAAAAGTTCTCTAATACCAATTCTAATAAATAAACCTACATTTTTAGACTTTAATAACTCCAAATGTAAGAGGCGCAATAAATTGCGCGACTACAAACGCGTTTTTTGTTAATGTGAAGTTGTTATTTAGAAATGGTATAAGTAAAGAGGGGAACAGATGAAGCTGACAAATGAACAACTTGATACTTGGAAACGGGATGGAATTGTTGTTGTGCCGAATGTTTTTACAAATGAGGCAGTTGCTGCTGCGTTGGAAGCAGTTGAGCATAACGCTTACGATGGGTTGTCTTATGCAGAATATCGTGAAAAATGGGATGAAAAACTGGACGAACTTGAAAGGACTTATGAAAAGAATAATCCCATGAATCGACTCGCAGGTCCGCTTGCTAAGGTTTCGCACTTCCCTACAGGTTTAGAGGCAGTGGATAAACTTATCGAAAATGAAAGTTATACACGGATAGCGAAACAAATATTAGACACAGATGAAATCCGAATCAGTTATGGACAGATTTTTCTTAGAGAAGGACTGACAGACAAGCGTTATAGTGAGCATCCTTGGCAAGGGTATCATATTGATAATGGCACTAATTCGGAGATGCCGCCGCATCCTGATTGGCAACGTTACGGGTATATTCTGTGTAGCATTATACTGCACGATATTGATTTGGATGGGGCACCGATGCTGATATGTCCTGGTTCTCAAGACCAACTAAATTCAATATGGGAAAAGCATCCAGGCAGTGCTGGTGGACTCGGTATTCCTGATTTGCGCGAGTTTAAGGAATTGGCGGAACCTGTGCCTCTTATTGCGAAGGCGGGAAGTGCTGTTTATCGGTCAAGTTATATAGTTCATGCTGCACAACCGTTTGCGAACCGAAGCAAACAGCGTGTATGGATGGGGTATCATTTCCACCGTGCCGATAATGATGGTTGGTGTAGAACGACACGTCCTATTCCTCGGTCAAGTCCGCATTATATGAAATTTATCACGAATACCACGCCAACTGTTAGGAGTGTATTAGGGTGGTCCTCCCCTGGTGATCCTTACTACACACCGGAAGCCTTAGACCGTTTGGCACAAGCATATCCGGGAATTGATTTGGAACCCTACAAATAGTATGTTTAGTTTATCAAACGTTCCGTGTCAAAACCCCGTTCCTTTAGGTCGGGGATGTAGACACGGCTAACGTCTCCATTGTTGAAAAAGTCGTTGACTTTTTCGTTTGTTTGTGATAAACTATTACCAGTCACTTGGTTGAGAGTTGTAACTTCCCCACCCTTGCGGATGTCTCAACCACCCCTTTACAAGGGAGCAGAGTGATTG
>JAJDWI010000147.1 GCA_022825665.1 Candidatus Poribacteria bacterium
GCGTTTGTAGTCGCGCAATTTATTGCGCCTCTTACATTTTTCTCCTAATTGCGAATTACAGACTCTCATAATGAGACAGTATTTATTAGAAATGGTATATATCCTGATTCAGACTTTTCTTATCCTGAAAATCCTGAAATCTTGTCCATCCTGGTTCAGACAAAATCCGCGTTTTCCGCAAAATTCTCAATAGATAATTCTGCTTGATAAAAAATGTCAAAAGTGATATATTTTACGAAGAACTGAGATACACATATACCAACGACTGAAGGTGTGTTATCGAGGCACATAAAACTTATAGAATCAACAATTATCGGCTTTTTATTTGTTTATATCGGATACACACACACGAAAGGGAGGGAAAGCATGTCAGATAAAGAAAAAGAAAAAAAGAAGGGCACGAATATTTCGCGTCGGAGTTTTTTAAAAGGTGTAGGCACAGGAACCGTCGCCGCAACCGTCGCACCAGCAACCATATTAGTCGGTGACCCAGAAACAGCGGAAGCACAAGCGGACGAAGCCATCTCCAAAGCGGAAATTCAGTTGAATATCAATGACAAAGTAGTTCAGATTGAAGTTGAAGCACGCACAACATTACTATCAGTTTTGCGAGATGGAATTGATACAGATGGCGACTATGTTGATCTGACAGGTGCGAAACTTATCTGTGACAAAGGTGAATGCGGTGGGTGCACTGTCTTAGTTGATGGCAAACCTGTCTATGCCTGCATGATGCTCGCAATGGACGCACAAGGGAAACAGATAATAACCGTAGAAGGCATCGCAAATGGAGATGAACTGCATCCAGTCCAAGACGCATTTATACAACACGATGCATTGATGTGTGGATTCTGCACACCTGGATTCATCGTCTCATCTGTGGCACTCTTGAACGAAAACAAAAAGCCGACGATTGAAGAGATTAAGGAAGGCTTATCGGGCAACACTTGTCGTTGCGGCACTTACCCGTTTATATTTGATGCCGTCGAAACCGCTTCACAGAAGATGTAGTTTCAATGTGCACCTCACTTTTGAGGACAGTCAATATGAACGTGTTATTTATGGTGAATTAGAAAATGGTTTTACACTTTCACCCCTCGGTAGGCGAGGTTTCCTAACCTGCCCCCTCGGTAGGCGAGGTTTCCTAACCTCGCTCTTGTATAGTGTCCAATTATTTCAAAATTTACCATTGAAAGGAGAAAACTTATGGCATCATGGGGAGAAGCAAGTCAGTCACGACTTATTGGCAAGCGGATTTCCCGTTTGTCCGGTAAGGATAAAGTTACAGGAAAAGCAAAGTATACGTATGACATCAATCGTCCGGGAATGTTATATGCTCGGATTCTACGATCCGATGTCGCACACGCAACCGTGATGGATATTGACCTTAGTCAAGCCGAAGCATTGCCAGGGGTAAAAGCAGTTATCCCTTTAACAGAAGCAGGTAGAAATCTGCGTTACCAAGGGCAAGAGATCGCAGCGGTCGCAGCGGAAACAGATGACATCGCTAAAGACGCACTACGGTTGATTTATGTTGAATTGGAAGAATTACCCTTCGTCGTTACAGAAGCGGATGCAATGGCAGAAGATGCACCGCAGATACGCGATTGGGAGGGTAATCAGAGTAATCCTGGCGTTAACGAACAGGGAGACATAGAAGCAGGATTTAAAGAGGCAGCAGTTACGGTAGAAGCAACCTATCATACCCCTGTCCAGACACATGTCTGTTTGGAAACCCACGGAAACGTCACCGAATGGACAGATGACCAGAACCTTACCGTTTGGGCATCTACACAGGCAGTTTTTGGTGTCCGAAACGATTTCGCACGCCGCTTTGAAATACCCGCAAACCAAGTCAGAGTCATCACAGAACACATGGGCGGAGGTTTTGGAAGCAAATTCGGTCCTGGTGTTGAAGGACATACCGCAGCCCAATTATCACGCATCACCGGACAACCGGTAAAATTGATGCTGACACGCAGGGCGGAACACCTTGTCGCTGGAAACAGACCTTCAATGACACAGCATGTGAAGGCAGGTGCTTCAAGCGATGGTCGCCTTGTCGCTTACGATATGCGTGGATACGGCACAGGTGGTATCTCCAGTGGTGCAGGTTTCCAAGCACCTTATGTCTATCACGTCGAAAATCGGAAAACAGAACGGTTTAACGTTGCTACAAATGCTGGTAACCAACGTGCAATGCGGGCACCAGGACATCCACAAGGTGCATTCGCAATGGACTCACTGATGGATGAACTTGCAGAAAAACTCGGAATGAATCCACTTGAGTTTAGACGCATTAATGACTCAAGCGAGGTGCGTCAAGCACAGTACACCCTCGGCGCACAAGAAATCGGATGGCACAGACGGAATACCATCCCCGGTTCCGGCACAGGTGTTAAAAAACGTGGTATGGGTGTTGGTAGTGGTCAATGGGGTGGCGGCGGTGGTAGAGGCACGCAAGCACGCGTTACCATCAATGCTGACGGCACCGTTGAAGCTGTCACTGGCACACAAGACATCGGTACCGGTATTCGCACAGCAATCGCTATCATCGTAGCAGAAGAATTTGGACTCGCACCAACTGATATTTCTGTAAAAGTAGGAGATAGTGGTCCTGGATTACCCTCTGGTGGTAGTGGAGGAAGTCAAACAACCGCATCCGTTGCACCTGTAATCAAAACAGCAGCAATGGCAGCAAAACAGAAATTGTTTGAACACGTTGCACCATTACTCAAGGCACCGGTGGATGACCTCCGTGTCGGAACAGGCACTATCTACGTCGCATCTGACAGAACGAATACAGTCACTTGGAATCAGGCGACAGGTCTACTCGGTCAGGAGAGCATTAGCGAAGGCGGAGAATGGGATCAAGAACTTCGTCAAGGGGGTGTCGCAGGCACCCAGTTTGCTGAAGTTGAGGTAGATACACAAACAGGTCATGTCCAAGTCCTAAAGATTGTCGCTGTCCAAGATTGCGGATTGGCAATTAACCGATTAACAACCGAAAGCCAAATCAATGGCGGGGTTATTATGGGATTAGGGCAAACATTGCTTGAAGAACGGATCATGGATCCTCAAACAGGAAGGATGCTAAACGCTAACCTTGAGGATTACAAAGTTCCAGGAACTTATGAGATACCCGAAATCAAGTCAATCGTGTTTGACACGCACCGGAAAGTTACGGGTGTCGGTGAACCGCCTTGTATTCCCACACTTGGCGCGATCGCAAATGCTGTCTACAACGCAATCGGTGTCCGTATACGAGAACTACCCATTACACCTGATAAAGTCCTAACCGCACTTGCTGAGAAAGCATAAGGAGGTAAGCAATGGAAAAATTTAGTTATGTCAACGCGACCAGTCTGAAACAAGTTACCTCACTACTGAGTGATAGCGGATGGGGCGAAATCATGATGATCGCAGGGGGAACTGACCTACTCGCTGAACTCAAGGAGTACATTGAGACCCCTAAAACGTTGATCAATCTCAAGACTTTACCCGGTATGGATAGCATATCTGCGGATGCGTCAGGCTTGAAAATCGGTGCGTTAACCACCGTCGCTGAAATCGCAATGCACCCGACTATCCAGCATCACTACACTGTCCTTGCACAAGCAGCAGCTTCTGTCGCTACACCACAGATTCGCAATGTCGGCACACTCGGTGGTAATCTCTGCCAACGTCCCCGATGCTGGTATTACAGAGATGAAACCGTCAGTTGTCTAAAAAAAGGTGGAGACTTATGTTATGCTGTAGAAGGTTTGAGCAAATATCACGCAATCTTCGGTGGGGATCCTGTCTATATTGTGCATCCGTCCGATATTGCACCAGCGTTAATCGCACTCAACGCTTCAATAAAGATTGTTGGTCCTGAAGGCGAAAAGACCATTAAAGTTGAGGAATTCTTTACATTGCCAGCGGCAAATCCGTTTCGAGAAAATGTGCTTGAACCAAATGAAATCGTTGTTGAAGTTCACGTGCCAAAGCCTAATCCGAATACAAAGAGTCTTTATCTAAAAGCAAGGGAGAAAGGCGCACCTGACTTTGCATTGGCAAGTGTCGCAGGTGTTTTTGAAGTGATGGGACGCACATGTCAAGCCGCAAGTATCGTACTCGGTGGTGTGGCACCTGCACCATGGCGTTCAACGGACGCTGAAACCGCCCTAACAGGAAAGATGATAAATGACTCGGTCAGTGCGAAAGCAGGCGAGGAGGCAGTTAAGAACGCACAACCCTTGAACGACAACGAATACAAGGTGACACTAACCCAGAATCTCATCAGTCGTGCTGCGATGATGGCAGTTAGCAAATAGGAGGATGAACGAACATGTTAGAGGGAAAATCACTTCCAATTTTTAACCGTCCTATATGCCAGGACCTACGGACAAAGGCAATATACATACCCGGCGGAAACCTGCAAAACCTTGTTGAAGAAAATCCGGGAACGCACTATTGGTGTAATTGCACCATGCAGGTAGTCGGACCAGACGACCAGTTTGTATCGCCAAATGCATGCAAACAATCGCGTCCATGTTTCAGTCCGATTGGTGGGAAACCTGTAGTGTAATCCCACACAAAGCATTACACTGTACGGAGATTATATGCACACTCCCGGTAGATGCGGTTTCCTAACCGCATCTATGAATTGAGCAAACACTGTTTCGGTTGGGAAACCAAACCATAAGCGTCAATTTTAGGAGGAGATGCGTTTGTAGTCGCGCAATTCATTGCGCCTCTTACATTATCGTAGGTCGGAGCGAGCATAGCAACCTCCGACATGGACACTAAAGTCTCGCCAAATCAACGGCATGCTGCATGAGGTATATTCTTTTTACTGTACTTTTTAAATCTTGATAATGTTCCTAAAACCTTTGATACAATGGGTGCACGTCGGTTCTGTTGTCTTGATGATAGGCGGTTTCTTCTTCTTCCGCGTTGTCCTTATTCCAATTGCCAACCGTCTACCCGACCCAAAAACGCTGATTGCATCTGCACTCAAACGTTTCAGCGCAGTCGTATGGACGGCACTACTGACGGTACTTCTATCAGGAGTGTATAACTTTATCAGTTTCTTTAGAACGGCTCGGAGGACCGCTGCAGAAACTGGTGAAGCAGATTATTCACTTTACATCTTTGTATTAGCTATCAAATTCTTTATCGTATTTCTGGTATACACGATTGCGGTTGTCTTAACGTTCCCATATCCAGTGTTTGAAGGGTTTCAGAAAAAGCCGACACCGTGGTTGAACATTATCATTATATTGGGACTTATTATTATCTTTTTATCAGCGTTCTTACGCCGCTTATCATACTAACACTGTCTACCTAACAGCTAATATCATTTCTATCTGATTGGTTATCATTAGAAAAAATGCGTTTGTAGTCGCGCAATTTATTGCGCCTCTTACACTCCTTGCTAAAGTGTGAGATCAAGGTATTATAATGAAGTATTATTCAGAAATGGTCTAACTCAAGCATTGAAAGGAACAAACAAATGCCAGTTTTAAGCAAAGAAGATATAGCATTTTGGGAAGAAAAAGGTTATGTCATTATTCCTAATGCTGCACCACCTGAGTTAATCAAGAACGCAGAGAAGGCAGTTTGGGACTTCCTTGAGATGGATGCCGATACTCCAGAGAGTTGGTATACTGATCCGCCACGCGGTATTATGGTAGAAATCTATCAACATCCTGCTTTGTGGGCTAATCGACAATACCCACGCGTCCATCAGGCTTTTGCAGAGATATGGAATACGGAGAAACTATGGGTCAGTTTCGACCGCGCAAGCATGAGTCCGCCAAATCTTCCCGGTAAATATGAACGAACAAGTGTTGGACTACACTGGGACATGTCCATAGACCTTCCAATCCGTTTCCACGTACAAGGTGTACTCTACCTAACTGATACTGCTGCTAATCAAGGTGCGTTTGTATGTGTGCCAGGTTTCCACAATAAAATAGAGGAGTGGATAAAGAGTCTTCCTGAGGATGCAGATCCACGTCAACAGAATTTGGAAGCATTAGGCATGATTCCTGTCCCAGCAAACGCGGGAGATTTGATTATATGGCATAGTGCATTACCCCATAGTGCAGGTATCAATACAGCAGATGCCCCACGCGTTGCACAATACATCACGATGACACCAACAGGTGAAGCAAATCAGGAAGCACGAGACCGTCGTATCAATGGATGGAAAAACAGAATGGCAGGTTTTGGTGGGGAGCGTGCAGAAAAGGAACATGAGACTGGTGAAACTGCAGAATTAACAGAACTTGGAAAGAAGTTGTTAGGTCTTGAGTTGTGGGGATAAACAATCACATCCCCGCAACAGTATTGTAGTCGGAGTGAGGTCAACAACCTCCAACATATAAATAGACGGCACGTTCTACCAAGATAATATATGTTAAAATTGATGACTATAGGTTTGACTCGTTTTCCCTAACCTATCAATATAATAACTTAATCTCTCAGGTTTCTCCCAAGTACAGGATATGCAGGGTCATTATACCCTTTACCCGTATGTTCACCAGGAGGAACTAATGCATCAATAGTCGTTTCACCATCCGCAGTTACGGTGCAATCTAAACATCCCAAGTTATCCTCTAACTGTTCCATTGTCCGAGGACCGATGATGACAGAGGTTATAATAGGATTTGCCAACACCCATGCCAATGCAAATTGCGTCAATGTTTTACCGTGTGCATCTGCCAAAGGTTTCAACTCCTGTGCGACATCAAAACTTTCATCCCGTAGTTCTGTTTGTAATATCCGTCTATCCTGACGCGCTGCCCGTGAACCCTTCGGTGGTTTCTCGCCACGCAAATATTTCCCTGACAACACACCGCGCGCTAACGGACTATAAGGCACAACACCCACTCCATACTTTTCACAAAATGGTAGCAGCTCTACCTCAGCATCGCGATTCACAATATTATAGAGCGGTTGAACGCAAACAAACTCCTCTAATCCCAATTTTTCACTTGTCCAGAGTGCTTCACACACACGCCACGCCTCAAAGTTAGAACAGGCGATGTAGCGAACCTTCCCCTGTCGAACGCAATCGTCCAGTGCCCGTAAAGATTCCGCAATTCTTGTGGAAGCATCCCAACGGTGTAGGTAATAGACATCAATATGGTCAGTCCCAAGTCGTTTTAAACTCGCTTCAACTGCGGACATGATATGAAATCGGTGAGAACCACTTTCATTAACATCATCCCCCATTGTGCCGTGAACTTTTGTAGCAATAACCCATTTCTCTCGGTTCTCATTCACCGCTTTCCCGATGACTCGTTCTGATTCCCCACCGTTATAGACATTAGCCGTATCAAGAAAGTTAATACCCGCATCCAATGCGCGGTGTATGATACGGATGGAGTCCTTTTCATTTGTCGGTCCGCCAAACATCATCGTACCGAGGCATAGAGATGATACCTTCACTCCTGCACGTCCAAGTGTTCTATATTCCATGTCTACTTCCTTCCAAATTTGTTATGCCATCCGAATGCCGCCATTGACATCAAGCGTTGCCCCTGTGATGTACTGTCCCTCCTCTGTAGCGAGGAACAGGATTACATTTGCGACCTCAGAAGGGTCAGCAACGCGCCCAAGCGGAATCTGATCAGTCATGTCAGGATGGTTTTTCGCCATCTCAGTTGCCGCGATCCCAGGTGCGATAGAGTTGACTGTAACTCCATACTCACCTAAAACCCTTGCCAACGATTTTGTCAGACACATGACACCGGCTTTTGATGCAGAATAAGGTGCTGATGCGACTAAACCACCTACCTGTCCCGCTAACGAACCGAGATTGATAATCCGTCCGAACTTTTGTGTTTTCATCGTTTCCATCACCGCCTGCGAGCAGAGAAACGGACCTTTAAGGTTGACTGCCATCATCCTATCCCATTCTTCTTCGGTGCATGCGTCTATACGGGTGTAACTGAAAATCCCTGCGTTATTCACTAAAATGTCAATCCGTCCAAATTTTTCAAGTGTCATGTTGACCATTGCACGAACGGATTCACCATCTGCAACATCCGTTTCAATCACATTGCATCGTCTTCCGAGAGCAGTCACCTCTTCCGATACCGACACCACATTCTTCATATTTACTTCTGGGATGACAATATCTGCCCCTTCTCGAGCGAATGCCAAGCATGTCGCCTTTCCAATTCCGCCGCCACCACCCGTTACAATCGCTACGCGCCCTTCCAACCGCATCAATGTTCTCCTTTACTGATTTACTATAGCAAGTGCAGTTTGATTCTCTTTCGCCTACATTTTTCTTCTTGAAAACGTTCTGTATTTTGTAGTAACATGTAAGTATTATCACACGATTTCTTGAAAAAGTCAAGATGCATACAATGGAAGAGGTATAAGGATTTAAACTATGAAAACAACTCCATTTTGGAATCTGATGAAGTTCCTTTTAGTGTTAGGTCTTATATGTAATTTTACTTATTCTGCGGCAGCACAGAATTATTATCCAGCAAATGTCGGTAATGAATGGGTGCTGGAGAGAACCGATGGAAGCCAACACCTCACCTATTCGCTTGAGGAACCTGAAGATCCTGCCGATAAAGATTTAATCCTCCTCAAAATTGAAACTAAGAATCCAAACGCAAACAAAATTATTGACACGGACAGATACTTTTTGACGACTGACGAAGAAGGAATTAAACTCCATAAAACCATACTACAGCTCTTTGTAGGTGTAGGAAATGTAACTGCTGTCCTACCAACGCCAGCAATATTCTTTCCGAAAGCCTTAGGGTTAGGAGACAAATGGGATTTAGTCGTTGATACTGAGCTGGACTTAGATATCGTAAAATTGCCTTTAACAAGCACAACTAATTTTGAAATAGTTGGATTTGAAGATGTCGTTACTCCTGCCGGAACATTTCAGAACTGTGCAAAAATTGAGTTAAAATTCACAATTACGAGTGAACAGTTAAACATAGATCCAACAACTTCTTATCAATGGTTGGCACCTGATGTAGGTCCTATCAAATATGAGAATAATGATGGTCATGTTTTTGAGATGGTTAGTTTGAAATTAGTCGGTCCTCCGCCTTTAAATGCACAGAATCCTCCAGTATGGCAACTCCCATCACTCAATTATCAAGTTACTGGTTCTCGTCTTGGTGAAATACTCAATGCCAAGATACTTGAAGATGTAGAAGATTATGTGACGGAAGTGGGGAATTTAGGAATAGTATCCGTTACAGGAAATATTGTGCCACCAGGTGATGGAACAGGCTTCGCTACGAACTTCCAAAGAAAGCGAGATCTATGGGTTGCAGGTCGTTTTTCCAATGCGCCTATCAGAGGTAGAATAACCCTTTTCGCAGAAAATAATAGAGGAAGAACGACTGTTACTATTGATGTGACTATTAATTGAAGATATCCTTTTGTAATATTACTATAATGTGAGTTTGAGGTCAGAAAAATGTGTTACTTATGCCCAAATATTACACCTACCGTAATAGATACTTACTTTTTAGACCTAAATTTGTAGTAAAACTTCAATATTAAGAATGCTTAAAACTAAATATCAATAGCATTTAATCTTGAAATGTTTATTTTAAACTGATAATATATTACTACTATCACGAATCGTGTGGAAAGCCGATATGGTGAATTGGAAAGTGGTATTAGTTGTTATAGCCATCGCCATTCTACTTATGGTAATGGGGATATGGTTGGGATACCGTTATATATCCGAACAGGATGATATTGATTACCAAGCACGAAATCAACTGCCTTGCATAGAATACTTCCTTATGAACACGAACACATATTCAACGATATTACTACTGTGATGTCCGGACTTATCAACATCGCGCATTTTTATGTAAAAGGAGACAATTTATGAAAATAACCAGAGTTATATCTTGGCTGAGACCGATTTTGGTGTTAAGCCTTGTATGCTGTTTAGCACTTACAGCAACAGCACAAGATTATTACCCGACAACTATCGGCAATACATGGGTTTTCTTAAGTGCAGATGGTACTGAAAGACGTACATATACTATTGAAGAACCCGATACCGATGAAGCTGAAGGCATTATTATCCTGCGAATATATACTGAGACCCTCGGCACAGATACGGTTGATGACGATGTTTATTATATATCTGATGATGAAGGGGATTTGAAACTTCATAGCACGAGGTTAGAAGAAGGCACATTTGGTATTGCAGCAGCAATGCTTGATCCACCCGCGCTTTTCTTTCCAGCTGACCTTCCGCTCGGACGGACGTGGGATGTCATGACGACAACAGAACTGAACCTTGTTGGTACAGCAAACACTACAAGCACAATAACAGTTGATGCTATTGAGGACGTAGAAACTCCTATAGGAACATTTGAGAACTGTGTCAAACTTCGAATTGATAGAAGAGTCGTCACTGCAGTCGTAGTACTCCGATCAACTTCATACCAGTGGTTAGGACCTGATCTCGGTCCTGTCAAATACGAAGATGAGCAAGGGATTGTATACGAATTACAAAGTTATAACTTGGTTGATGATTCAGTAACAGAACCTGAAACTCCGACAGAACCCGAGATGCCAATAGAACCTGAGACCCCAACAGAGCCTGAGACCCCGACAGAGCCAGAAACACCAACGGAACCAGAGACCCCAACAGAGCCAGAAACTCCGACGGAACCAGAGACACCAACAGAACCTGAAACCCCGACGGAACCCGAATCCAGATTTAATATGAACCTTGTGTCGGGTCTAAACCTTATCTCCATTCCACTAATGCCAGCAGAACCTTACACAGCAAAATCGCTTGCGACTATGTTAGGTTCTACGGTTGTTATCAAGTTAGATGTGGATAAACAGAGTTTCGTTGGTTATTCTGCCGCAGAAGAAGGAGATGGATTTGATATAGATGGTATGAGCGGTTACATTGTTAACACGCCTGATGGTGGAAAAGTTACCTTCACTGGTACTGCATGGCAAAAACCTTCTGACGATGTGGCTGCTGCCCCTAAGATATCAACGAATAAGAGTGCTTGGGCATTTGTCATCACAAGCGATTTGCATGCTGAAGCAAAAGGGAAAACCTACACGTTAGTTGCTAAAAACCTTCGTACTGGTATTGTTTCTACACAGAAAGTTGTCAATGACAGCGGATATGTATCAACTGTGTGGGCAGATCTAAATCGTAAGAGTGTTATCAATGTTGATGATAAGATTGAGGTTGCGCTCATCGATGAAAATGGAACTATCGTGTCAGGTCCGTTTCAACGCACTGTTACTTCTACAGACATTAACAATGCATATCTAAGTGTCCAGATGCGTGTCGGCGATGTTCGACCGAGAGAAACAATTCTGGCACAGAACTTCCCGAATCCATTCAATCCTGAGACCTGGATACCTTATCAACTGAGTCGCGACACAAACGTAACTATTCAGATTTTTGATCTCTCTGGGCATTCGATTCGGACGCTTAATCTCGGTCATAAGTCAATTGGTGTATACTTGACGAGATCCAGTGCAGCATATTGGGATGGTAAGAATGAGGCAGGGGAACCTGTTTCGAGTGGAATCTATTTCTATTCACTTAAAACAGAGAATTTTTCTGCTATCCGTAGAATGGTCATCCTCAAGTAAGTATTGCTGCGATGATTGTACGACAAACGCCTTGATACTACAAGCAATCCGGTAACATAACAGATTGCTTGAAATTGCTGAATCAAGGCGTTTTCATTTTTATTCAAAACTTGGGTAATCTCATATATATTCAAGTAAGGAGAATTGGATGTATAGAAACAACGTATGTATAGTATTATTTGTAGTATTACTTACTCTATGTTTTGTTGCCAAGGAAGCCGCATCACAGAATTATTATCCGACTGATCTTGGCAATGTATGGGTGTTAGAAACCGAGGATAAGACCGAACGAATCACTTACAGCATTGAAGCATCAGAGGAATCGATAAACGGTATAGAACTTGCCTTACTTAAAATTACGACCGAAACTGTAGGTACAGATTCGATTCTAACCGAAAGGTATTTTATAGATTTTGACGAGGAAGGGATACAATTATATAAATATATAGTGGAACTCGGTTCAGTATTCGGCGTAGCTACAGGCTTATTCTATCCACCTATTCTCTTTTATCCATTATCACCGCAACTCAACGAACCGTGGGAATACACAACAGAAACAGAAGTTGATTTTGTCGGTCATGTCACATTCACCAGTGTTAGTGAAGTTGTAGCGGTGGAAGATGTTATGACCCCAGCAGGAATATTTGAAGATTGCATAAAAGTCAGGATACGCACAAGAAGCCAAGCTGCGACAATATCCCGATCAACATCATACCAATGGCTTGCTCCTGATTTCGGTCCCGTTAAATTTGAGAATAGTCAAGACCTCGTTTTTACATTGGTTAATTCTAACCTACTCCCGGATACCTCAATTTATGATGTAACAGGGGATGGAGTTATCAATATCTTGGACCTTGTATTTGTAGCTTCTCGATTCGGTGAAGAGAGTGAAGAAGCGGATGTCAATAACGATGGGACAGTAAATATCCTGGATTTGACACTCATTGCCCAGAATTTTGATGCGTAATTATAGTGAAACCTAAAAATACATGCACACTCCTTGGTAGATGCGGTTTCCTAACCGCATCTATGAAATTTGGCAAACACCGGTTCGGTTAGGAAACCGAACCTACCGTGGTGTGTGAACATATTTTTGAATTTCACTATAATACTAATCCTAATGTAAGAGGCGCAATGAATTGCGCGACTACGAACGCGGTTTTTGTTAATGAGAAGTTATTGTTTAGAAGTGGTATAACATGTATGAATTTCAGTGCTCTCAATCCAACCTATATAATCCGCTTTTGTATTTCGCTTGCCTCAAGTGTTTCCTCATTCCATGAAGTCTCTTTAGCTGACTGCAGTACGTCAACGTGTTTGTGAAACTGCCACGAAAAAGTGAGCGGAGAATCGCCGCTATTATAGAAGATCACCTCAACATTATTATCATTTCCGATAAGAGGTCGTACCAAAGAGAGAAGGTTTGCTGGGATATGATTTTTATCATCAGTACTTTTTATGGTAATTAGCGGAACGACTTTACCTAAGACTTCGCGAGTACCGAGCAGCAGTGGACCGTAACAAGCGGTTACTGCACCTTGTCCCCAATTCCGTCCGTGTCCTGCAGCGATTGAGCAAACTGCACCACCCATATCCGCGTGTTCCCGTCCACCACGTAGCACTCGTCGTGCCATATTCAGACGAGTAGCAGCACTTTGCAAAGCCCGTAGTGCGTAAGTAACATCTCCAGTTACCTGATAGGCGAGTGTTAGAGTAGCCGTTGAAGGTTCTCTAATCGGTTTGACTGAACCATCATCTGACCATTCCCCCCAGTATGCCATATCCGCCCGTTTTCCGACACCGGGTTCTCTGCGGCGGTTTTGTTGAGGAAAAACAAGTGCAAGTAATTCGGGTGGCGTAGACGGTAATTTTTCCAAATCTTCTCTGATTGTATCATCAAAACAAGTATCGTTAAATGTCCATCGATAATAACTCAAAGCTGCCGCAGCAGGATCGTTATACGGATCGTTAAGTGACCTGACCAGAGGTTCAACGATGCGTTTTGCTGCGGTTTGGAAAATCTCCTCTTCTGACAAGAGATAGAGGTCTCCTAAGGCATAGATTGCTCCGGAAGCCAACAGGTTTTCAATACCAGCCAAAGGATCACCCGGAATGTGGTGTGAACTTGCTACCAATCGGTGAAGGTTCTTTTTATTTACATCTTTTTCGCTTAACCCGTTTCCGTTCAAATCCCAGAGTAACGGCATTGGATTTGGTGCATCGATGATCCGTTCTGCACGTTTGTGTCCATACCGCAATGCCCACTCCATATATCTCTTTTCTCCTGTGAACCGATATGCTGCAAGTGCTATGTGAATAAAACGGAAGTGTTCTGCAAGTTCATACGCATCCTTTTCTGTGTTTTCCACAAATTTCGTTCCGATATTGTATCCGATAAAAGTATCTTTTGTATAATCGTACCAAGGAGGTATTTCTTGCACCCAATTCCCGATGTGTTCAGCGGCATCTGATAGTAGGGAAATCGCTTCGGTATCATCTGGTTTTAATGCTATATAGCGAGGTAGGAATAGAAGAAAGGGTTCTGTGCCGTGATGTGCTTCAGCCTTCGGTTCGTAACCATGCACACAATCCCGTTCTACCCAACCGACAAGTTCAGACTTAAGTGTGTCAAAGTGTTGCAGAACGGTCTTATCACCGGTGATTAAATAGTGCGGAAACCACGCGAGAGCATAGTTTGCCTCATCTTCTCCACCTTTGTTCGGACCGGGAGGATCAAGCAGCATGCTCTGTTTGAGCCAATGTCCCATTTCTGATCTGAGTGCGCTATATGCGTTATAGCATTCGTGTGCTTCTAATTTCATAGTAGTGAATTCAAAAAATCAATACTCTTTTTAGCGATAGTTTTCGGATCTGGTTTGAAATCGAATACCTCTGTTGAGACATAACCCTTATAATCAATCTCTTTTAGTGCTTCAATGATTGGCGGGTAGTCTACATTTCCGGAACCGGGTAGGTATCCGTTGTCGTCATTGGAATGGAAGTGTGCTACATGTTTAGCACAGTTCCGGATTTGTGTTGGCATGTCCAACCCTTCTTTTGCGGTGCTACAGACATCCAAAATCATCTGGAAGTTAGGATGGTTCACTGCTTCAACCATTTCAACGGCTTTGTCGGGGTGTGATATAAAGTTTGTTTGATCACTTGACAGGGGTTCCATACACAATACGACTCCTCTTTCTCCAGCAAGTTCTGCACCTTCTGTGAATGTGTCTTTTGTGTAGTTCCATGCTTGTTCAAAGGTCAGTGGTTCCATGACATTTCGTTGTTGCGGGGAGCCAAAAACCAGTATTTTCCCATCTAAATCCGCACAGAGTTCAATAAGAGCAAGTAGGTAATCCCGTGTTTCGTTCCGAATTTCTTCCTCTGGATGGTTGACATATAGTCCCGGTGGTGAAACCAGCAGCCAGTGTAATCCTGCGATTTCTATTTTGGCATCTTTAGCAGCTTTCCGTATTCGTGTTCTTTCAGTTTCACTGATGTCCAATACAGAGTCTGCCAATGTGAATGGTGCTATTTCAACTGCTTCGTACCCGAGTTCTGCGGCATAAGTGAACACATCTTCTATTTTCCAATTTTCAAACATTTCGTTGCATATCGCGAGTTTCATTTTCGTCTCCAGTCCGAATTTTTTGTGAATTCTAAGTGATTATTGGGTATTTGTCAAGTAATTTTGGTCTCTCTTTAGAGGCATTCAATTGTCATTAACCTTGTTTGTCTTCAAATTCTCTGGATTTTGCTTCCTTCTAAAAACGTACACAAAAAGGGCGTTTTTCGTTTCTGTGTACGTTTTGTTTTTTGGGGTTATGCCAGTCTGGGACTGGGTTTATCAGTGTGTACGAAACTTTTTGAAATTTTCTGTTTGGTTCGTTTTTATTTCCTTGGTTATGGTCGGTTTTTGTTGAGAATGTGAGGTGTAAGCGATTTTTGTTTTTCATAGTGGTAGTATTATAACAGGGGTTAAGAAGGGATGAAAGGGGTTGTGGGGATTGGAACAATATATATCCCATAAGTTTCATGTCCGTTTCAGATTTTTGAGGTTTTTTGTTGTCTGAACCAGGATTTGAAATCAACAGTATGAATGCCATTTAGGCATTCACCGGGATTTCAGGATTTGCAGGATAAGAGAAGAGTCTGAACCAGGATGGACAAATCAAGAAATCAACGCTACAAATGTCATTAAGACATTTGGCGGGTATGAATGCCTTTTGGCATTCCCCGGGATTATAGGATTTTCAGGATAAGAGAAGAGTCTGAACCAGGATTTTCAGGATTTGTAGATTTTCAGGATTGGAGTTTGGTGTATTGTAGTCCGTTTCATAGGATGACGATATATTGTTGTGTTGTTGGGGAATGGCACAAACTGGAAAGTTTGTGCTACGAAGAGCGGGCGGGGAGACCCCGCCCCTACGGCATGTTGATTGTCTGAACCGGGATTTGCAGGATTATGGGATTTTCAGGATAAGAGGTCGTCCTACAGAGGAAGACTTTATTTTGAAAATAATAGGATTTGGAAAACTGAATGGTTCTGAAATATACCCGAATTGACATTGACCATGTTCCATGCTATACTGCCAAGAAGGAGAACGACATAAAAATCAATCGGATAGGTAGGTTTTGCACGTGAATTCAGGTACAACAATTAACATTCCAAAATTAGAAATTTCACCGCAGGAACGCGCTGAAAACAAACCTACACAAGAAAGTGTTACTGCTGCTACCCGACTTCTGCGCGAGACTGGTTTAGTTGTAATTGAGAGTGTGATCCCACGAGATTGGATAGCAGAAATAAATTGTGCGATGCAAGCGGTTCTTGATATGGGAGAAGATGCTCATCACGGGACACACCCGATGTTAGAAATGCCGTTTATGGATGCGCGTATCATAGACAATCCATTTGCAATGCCAATAATGAAAGCTGCGATGGGAGATAAGATATTCGCCTATTTGCCTTACGGTTGCAACTCAACTTCCCCCGGTTCCGATATCCAATGGATTCATCGTGATTCTGGTCAACTTTTCCCCGAATTGCCGTTTGCGCTGCCTGTGTCAACAATCGTCGTGAATATCCCACTTGTTGATTTTACGGTGGAAAACGGTGCTACGGAGGTATGGCCTGGGTCACATCTCATCGTTGATGACGAGGCAGTACGCAATACACCGTATAATGTTTGTGATGAAGAACGCGCGGCACAACTTCCTTCGTTTCAGATAGTCATGCCTGCGGGTTCGGTGGTAGTCCGAGATATGCGGTGCTGGCACCGTGCTATGCCAAACCGCACGGAAACTCGCCGTCATATGCTTGCCCTCGTCTACTTTCGCAGATTTCATCATTCACCTGATGCTCCAGGTATATTCAATGCACGGATTTCAGAAGATATATGGTCAAATATGTCCGAAGATGCACAAGAAGTGTATCGTTTTCAAGCACACGATTAGGATACATTCTATGAGGAGAAATTATGGAACGAACATTACTTATTCATCCAGATATGCCCGAAATTGATAGAGAACACGGATTCAGCAATATCAACGGACCATCGCTTGTTCACGTGCCAGATTGGGTAGATAATCCTTTGGGTAAATACTATCTCTATTTCGCACACCATCGCGGTGCATATATTCGCTTAGCATACGCGGATGCAATTGAGGGACCCTATACAATATATCGTCCTGGCACCCTACATCGTGATAACACTGTCTTTAAGGGATGTGATCACATTGCATCGCCTGATGTTCATATTGATGAAGAAAATCAGCGTTTCATCATGTATTTTCACGGTAATTATCGTGGCGGACAGGCAACCTGTTGGGCTACTTCACCTAATGGTATAGATTTTACAGCAACAGAAACATTGGAGAAACAGCAAGGACCATATTTTAAGGTCTTTTGGTGGAATGGTATTCCTTATGCGACAAATCACAACATGATAAACCGTGGCAAAACCCCTGAATGGACGACTGTATTTGAAAGACGCGACACACCTCTCTTTCAAGGTAAAGGGAGAGATGGCACACCACGTCATACTGCAAACCACCTTGTAGACGATACACTAACTGTATATTACTCACTATATGGTGGAACACCTGAACGGATATTAAAAAGCACGGTTGAACTGACAGAGGATTGGAACGATTGGCATCCATCTCCACCAATGGAAGTAATCGCACCTAAATATCATTTTGAAGGTGTTGATGTGCCGATTGTGCCTTCTACAAATGGACTTGATCGGGAACGGGTGCATCAACTTCGCGATCCGGAGATTTTTTATGAAGATGGTGAGACGTGGCTGCTCTATTCTGTAGCGGGGGAACAAGGGATCGCGGTTACGAAACTTATGTCAGAGGTGTCCTGAGGAAAAGTAACATACTGTTAGGACTTACACAATTCTCACGATTACTTAAAAAATTATGACTAAAATGTCGTAATTTTCAATAGAATTGTGGGTTTCTGGTGCGCTTACAAAGCGCGCCTACCGTATTGTGCGTAAGTCCTGTAACAAGGTGTTTAGAGCGTAGATCGGAACGAGCTTAGCGAACTCTGACATGTTGATTGTCTGAATTAGGTGCTTGATCCGCTATTGTCGCTTATCGGAAACTGGATTAAGGAGTAGTCTTGCCTGTTTGCTTTTCTATTGACATTTTTCTTAGACCTGTTATACTCTTGCTGACTGAATGATTGTTGGATTGCAGCAATTTGAAAGACTATTTTACATCATCTGATATTTATCAGACCACATCAGAAATCAATGTTTATCAATGTTTAGTTGGTATTTGTTCATGAAAATGCTCACTGAGATCAGACAGCATCTGCCTTTTTCCTGAAAGTTCAAGTTGTATCTGATGGAATGTTTTCCG
>JAJDWI010000070.1 GCA_022825665.1 Candidatus Poribacteria bacterium
GTCATCTTCTCACGCCTTGCGTCCTTTGAAGATGTGGGCATCTTTTATTGTCTTATAGACAACTCACTTGGGTTTAAGCCAAGTTTACCGTGCAGCAACTGCATGGGTGCCCGCCAAAGCACGACTAACGGAGAATATATGTTACCCCAAATATTCCCAGATACTTGTTTTGCGAAGTGTTTTATCACGGTTGTGTAGGGTTCACCTCCACAATCTCTAAAGTGATTTGACTTCTCATCACATACGACTGGCAAGGATCACAACTTGCAGCGTATACAACCGAATGTGGCTAAGGGATTTAGTCCCAATCCGTTCCAATCAAAGCAATTTGATTTGGATAGGACACCTACAGAGAGTAGGCGATTGCTTTCCTATCCAACGGACTAAATACATGATACCGCATTTTATAGAAAAAGTCAAGGATTTTTGACGGTGTTTCATCCCAAAACTAAAGCATTGGGCTTTCACACCGCAACGTTTGGTAATATCTTGGAAATATATTCTTACCTTTTAGGTCGCGCAGGTGTTTTTGTTTCAGCTGACTCGTAAATCAGATCCATCAGTTCAGATTGAATAATACCATTCATCGGATTGGTGCGTGGTTCTGCTCTACCCAGAATAGCATCAATGAAGTTATCGTCAGGGTTTCCTGCGGACATCTCAGGGGTAATCGGTGGTGGATCTATTGCCTCTCCACCTTTCCAAACCTTAATCCAACCTCCACCCCAACCATCAACCTCAATCCTACCGTTGTCAAAAATGAGTGCCATGTGCGTTCCACCCGGACTTGGGCAATTACCACTTATCACCATTGAAGCAAGTACACCGTTTTCAAACTTTATGTTGATAGAGGAATTAATATCGACCTCTGTTTCCTGATTGTCAGTATAGGCATAGACTTCTTCAACCTTTGACTCAACCGTCCAACACAGACTATTCAATAGATGTGCACCGCTATCATACGCCTGACCACCACCAGAAAGTTCCGGCTTTTGCCGCCATGCTCCCATCGTTGCTCGTTTCCAATTCTGTGTGATATAACCAACCACCAATTCCAACTTACCGAAATCACCATTACGCACTATTTCACGAATATAATGGAAGTTAGCAGAACAAGGTGTGTTGTAACCAATAGTTAGTATAAGTCCTGTTTCTTCCACCTTCTCAGCAAGTTTATATGCATCTTCAGAGGAAGTAACCATCGGTTTTTCCATCAATACATGACATCCTGCTTCAAGTGCCTGCATCCCCTGTTCAAAGTGTAAAGTGTGCGGGGTAGAAATTACAACAGCATCAGGCTTAACCTCTTTTAACATCTCACCAATATCATCATAAGCCTTTGGACGAGGGGATAAATCAGAAAGGTTCCGGTCAATATAATTGTTTGCTATGTCTGTATTTACATCACAAGTGCCAACTATTTGCACATCTTTATTACCATTCATCCGCCTTGCATGTCCAGATGAATTGCCGCCACATCCAATCATGGCGAGCCGAATTTTTGACATATTTTGCTCCTAAAAATACATATATTTTTACTTCAATTAATTTGATTGTTATCTAAACTGATTTGGTATTAAGCGGTTTTAGCTAAATCGTCTACACTCAACGAACCTTCACCAAATACGCGTCTGAATGAACCTCCACGATGAGATTTTGTATCACCATGCATATAGCATACACTAAATGCTCGTCTCGGTATGTCCGTGTCGTTAGTGCCAGAACTATGAAGCAACCAATTATGCAGCAAAACCACCTCACCAGCTTCTAATTCCAAAGGTAATGGTGTAGCGTTTTCAACGATTTCATCAATCTGTTCCTGATTCAGAAATCCTGAACCGTGTGACGGATTTATTAAGCCGCTATGGGATCCAGGGATAATATGTACACATCCATTCTCAATCGTGGCTGTATCTAATGCTGTATAGATTGTTATCTGAGGATCACGGTCAAGATCTGTCCATCTATCTTGATGCCATACAAGGTAAGTGCCTTCTCCTGCAGGTTTATTCATAAACATTGCACGGAAACATAATATCGGGACATCTTCACCATAAATCTTCTCACATACTTCCTTAAAGGTAGGATTCTGTAAATACGTCAAAAAATACGGATCAAACTCAAGATTCTGTATTTTCCTATACAATAACGTAGCCCCCTTGTGACCTGAGGATTGAGGACCAGGTCTGCCTGTTCCAGGTTCCCTGTCAAGTTGCATCATGATTTGGTTGTAATCCAGTGGTGCTTTACCAAGCATGATGTCGTCCATACGTTGTTGTAAACGTGCAAACTCATCATCAGTCGCTACTTGACCGATACGAACAAAACCATTTTCCCAAAAATGTTCCCACTGTTCATCAGTTATCCGTTTTTCCATACATTGCCTCCATTCATGCGAACAGATTAGGTTCTAATATACCCATTGTATAGTTATACCTTATAGTATAGCACATTTGCTAATTAAAATTGATTCATAAATTATAATAACCAGAGCCATTCAGTTTTCCAATCCTATTATTTTCAATATTAAGCCTTCCTTTGTAGAAGCACTCTTCGAATCGCGACCTCTTATCCTGAAAACCTTGGTTCAGACAATCAACCTGCCGTAGGGGCGAGGTCGCCTCGCCCGCATCTTTGAATATCGGGCGGGGAAACCCCGCCCCTACGCGTGTAGCGTATTCAGTGATTCAGACAACAAAATACACGGATACATCCATACACGGATACATACACCAAACCTCTTTCTCTTATCCTGCAAATCCTGAAATCCTGTAAATCCTGGTTCAGACAAAACTGAAAACTACATCAAACATACATGAAACATATTGTTCCAATCACCATAATCCCTACCATCCAACTCTAACACCTGTTATAATATGACCACTATGAAAAACAAAAAGCCTACACTACCCATAACATCAACAAAAATCGACACCCGTACCCAAAAAATATCCATCCAAAAACCGACCATAACCAAACAAATAAAAACGCACCAAAAATGAAAAACTCAGAATTTTCAAAAACCCCTATAAACCCAGTTCCAGACTGGCATAACCCTAAATATCAAAACGCACCAATGTGCAAAAAACACCCGTTTTTGGTGCGTTTTTAGAAGGAGACAAAATTTGTGATTCTTGTTGAAGAAATTGCATTTTTCTTAAAAAAGTGCAATTCTATACAACAAAATCGCGTTTTTAATTATAGTGTGTTCTTATGTTGGTAAATGTCTATGTTTTCTGTATGAAGGTGTACTATGAAAAATGATGATTCTGAACTAATTCAACGTACAATAGATGGTGATCAGCACGCTTTTACTCTACTTGTGGAAAAATACCAAAAGCAGGTACACACCCTTGCGTGGCAGAAAATTGGTGACTATCACATCGCACAAGAAATAACACAAGATGTATTCATAACTGCATATCAAAAGTTTCCAACCTTAAAACATTACAGACAATTTGCAGGATGGCTATATGTCGTTACAAACCGAAAGTGCATTTCATGGCACAGAAAGAAAAAATTTGAAACACAATCAATAGATGAGACTAATCCTATTGAGTTGGACAAAGCATATTTTTCAGATTATACGGAACATCAACGAGAGGAAGCAGCAAAAGAAACACGCCGTACCATAGTCAAAAAACTACTTAGTACCCTTAAAGAAAGTGACCGGACAGTGATAAAACTCTATTACCTCGCTGAAATGTCATGTGAAGAAATTTCAGAGTTTTTAGGTGTGTCTCCTAATACAGTGCGGAGTCGTCTCCATAGGGCACGTAACCGATTAAAGAAGGATGAAGCAATGATAAAAGAAAACTTGAGTAGTTTCCAACTACCGACACAATTTACCGAAACCATCATGGAGAAAATATCGCAACTCAATCCTGTATCCCCATCTGGAAGTAAACCTTTGGTACCATTAGCAGTTTCTGCTGTCTCTGCCATTTTGGTTCTATTCCTATTAGGGATAGGAGCGCAAAATCAAGTTCAATACCAGCAACCGTATAGTTTAGATGCAGCATCAGAAGCAACAATAGAAATTGTTGACGCACAAATATTATTGGAATCTCCTACAACACCTAATTTAAAAAATAGAGTTGGATCTTCTAATATAACCAATAATAGCAATGGAACAGGACAAAATCCTGATACCACACCCAATGCTGCCAAAGTGGAAAATGGAATATCGAACGATAAAGGGAAATGGATTGAAACAAAAGGACCTGTTGGTGGTGCAGTACCTAATCTCTTTGCTACAAGTAAAGGGGATTTATATGCAGGTACACCCAGCGGAATCTATAGACTCGCAGATAATAAAAAAGCATGGAAACACATCAACTCAAGAAATATCTTTTCCCATAGAAAACAATTAAGTGGTATGCGATCAGGACCAATGATAGAAAAAGATGATATCCTATATCTTGCTACAAATAAAGAATTACTTTCTTCCTCAGATCAAGGATTAACATGGAAGACTATTTCAATTCATCCAGGAGGTGAGATAATAGGCATTGTAATAACGGATCATGCATTTTACCTATCAATTACCAATGGTCTTTACCGTTCAGAAGATATCGGTGTATCTTGGGTAGAGATGACACCATTTAATGATGAACATATAGGTGGTGAAATACATACAATTGCTTCAATTCAAAATATATTATTCGTTGGTACAAATGTAGGACTGTTTCGACTAATAGGTGATGAATGGGATCAAATATCATTTGATCGTATAGATAAAATCAATAAGAACTTTCCAATAATAACCGTGGAAGCCAAAGATAATCTGCTCTATGTTGCAAGAGGTCATAACATAAATCGACAAAATTTTGATCCTAAAGACATGCATAATGTGTTTCAAACGATATCACGGGAAAGAGACATAACTGGGTTGTCGTGGTCACTTTTCATATCATCTGATCATGGCGGCACATGGAAAAATATAACTCCCAAGAAAGATAATATTGACAAAGAGAAACTTTCAGTTGTAGATTTATTTAAGTCCAATGGAAATAAGAAGAAAGAAAATAAGAAAAGTGAAAGTCAATCTTCATATAAAGCACAAGTCTATAATCCTTTGAAATTGGTTGCCACTGAGAATAACGTGCTTGTTATAGACAAAATGTTCTATTTTTCAAGTAATTCTGGCAATACTTGGCGAACTTTAGATAATGTAGATAACATAAGAAATGTGTTATCTATTGTGAATTTGAATGAGAACACATACTACATAAGTGGGAGTTTTGGTATATATCGCACAACAGATATTGGGAAAACATGGAATCAATTTAATTCTGGACTTGTAAATACAGATGTCTGGCAATTGATCGCTATTAATGGAACAATTTACGCCAACACAATATCAGGATTTGTTTATTCACCCGATGAAGGAGAATCTTGGATACCAATAAAAGGTGATACAGGTTTTATTACTCGAATAGTTGAAGATAATGGTGATATATTTGTTAGAGATGACAAAATCGGGACTCCGCGTATATTCCAACTCTCAATAGAAGAAAAGAACCTAAAGGCAATAACTGATATGCCACAATTAGATAGAATTGATCCATACAATGATAACCGCCAACTTAATCGTCCAACTGGTTATATGGTAAATCATGTATGGCATGGAGATGGGTCCTTTCCTGAATCACAACTTGGAGGAATTAACGTTGAAAATGGAGTATATTATGTTGAATACAACTATCATCTCTATAGATGGAAACCTAATGCTTTAAAATGGTTCGACACAGGAATATTAGATAAAGGTTTAAAGAACGATAAGTCCATACTTCACACTGTTAACAGGTTTATTGACACAGTTGGCTTTAAATTTGCAATATCAGGGAACACTGTTTACATTGGGAAAAAGGATCGTCAACTCATGCAATCTCTCTATGAAGGATTGACATGGACAGATCTCACAGGAAATCTTCCATTTCCTGTTGAATACTACAAGACGATAACATTCTCGGACGATTTTGTCTATGTAGCAACTGACAAAGGTGTCGTTATATCGGAAAATGGAACGGATTGGCATATACTCACCGATGCGGGTGGAAATGCTCTTATTATGAATATGTTAGCAGTAAATGACGGTGAGGTATTTGGTGTGTCAAATCGTTTTGTATATCAAGGAAACAGTGATACACATACTTGGCACCAAGTCACACCTAAAATACCGTACACAGTCACTTGTATTGATGTTGATGATGATATACTATATGTAGGAACGAAAAGAAGAGGTGTCCTTCGTTACAAACTTGACAAATAGTATTAATTTAAAAATCCCTACTATGTTCATCTAAGGTTCAGCCAGAACAATTGCATTCTTATGTTGAATTATGCAATTATTCTCCTCAAATTCGCGTCTATATATTAAAAGAACACTGACATATTGAGGTCTAAGATGATACATGATGATTCTGACCTGATTCAACAAACATTAGACGGTGATGAACAAGCATTTGCTACACTTGTGAAAAAATACCAAAAGCAGATACACGCATTAGCGTGGCAGAAAATTGGTGACTTCCACATCGCACAAGAAATAACACAAGATGCATTCCTCACAGCCTTCCAAAAACTCTCAACACTTACCAATCCAAACAGATTCGCTGGATGGCTCTATGTCATTACCAACCGCAAATGTATATCTTGGCACAGAAAAAAGAAACAACAACCGCAATCCTTAGAAGAAACAGATCAACTTGAATTAGAGGAGATGTATTATTCAGAATATATGACCCAACAACGTCAAGAAGCAGCCAATCAGAAACAGCGTGCAATAGTACAAAAGTTACTCAGCACATTACAAGAGAGTGAACGCACAGTCGTAAATCTGTATTACATCGCAGAAATGACATGTGAAGATATTGGCAAGTTTTTGGGTGTTTCACCTAACACAGTTAGGAGTAGACTACACCGCGCCCGGAGCAAAATGAAGAAGGATGAAGCAATGATAAAAGAAAACTTGAGCAGTTTCCAACTCCCGTCCCAACTCACAGAGAACATCATGAAAAGAATATCACAACTCAATCCCGTATCACCATCTGGTAGCAAACCTTTGGTTCCATTAGCAGTTTCTGCTGTCTCTGCTATTTTGGTTCTATTTCTGTTAGGGATCGGTGTGCAAAATCAAGTTCAATATCAGCAATCGTATAGTTTAGATTCTACATCAGAATCAACAATAGAAATTGTAGACGCACAAATAGAATTAGTTACTCCAATAACACCTACTGTAATAAACAACGTGGGATCTTCAATTATAGCCAATAACAACGGTGCAGGACATAATCCAAACACAGCACTCAATTCTGCACAAGTGGATAATGGAATATCTGACAAGATAGGAAAATGGAGCGAAACAAATGGTCCTGTAGGAGGAGAAGTCGTTAATCTCTTTACCTCATTTGATGGAGATGTATTTGCTGGAACAAAAAGTGGAATCTATAAACTCACAGATGACAAAGCAGCGTGGACTCTCGTCAATTCACGGGATATATTCTCACACAGAGAACAAATGAGCGGAATGCGTTCGGGTCCAATGATTGAAAATGATGGAAAACTATATCTGGCAACAGATAGAGAAATTCTGACCTCCACTGATAAAGGGAAAACATGGAACACACTCTCTGAACATCCAGGAGGTGGACTTATCGGTTTGGTGATGGTGGATCAAACATTTTACTTGTGTCTTAATGATGAATATTACCTTTCAGGTGATAACGGTGTATACCGTTCCGATGATAATGGTGTTTCATGGGTTCAGTTGACACCATTTGACGAAAGACACCCAGACATCCAACCTCGTGCAATTGCTGTAATTGATAGCACTGTCTTTGTCGGTACCAATAAGGGACTCTATCGTCTTAATGGAGCAACATGGGAACAAATATTCCTTGATGAAATAGGTGAAAAAAGCACATATTTACCAGTCATATCTATGGAAGTGAAGGGTAACTCACTCTATGTTGCCAGAAGTTATGATATTTGTAATAGTTTCCGCCAATCGAGTGGTAAGTTAATAAAAAGCACTCCACCTACAGAATCTAATGATACATGGACTGTAGTACGGGAAAGTACTCCTGAAGTGGATCAAGTTCCTTGGTCCTTACAACTTGAGATTGATCGTGCCAAGGCTCCAACAGGTTTGTCTTGGGCACTGTTCCAATCAAATAATCATGGTAAAACATGGGATAATATCACGCCGAGAAAAAACAATACAGATAAGGAGGAACTATCATTAGTTAATTTATTTAATGTGAATTCACAGGACAAAAAAGACAATAAGAAAAAAGATAACACATCACCCCATATATCAGGAGGATACAGTCCTCTGAAAATCGCTGTAACCAATAAAAATGTGATGCTTATAGACAGAAAAAAACACTACCATTCATCTAATTCTGGAGAAACATGGAAAACCGTAGATACGATCCCATTAGGCAATGCTTCTGCAATTGTAATGGTTGATGAGAACACCTACTACAGAAGTGGAAACTACGGAATAAATCGTACAACTGATGGTGGTAAATCATGGCATCAATTTAACAACGGACTCGTAAATACAGATGTTTGGCAATTGATAGCTGTCAATGGTACTCTTTATGCAAATTCGATAGATGGATTTGTATATTCAATTGATGAAGGTCAATCTTGGATACCGGTTAATGGAGATACAGGTTATATCACACGTATAATGGAATCCAACGGTGATATTTATGTAAGAGATGACAAAACAGGTGTTCCTCGTTTTTACCGTCTTTCTACAAAAGATCATAGACTCGTCGAAATGTCTGAAATGCCAATATTAGATAAAATTGATCCATGGAAGGAAAACCATTATTTGCGTCGTCCTTCTGGTGATATGGGAAGATATGTGTCACATGGAGACGGTTCCTTTTCTGAATCACAACTTGGCGGCTTTGCTATTGTCAATGGGACATTTTATGCTGAATACTGTTATCAACTCTATAGATGGAAACCTGTTACTTCTGAATGGTTCAATACCGGATTAGTAGATAAAGGAACAAGTGAAGATAGATCTTATTGCTATGCTAATAATACATTTATAGACGCAATTGGATTTAGATTTGCAGTGTCCGATGACACAATTTACGTCGGTAAGAAGGAAGGTCAACTCATGCAGTCCCTTGATGAAGGAATGACCTGGACCGATGTTACAGGATACCTTCCATTTCATATTGATAACTATAGGGCAATAACAATCGCAGGCAACTTTGTCTATGTAGCAACTGACAGAGGTGTTGTAATGTCCAATAACGGTGTTGATTGGCATACACTCACTGATATAGATGGAAGACCGCTAATTATAACTATGTTTGCAGTAGATGGCACTACGGTTTATGGTGAAAATAAGCAAAGAATATACAAAGTAAACAACGATATGCTTTTATGGGAGAAAGTTACACCCAAAATAGAATATACAGTGACATGTATTGATGTTGATGAAAATACACTCTATGTAGGAACAAGCAACAAAGGAGTACTACGTTACAGACTTGATAACTGATAATACTGTGAACTGGGATACAACAATAGAAATATCATTTTTGGCGTTGCTTTGGACATGGTAGCAGGCACGCTCCGCGTGCCGTCCGCTCATTTGTCAGAATCACAGAAACTATAGGGGACACTGATGATGTATTTTCTGTGTTTTCCGTGCCTTCCGCGATTCAGACAGAAAAATCGATAATTGAATACCTCTGCAACTAAGCAAAATCGCATTTACACACCTCCTGTTTTATGTTACAATTTAATTAGAAAAATTAACATATTCGGAATATAATAACATGAAACATAAAACACACATCCTTATAATTATCCTGTTTGTTCTGTTTTTCACTCCTTTATCCATAGGTGATTTCACAAAATACGATTTTACCTTTGTCCGTTTGAAATATAGTGGGAGTTATCGCTATAAGAGTCTATGGCATATAGATTATCCTACAGCGGAACGTAACCTCCTCTTCCAATTACGCCAACATACCGATATTAAAGCCAGTCCGATCGAAAAAGTCATTGAGGTAGGTTCACCTGAACTATTTGACTATCCATTTGCTTACATAGCAGAATTAGGTCGTCTAAATCTATCTAAAGCCGAAGCAGAAAACCTTAGAGAATACATGCTGCGAGGTGGATTTATCATGATGGACGATTTTCATGGAAAAGCACAGTGGAAAAGATTCTATAAGCAATACAAAAAGATATTTCCTAAACGTGAACCCAGAGATATTCCTATTAATCACCCTTTATTCAATTGCTTCTTCAAAATTGATACATTAATGCAAATTCCTGCACCCGCTGCTTACCGGAAGGGCAGAACACATGAGAATGATGGTTATCAAGTGCGGTGTATGGGTGTTTTTGACGACCAAGGTAGGATAATGATGGTAATTAACTTCAATACAGATTTAGGAGATGCATGGCAAAATGCAGCAGAACACTTCTACCCACGCAAGTTCTCGAATATGGCTTTCAAAATGGGTATAAACACCATTATCTATTCACTTACGCATTGAAATGATTTTGTGCTTTATTACTCCACCAAACAGTCTTATCCTACATAAGATTGTTTTACATATACTTATCCTTCAACCTATTTCTCTCACCCTTTCTTCTTATAGTGAAATCTAAAAATGTTCACACTCCCTGGTAGGTGCGGTTTCTAACCGCACTATTTACACAGATTCGGTTAGGATACCGAACCTACCCAAGTGTCCAAGTAATTGCGAATTTTACTATATTAAAAATTGCTATTTCCTCAAAAAAATCCTCTTTTTACAAAAAAGTGCAATTCTTACTAACAAAAATGTGTCTATACATTAAAAGATCAATATAGACTTGAGGTGTGCAATGAATAACAGTGATACAAACCTTATTCAACGAACCTTAGACGGTGATCAGCAAGCATTTGCTGAACTTGTGGAAAAATACCAAAAACAAATACACGCGTTAGCGTGGCAGAAAATTGGTGATTTTCACATCGCTCAGGAAATAACACAAGACGCTTTTCTCACTGCATATAATAAACTTGCAACGCTCAAATACCACAACCGATTTGCAGGTTGGCTATATGTGATCGCTGATCGAAAGTGTAAGAACTGGCACAGAAAAAGAAAACTTGCACTGCAGTCTTTAGATGATACAGATCCATTCGAATTAGAGGAGGTGTATTACTCAGAATATATGACACGTCAACGAGAAGAAGCAGCAAAAAGGAAACGTAGAGCTGTAGTACAGAGGTTGCTTAGTACACTTCAAGAAAGTGAGCGGACAGTCGTAAATCTGTATTACATCGCTGAAATGACTTGTGAAGAAATAGGTAAATTTATGGGTGTGTCTGCGAATACAGTTCGGAGTCGTCTACACCGCGCAAGAAATAAATTAAGAAAGGATGAAACAATGATTAAAGAAAACCTTAGCAGTTTCCAACTCCCGGCACAACTCACAGAAAACATCATGAAAGAAATCTCTAATCAGAATCCTGCGATACCATCTACAAGCAAACCATTAATTCCATTAGCAGTTTCCGCAGCATCTGCAATTCTAATCATATTCCTGTTAGGAATTGGATCTCAAAATCTATTCCAATTTCAACAACCCTATAGCTTAAATGCGCTTTCCGACAAAACAATAGAAATAACAGATGCACACATTGTTATTGATACACCAGCAAATCCTGCTGACCGAAATCAGATCGGACGTACAAATGTCGCTGGAAATACTAACGGAACAGGACAAAAACAAAACGATCCACTATTCGCAGCAGCAAATGCAGATGAACTTGATACATCCAATACAGATAGACAATGGATACAAA
The DNA here is from genome assembly GCA_022825665.1 of Candidatus Poribacteria bacterium. GTDB lineage: Bacteria > Poribacteria > WGA-4E > WGA-4E > WGA-3G > MSPOR6. Next base: position 11,846 of record JAJDWI010000070.1, read on the forward strand.
CAAGTGGACCAGAAGGTGGTGTTATTAACACACTATTCTCTACCTCCAACGGTGCCATCTATACAGGGACATCCTCTACATTATACAAACTTACAGAGGATAAGAGTTCATGGAATCTTGTCTACTCAGTAAATACATCCACAATAAATATGAGTGATATGGTACTCGGTGGAAAACCAATGTTTGAGCGAGGAGATTCTCTGTTTATTGTAACTGATACTGAAGTAATTAACTCAAAAGATAGAGGTGAAACATGGCAGTCTCTCGGAACCATTCCAGACGGGTATCCTGTTGATATAGCTGTGACAGATTCTACATTATACCTTGGTATTACTAAAGATGTAGTCAAACCTAATGAAGCTCATACTGAGGGTGTATATGCGTCTGAGGATGATGGTAAAACTTGGCAAATCATTGATGATTCCAACCTCAAGGGTAAGAAAATACGCGCTGTTGCTGCCATTGAAGAAACGGTTTTTGTTGGCACAGATAACGGTTTATATAAATTCCACGAAGAAGAATGGAAAAAAATATTCATTGGACCTAAGGAAATGCATAACGAAAGAATGGCTATTCCCTCTATTGCTACTGCAGAGAACATATTGTATGTTGCCGCTGGAAAAAACTATAGCAACACAAAAGCCGTAATGACAAAGGATTCATGGTGGTCACTCTACCGTTCAGCAGATTTAGGAGAATCTTGGGAATCCATTGATCCGAGAGGTGAAAACATTAAAAGTGGATTTTCTATTCAATTTCCAATGCCAGGGTATGGAAATCATCCATATCTGGGAATAAAGGTTACTGCCAAAAATGAGAATGTCCTGCTTTCAGATATGAGATCAACCTACTATTCAAAGGACAGTGGTGAAACATGGACGACAATAGATAGACAAAAGATGCAAGAAATCAAAACGGCATATCCTTTTATTGTGTTGGATTCTAACACATACTACAAAGGAACCCAATCCGGGGTCTATAGGTCAACTGATGGCGGAGATTCATGGCAGCAGTTTAATACTGGTCTTACAAGTTCTACCGTGACAGATCTATTCGCTGTTAACGGAAAACTATATGGTAGAACAAATGATCATTTTGTTACTTCTACGAATGGTGGTGAAACATGGACACCGTTATCTTTCAATAAGAGAAGTATATCAATGATGAATAAATTCGACAATTCTATTTACCTAAAATCCACAAAAAATAACATCTCAATCCTACGCTTATCTTCTGAGAACAATGATGTAATTGAGATTCGAAACATGCCCAAAATTGAAGATGTTGATCTTAATCACGACTCCAATTTTGATGTTTTTATAGACAAAAGTAAACAAATCATTGAACAGGATGAGATACTTAATCTTCAGGAGGATGATGTTGAAAAAATCAGTCAACAAATTACTGATGCATTTCAAAAACAAGCAGCATCTACATTCATGCCGCTTTTTGGGAGTTTCGCTGTTAGTAACGAAACATATTATATGGAGTATAGAAATAGGTTATACACTTGGAAATACGATGAGATTGAATGGCACGATACAGGTATTGTTGATGAAACAATGACTGACTTACCATTTAACTTATTCAATCCTAAGGAATTTCTAAACGACCTTTCAGATATAATGGAAATGCAAAAATCTATTGGTTTCAAACTTGCAGTATCAGGAAAAACCATATATGTCGGTAAACAAAATGGGAATCTTTTACGTTCCTATGATGAAGGAATCACTTGGACGGATGTAACTAAGGACCTTCCTCTATCGTATGAGAAAATACAAGATATTAAATATGCTGAGTCTACAATATATGTATCAACAGACAAAGGAGTCACCTATTCAACAGATGGTGAAAAATGGAATACAACGACTGACCCCGATGGAAAACCGATTATTATAAAACAGTTTACTGTAGATGGAGCGACTTTATATGGTGTCGTTGGACTTCATGTGTATCATTTGAAACAGAATTCAAACTTGTGGGAAATAATTACGCCAGAAATACCATCTCCCATTTCATCATTGGCTGTTGATGACAAAACATTATATGTTGGCACACTGGGGCGTGGTGTTCTCCGTTTCGCGCTTGATGAATAACATATTTGAATAAAAATAATAGGCGCGTTCAAATACGCGCCTTTCTTTTTATTTTAAATGACAAATTATTTGTCAGAATGCAACTTTTTTTCTTTATATTTGTATATTAAGATAAAAAAGTGCAACCTTTTTTGAAATAAATGTCTCTTTAATAACAGAGGGTAGTATAGATTTGAAGAAAACAGAAAAAACTTTCAACAAATGAATATAAAGAACTCTGAACAAGTAGAAGTCTGACTTGTCTAACTGACTAAACAAGATAACAAAAGCAAAGAAAAGTTCACACGAGGTTACAGCACACTCAAAGAAAAATGGGAGAAAACAATGAAAAAAGAATTTACCATAGAAAACTGGATACTCGGTGGCACAAGTTTTATTTTGATTTTCACATTTGGGTGCTATCTGTGGTTTCAAAGTGAAATGTCTTCCATTAATAATCAATATAACGATCATACAGTAGAGACACAACAATCGGACGAAACATCTGAAACTGATAAATTAGATACACCGTTGATAGAAATAGATGATAAAGAGGACTCTGACACATACAACAGAAATAACTCCGTTATTGATTATACTGATACTGAAATTTCAGATGTATCTGCAACAGAAAGTGATTACATTGATAATGATAAAGCTACAGTATATGTGCCTTGGGGAAAACAATCAGCAGGATTGAAGATCTTTAATCTGAATATCTAATGGAACCGAAAAATCGGGAGTATGTATATAAAATATCTACTTTTCAAATTACTAACTTATAAGTAAGTCAAAACAGATTCATCAAATTGTAAAGGCATGCAACTATTGCGTGCCTTTCGTTTTTTTGAATAGTATCATAATATTGATACCTTTTATGTAGGAGCGACTCTTGGTCGATATCTATTATCCTGAAAATCCTGCTAATCTTGTCTATCCTGGTTCAGAAAAACTGAAAACCATCCTAAACATACATGAAATATATTGTTCCAATCCACCCAAACCCTTCCATCCCTCTCCAACACCTGTTATAATACTATTACTATGAAAAACAAGAAACCGACACAACCCACATTCTCAACAAAAACCGACACCCATTACCCCAAAAATATCCATACAAAAACTGACCAAAATCAAGCAAATAAAAAACGAACCAAAATGAAAATTTCAAAAAGTATCGTACACACCTATAAACCCAGTCCCAGACTGGCAAAACCCCAAAAATCAAAACGTACACAGAAACGAAAAACGCCCTTTTTGTGTACGTTTTTAGAAGGAGCAAAAATAGATATATACTTATGGTGAACTTTAGAATTATAATGTATAAATACTTCAAATTAACAAAAAATATACTGCCATAGTTTATGCCGTATCAGTTTAGGGTTATTGACAATTGGCAATTTGAAAAGAACTATTAAACAGTGTATCATTAAAGTAAAAACCGTAATTATTTACACACGACGGTAGGTTCGGTTTCCTAACCGAACCGGTGTTTGTCCAGTTTCATAGATGCGATTAGGAAACCGCATCTACCGAGTGTGTGTACTTATTTTTAGGTATCACTATAGTTCATAAACCAATTTTATTGACGAAAGTGCAACCTCATATAATATTTTCGCATCTTATATTTAAAGACTCAATCTGTTTGTGAGGAAATCCATGAACAATAACGACTCTAATCTTATTAAACGAACCCTTGAGGGTGATCAACAAGCATTTGCATCTTTAGTCGAAAAATACCAAGATCAGATACATGCCTTAGCTTGGCAAAAGATCGGCGATTTCCACATTGCACAAGAGATAACACAAGATACATTCGTAAAAGCCTATCAAAAACTCGCGACATTAAAACATCCAACACGTTTTGCTGGGTGGTTGTATGTCATTACAAACAATAATTGCAAAATGTGGCATAGAAGAAACAGATTACAAACACAATCTTTTGAGGAGACAGATCCAGTTGAGTTGGAAGAAATATATTATACGGAACATAAAACCAGTGAACGAGAGGAAGAAGCAAATGAGAAAAGACGATCATTAGTAAAAGAACTACTCAATAAATTACGAGAAAGCGAGAGAACTGTCGTTACGCTATACTACCTCGCGGGTTTGAGTTGTGAAGAGATTGGTGAATTTCTCGGTGTAGCAACCAATACAGTAAAAAGTCGACTTCACCGCGCACGAAACAGACTAAGACAGGAGGAAGCAATGATACAAGAAAACCTCAGTAGTTTCCAATTACCAAAACAACTCACAGAGAATATTATGGATGCTATTTCAAAAGTACCCCCTACATCAGCCACCCCCAATAAACCTATTATACCTTGGTTACTCTCAACTGCATCTGCAGTTTTAATCTTGATAATACTCGGAACAAGTGCTTATCATATATACCATTATCAAAAGCCATATAGTTTAGATTCTACATCTCAAAAAACTATCGAGATAACAGAAGCAAAACAGGTCATAGATTCTACCGTAAAAACTGATAAACGAAATCTTATCGCAAAATCCAACGATCAAAATACAAACAATAACGCATCAAATAATCAAAACTCACAATTAGTTGACCCAACAAATTTAGATGGTCCATCTAATTCCAGTAAAAACAAAATTAATCAAAAAGGAACTGTATCATTATCCGGAATTGTAGTGGATACAAGTGGAAAAGTAGTAGAGGGTTTAGAACTTACAGTAAAACCAATCAAAATAAATGAGAACGGGAGTATGGTAGAACTTACTCCGATGTCTTCTTGGAAAAATTTTATAACTGATGACAAAGGAAGATTCACGTTTATAATCACCAATCCAGTTGCTTTACAATTAGTGTTACTACCAGATACAGTTTCTGAATATGAAATAAAGTCACTTAAAATAGGTGATTTTACCTTTTTTAATAACGGAAATAATGAATTCTTTCCACTCAGGACCTTTAGAATGACATTTGTTATTGAACCTGGGATGGCTCTTGATAACACAATTGTTACTGTCCAACCACCCCCAAGAAGAATTCGCGGACGTATACTTCTAAGGAATGGTAAACCCCTTGCCAATGCCAGAGTGGATCTGACCATTCATGCAGGAAAACATGATAAATTTCTCTATTTCTTTCCTGAGTTTGGCGGCAGTATAATGAGTACTTTCGCACAAACTGATTCCCGAGGATACTTCACTCATTATCTATCAAATCAGATTGATCGAGATTATAAAGTAAAAGTGAATTATCATGGATCGACAGATACATCAGGATGGTTCCAACTAAGAGAGGGAAAGTGGAAGGATGATCTTGTATTTCGGGTTAGAGACAAACAGAGAGTCGTAAATAAAATAAATAAACGTGTCAAAGCACAACAAGCAGTATGGACTGTAAACCCATATAATGGACATGCTTACAAAAGAATCGTAGTGGATAGTTGGGATGATGCAATAGCAAAAGCAAAATCTGAAAAAGCATATCTCGTTGCTATTAACGATGAAGCTGAACAGAAATGGTTAGAAACACGATTTCCCGAATATCTGTTTTATTGGATAGGATTGACTTCTAACCAAGATGGCTCATTCGATAAATGGACAAACGGAGATCAGTTAACTTATGTAAATTGGATGTCAACTGAAAACTCCACAGAACAAAACACACATATTGCACTGGATTTCTTTTCCAAAAGATGGATGAAAATAAATTCCAATCATAAATTCTTACCTGCAATCCAACTTGCTATCATTGAAAAAGACGATATAAAGATTAAGTCAAAAAAGTAAAGGATTAAATTATGTATCAACCAACTTATACCAAACGCACTATATTTCTTATCCTACTTATTCTCTTAATAGGTTTTGTTGCCATAAACCAAGGGATAACCGAAGAGCATAACACAACATTGTCTGGACGAATTACAACCCCAAAAGGTGAACCAATATCCGATGTAACTGTCCTAATACTCTACATGAAATTCAATGACGATCCAACCCTATTCACCAGATTACAAACACTTATACCAATATATGACAGCAAATTTTACCCATTCCTTCCTGATACACCGAGTTTCTATAATGAAGGTAAGTCACCTGATATAACTGATAAAAATGCCCTTCCACCATTTTTAGAATCTAAAACTGATGCAGATGGGAAGTTCACATTCTCTAATATTTCCTCTAAATTGGTCCAATTGATGGTTCTACCGAATGAACCGTTGGATAAAGATTCAACACGATATAAGTCTGGTAAATCAAAACACACATCACTTCCAATAATTCACTCTCTAAAACTCAATGAGATTACTTTTTTACCTCATCAAAATAAATACTTTCCACCAATAGGAGCTGTGACCTTTACTATAGAACCGGGAAGAAAAATTGAAAATATAGAACTAAAGGTAAGTATGCAAAACCCATTTAGCATACGTAGTAGAATAGTATTCAAAAACGGAGCACCTGTCTCTGATACATCTCTTACTATCAAATTCGGACATCATAACTTTTACTATGCAAGTCAGTTTCCTTACCGAATTCCTATATCAGTAAAGACAGATGAGAATGGTCTTTTTACACATAGTGTCTTTTCCGCAGGTATATACGCTTATGCAACAAATTATCGTGGATTATCTGCAACCTCAGAACCATTTTTTCTTGATGGTAATACACCACATGACGTAATAGTATTGACACTAAATGGCAACCCTGATGAACTCGCGGAGTTACCAATGGATAGTGCCAAATCTATAATACCTGGACCAGATTTAAGTGGTGTATGGATTCTGAATCCAGAGAATGGACATATATATAAACGCATCAGGTGCAAATCGCGGGAAGATGCACAGATAAAAGCATCCCAAGAAGATGCACACCTTGTTACAATTACGAGTGATAAAGAACAAATATGGTTGGAATCTGTATTTGGAACAAGTCCATACTGGATCGGATTAACGGGCTATAGAAATAAGGACGATTGGTTATGGGATACAGGTGAACACCTCAAATACAAAAACTGGATAAAAGGAAATTTACATCGTCCTCCACCGGCAATTTTTAAGTTATTTGGTTGGGAAGATGACAAACCAAAACCCAAAAATAAAGATTATGCAATCATGACACAAGATGAGAAAATAGGTTATATGAAATGGGAAACAGTTGAACAAAAACACTCAGATCGAGGATATACACGTTTAGCAGTCATTGAAAAAGACAAAATAGATATTGAATAAGCAAAGGTAATACCATTTTTAAATAATAACTTCTCATTAACAACAAACGCGTTCGTAGTCGCACAATTCATTACGCCTCTTACATTATCGTAGGGGCGAGGTCTCCTCGTCCGCATGCTCACATAAAGTCTGGTAGGTCGGAGCGAGCAAAGCGACCTCCGACATGCACACTAAAGCCCCAGAGGGGCGAAAGGTGTATAGTAAACGTTGATCCTACTAATAGCAAGCCCCAGCGGGGGCGAAAGGTATATCATAAGCACTAACGTTACGCACTAAATTGACACCTATGTCTTGCCCTACGATGTTGTCTGAACCAGAATTTACAGGATAAGAGATCGCGATTCGGAGAGTGCTTCTACAAAGGAAACCTTAATATTAATGATAATAGGATTTGGAAAACTGAATGGCTCTGCACATAATTTCTCCCTCCTTGAATATTCCTATATTCTATGCTATACTAAAATCAGAACCAATTATCACCAAACAATAGAAACATACTCATCTTAGTTAAAACCAGATAATTTATCAATTATCAGCACATAATCTGTGTGCCAAACCCGATTTACCAACCAAACCAAATATCTACTTTGCCCGACAATTATCAGGAGATTTACAATGGACATACAAACAGATGAAATACTACAAAAGACAGGTGAAAAAGCCCTAAAGGATTCAGTCGTACAAATATTTTGGCAAAACGCAGAAAAGAAAACATCTACTCACCGTGGCACTGGGTTCTTTATTGAACGCGACTTGGTAGTAACTAATTTCCATTGTGTTGCAGGTGCAACATCCATGTTTGCAAAACTTGTCAGTAGGGACGCTGAATTCCCTGTTGAAGGTGTGGTTGCGGCAGATTTAGAAAATGATCTTGCCATATTAAAGGTCACTGGTAAATGCAAACCACTGCCAATCGCTGATAGCGATAATATCAAAGTTGACGATACTGTTGTTGCTATAGGGTATTCCAGTGAAGAAAAATGTGATATAACAAGTGTCAGAATTCAAGATATCAGAGATTCTATCAACAAAATCCAAATAAAAGAACCGTTTAAACGCGGACATAGTGGAGGTCCGTTACTCAACAGTTCAGGAGAGGTAATAGGAATCGCAGTGGCAGTGTATGCAAACGTACTATTTTTTATGGGTGCTTCAACTATATCACAAGGCTTTGCCATTCCTGCAAACATCTTATCAGACTTACTGGAAAACATGGAGAATGTAGTTCCGTTAGAAGAATGGCAAGAACAACCACAAATACAAGGTTACATCCAAAGTTTTCAAGGTCAGCAAAAATTGATTCAAGGTAAACATACTGAAGCAAAAAAATGTTTTGACGAAGCAATTGAATTAAATCCCGATTTGTATGATGTATACATCAATAGATCTCTTATTCATATAACATTAAATGAACCCGAACAGGCAATTAAAGATTGTAACGCTGCAATCAAACTCAATCCTAATCTTGCTGAAGCCTATGTCAACAGAGGAGCTGCAAACTTATTCATAGATAAATACGAAGAAACAATCGCAGACTGTGACTATATTCTTAAACATAATCCAAAAATGGTTCAGGCTTATATCTTAAGAGCAACAGCACATATACATTTAGATGATAATAAGGAAGCAGAGAACGACTATGATAAAGCAATACAAATTAACCCAGATGCAATGGAAATCTATCTATCACGTGCAAGTGTCAGATATGAACAAGAAGATTATGTTGGTGCAATTGAGGATTTTGATAAATTAATCAACGATGCATCGGAATTGAGTGCGGTTTTCGGTGTCCATACAAGTCGTGGAAATGCAAAATATGATCTTGGTGATTATGAAGGTGCACTTGAAGATTATGAAATAGTCGTTAAGGAAAATCCGAAGGATCATGTAGCGTATGCTAATCGGGCGTATGCAAAATATGGAATCGGTTTGTCAATAGCAAATAAGGGTGACAAAGCAGATTCCCGCAAGTATTACAAGGAAGCAATTGAAGACTTTGGTGTTTACTTAAAATCTCACCCCGAAAATCATTCAGCTGTCAAAACTCGCGCACACACGAAGTACCGACTGGGTAGGATAAATGCAGATTTAGGTCAAAAGGCAAATTCTCGCGCATTTTATCGAGAAGCAATTGAAGATTACAATGCAGCTATTGCCACAGGTCCAAAGTGTGTTGATTCTTATTACTATCGGGCACTTACTAACCGTTATTTGAGAAAATACGAAGATGCAATTACAGACTTTGAGAAAGTTACTGAACTGAATGCAAAACATTTTAACGGATATTTCCAACGTGGACTTGTAAAACGGTATTTTGGTAAAACAAAAGCGGATCAAGATGATGTTGAGGGCGCAATCAAGTTATATCAACAGGCTATTGATGATTATACTGAAGGTATCAAATTAAAACCGAAAGATCATACTTCTTTCAACAATCGTGCTTTTGCGAAGTATTACCTTGGAAATATGCATGCCAAACAAGGAAATATGACTGATGTCAAGAAACACTATCAAAGTGCAATCGAAGATTATATCGAAGCAATCAGACTACATCCTACATACTCCTTAGCCATTGAAAATAGAGCATTAATCCATTATAAATTGGGACAAATGGAATTTGAAGAAGGCAATGAAGTAACTGCAAAAGATCACTTTCATGCATCTATTACCGACTGTGATGAACACATCCGTATAAACACAAAAAAAACAAGTGCTACTGTCTACCATAGGCGTGGTACAGCAAATGCTGCAATAGGTAATTACGAAAATTCAATCAAAGATTACAACCAAGTTTTACGAATTAAGCCAAATCACGCCCGTGCATACTATGACCGTGGTATAGCATACAAACACATTGGAATAACTGATGAATCAACAGCAGACATCAACAAAGCAAAGGAATTAGACCCCGATATTGAAAACAAGACTGATTAATTTGGATTTTACACATGCGTCTACCACAGTATACGCGTAGGTTAGATCGTAGGGGCAGGTCTACCCGACCGTATTCACGGTATTTACTATTCGGATATGTTGTGCGGAATCTTCATCAAACCCAAAGTAGACACATATCTGTTTTGACTTCTTGTCTGTAAACCCAATCTACTCCAATTACGTTCCTCTTATCGTAACAACAATGAAACATTACACGTTCCTTTCCATTCTCATCTTCATCCAATTACTATCTGGTCTGATACACACAAATGCTCAAACACAGCATGGTTATATCCGTTTTGATTGTCCTGATGTTCCAACTGCAATGTTTAAGTTTGATCTAAACCGTGAACTGATTAACCATATCTCAACAGACGATATATTTATAGGAATTGATAACCTATTGATCCACACTTATGATAAAGAAGATGGTCTCTATGATAACTTAGTTGAATATTATGGTCAGGTTATAACTCAAAAGGGTTGGGTAAGTTATGATGAAGATGAAATCAAACATATATCCTTTATTATCAGTTCTAACACAGATAGTGATTCGGTTGAAGGCATCTTAGTCATTGCTAATAGTAGATTCGTAGTCCATTTGCTAAATATCGTAGGAAATATACCACAACAACAGATAGGCACAATATTAGCAAACTTAAACATACTCGGTATATGGATACCCGAATTAAAATCACTTGGACAACCTATAGATACAACAAATGACCAACCAGAACCAAATATTGTTAAACAAGAGGAGATACTCCTTAATAGAAAATCACCCACTATACTTCGGACAATTGAGGACTCTCCAATATCCACTGCAAGGTTCTCCGAGACTATAGTTGAATCTCTTAATGGAGATTGGAAATACAACGAACTACCAATAAAGAAAGTTGAAGTAAACTCACAAACAACGAGGCAAAACTCAAAACACAAAGATAGATTAAACACGATACGAGATATTCTATACGATAATATGTATTCTTCAGATGGACCAGAAGACTTTAATGTGATTCTGGATAGATTGACAAATTCTGATGCATTCGCATATATAGAGAAGGTAATGGTTAATACAGATGAACAATGGATTAAAATCAGTGTAGAAGACATTCGACAAAAAAACGAAGGTCAAATTATACTCTCAAAACAGTTTCATACAAGTGAAGCACATCCATTACATGAGATACATGTCAAAGGTCTAAAGAAAATTCAACCAAATGTAATTCAGTCTACACTTGAAGATGGACCAACTGAGATTGTAAATGCATCAGAACATATATCTAACACGATTCCAGAACTTGATATTGTGGAACTTGATATTGAAAAGTTCAGTCAACAACGAATTGCGAAAATCACTGTTCAGGAAAAACCATTGCAAGTTACCTCCTATACAACAGCAATGCCAAGAATAGGGTTAAACCGTGTAACAGGTTGGGAACTTGGAGCGCGCGTAGAAACTGGTTTCCGTCCTAAGCAAAATACAGACTACTCCCCATTTGCCTATGGATGGAATTCTAACCTTCAAATTACTGAAAACAAGACCAATCTTTATGCACAATTCGGTTATGGATTTGGCAATGACCAACCGTATTATCAGTTTAGTGGTAATTATTTCTGGAGTTATAGAGAACCATGGAAATTCGGTTTTTCAGCACAATACCAACACGCATTTTCAACTTTAAACACAGATTTGCATGCTGGATATGACGAAAGCAGTTCTTTATTCTTCCGTCTGTTTGGTGTGCCAGATCATCAAGATTACTATTTGAGGAAAGGATCAGAAGTTTCTGTTCTCTGGTTTACCAATAGATCAGACAGTTTGAAATTATCGCTGTTTTGGGAAACGCATGAGAGTCTGGATAAATCAACAGATTGGCATTTTTTCAATATGAGATCTAACAGTAAAATGCGTGAAAATCTAACAATCACTCCATCCCAACTTCGCAGCATATACTTAAAGACTGACTTCAACAATAGACAAAATCATCTGGGTTGGCACAATACATTCATAATCGAACATAGTAACCCATCCTTTGGATCAGACTTCAATTGGACGCGAACGCAGGCACATGTTAGATATGCCTTTCCTATAGGAAGAAACCAGTTCCGGAGTAGATTCGTCTTGAGTACTGCATTGGGTAAGTATACTGAAAATCAGGAAGGACCAGCACTCCTACCAACACAAAGGCAGTTTATATTAGGAGGAATTGGAACACTCAACGGATATCCTCAAAATACATTTTTTGGTGATGAAGGATACCTAATGAATGTAGAATTACTTTTAGGAATACCAAAGATTATTGAAATCAATATACTAAAATATTTCCATACAGTATTACTCTTTGATATTGGACAGGTATGGAATGAATACCGTACTGGATGGAATTTTGAACCAAAAGCCAGTGCTGGCATAGGTGTACAAGTATCATCTGATGTAGACATTTTACGATTTAACATTGCTAAAGCGTTATATTCAAAACAGGATATACAGTATAATTTGATGGTTTTTTATAGCTTTTAAATACCTTATTTAATTAATGGGGTTTAATTTGCAAATAAATTACAAATATGAGGAAAAATGACGAATGAAAAGCAACAAAAACAAGATTTCATTTCTTGTCTCATTATGTATACATATTATTTTGATTTTGGCTATATCACCATTTCTCATTAAAAACCTATATGAAACTGAAGACAACTTATCGTTAGTTTTTTTTAAAGCAGAATCACAAGAACCTCTGAAAAGACGTAAAATGCTTGAACATCAGACTGTTAAACCGAAACTCAGAATGGCAAGTGGTTCACCATCTATTTCACAGGCTGCTCCAAAATACTCTCCAGAGATGAATCCCCCAAAAGCCCAAATAATTGAAGAAATTGCACCAGAAATAGTCACTTTTGCTGATATTCCGACAACAGATTCGTATTCCTTACCCAATTCAAGCTTCGGAAAGGATAATGATGCAGCGGGACCTGTTGTTATTCCTGAATTTCGTGGTTCTGGTGGAGATAAGACAGGTATAGGACGTGGTGGGTCAGGAACAGGTAAAGGTGGAGGATTCGGTAAAGGTTTAGTAGGTGTGGCAGACGTTGAAGGTCTTGGTTCTATAGGTGATGATTTTGGAAAAACAGATCTTGGAACTTTCATATCTGATGTAATGCCCGGACACGGTTTTGTCGGTCAGTTATACGTCCCTGGCAGCACTATTCGTCAAATGCCTGATTTCAAGAGGTTGAAACCGATCTACACCTTTGCGACGGCAAATATAGATGTACCTAAAAGAAATTTCACACAAGGATTTCCTACGCCAGATAAACAGGAAGTTTTAGAAAATTTCGCGATACTATTCCGAGCTAAATTGGCAATAAATAAACCCGGTGTCTATGAGTTTATGTTAAATTCTGATGACGGATCAAAGTTATATATTAACGGTAAATTGGTTGTAGATAACGATGGTGTTCACGCCACAATCAGTAGAAGATCTCATATTAAACTAAACGCTGGATTTCACCCAATTGAGATACATTATTTTCAAGGACCAAGGCATGCAATTGCGTTACAATGGTTCTATAAACCTCCTAATGGTTCCAGACGTATTGTGCCACCTTCAGTAATTTTCCATCCAGATGATTCTGATGTGCCTGATGCACTAAAAAAGATAAAACAACGATTAAAAAACACCTCCAAGTAATAGAATAAGATACTTGATAAAATGAAATATACGATCATTATATTATGCATTTTACTTTTATGTTTACCTGTATCTGCACAGGAAAACACTGGAAGAGTTAATTTCAAGTGGTATAATTCCCCTTCACCAGAATATGAACTCAATTTGGATCAGAGTACCATTACAGATTTATTGGAAGCACCAAGTGACGACATCCTCTCATTATATAAGACTGTAAACAATATATATTTAGGTAGCTATCACAGACAAGGATTGAATTATGAACAAATGCTTACATATTACAAAAATAGACTCAAAGCACGTGGATGGAACATATATCAAAAAAACGAATCGCTAATCATTTTTACTCTCAGACCAAAGGATTATGTTGTAGGAATCTTTGTTATTGTACATAGTGGAAATGACGTTTTCTTGATAAACATATTAGGTAAAATCACACCTAAAAGAGTTACAGATCTATTAAGAAATATCAAACTACTCGGTATTGACATACCTCAGTTAAATAAACTAACACAACTACCTGAATCTGTAATTGCTCCGCCATCTGAAACTAAAGAAAATTCAATCACGCAAAAAAGTGCTACTGTTCCTGACATTGATGAATCAGACTTTGCACCACCCATATCCACATGGTTGTACGAAGGACTTCCTATAGACGATTTCATTGTACGCAATACAAAGGGTAATGAGATAGATACGATATTCAAGTTTCTTGAAAATGGTTCAGGTGACATAGAATATGTACTACCACTGATTAATAATTCACTAAATATAGACAGAAAAATCACACTAAAAATGGCAGAAGAGCAAGGTAACAACATCGCTGTCCTTAATGTAGAGAATCGTAAAAGGACAAAGTCAAAGTCAATATCCGTACTCAGGTCTCTAACAATAACAAGCGCAGGTGCAAGCAAAAAGATAAAATCTTCCACGACTAAACTTGATATTGATGATTTATTTCCTCAGGCAGCGACCCGATTCAGGGCAGGGGATGCACCTATTCATGAGTTACGTATCGAAGGAAATCAGAAGATACATGAGGATGACATACGACAGACACTGAATAACGGTTCAGAGAACATTGAACGCGCATTGACAACACTTTTTAAAGTAATGCCCTATTTTAAGGAAATAAAGCTCCAAGTCAATGAAGAAAATTTCAGTCGTGTAGCAACAATTACCGTATCTGAAAAAGTACTCTCTTCAACCACATATCTCGGTTTACGTCCTCCGCTATTTCTCGGATTTAATAGAGTTAATGATTGGGAATTTGGCACTGGATTTCAAACAGGTAAACCAACAACTGTTGGTCCGTTATGGATATGGGAAGTGAAAGATACACTTGATACTCAGACCTATAATTTATATGGGAAAATAAGTTACACGCTTGGAAATCCACACTATCATTATGATGCAGGAGGAAGGATTAACTGGGGTAAACCATATTTTTGGCATTTCGGATTGACTGCAAATATTTACCGACAGACTGATACAGTTGCACCAGAACTATTTTTGGATTACAATGAGAGTATATCAGATATTCGAAATATATTAGGTTATACTGACCTGTATAATTATTATTTAAGAGAAGGTTTTGCAATTGGTTTACGATGGAGTCCTATGTTACCAACTCACTCCTTCAAACTCGGTTTTAATGCCGAATCACATGAAAGCCTACAAAAAAGCACTGATTGGCAAATGCTGCAATGGGCATTCCCTGATATGAAATCAAGGAACAATCCTGCAATCAACCAAGGTAAGATGCACAGTCTATCTTTTCAATATGATTTCAATACACGAGCAGATTATCTAGGATGGCATAATACCTTGCTAATTGAACATAGTAATACATCATTAGGTTCAGATTTTGATTTCACTCGTGCTCAATTACACCTACGTTATGCTTTTCCTTTAGACAACAACAACATTAGAACTCGTTTGCTCTTCGGTTTCTCAGATAAATCTCTACCAATACAAAGACAGTTAGCAATCAGTGGTTTAGGCGGATTGAGAGGTTATTCCTTATATGTTCCAGCAGACGAAACTGAAAAAGAAGCATCCAAAAAACCTTGGTATGGATATTCACAATATGCATTTATGGGTGACCGAGGGTTTTTACTTAACGTAGAATTTCATTATCGCTTGAAAAATCTGACAAGTTTAAGTTTCTTTGAGTATACATATCTTATATTCTTCATTGACGAAGGACAAGTATGGAATGTTTCAGACAGCGCATTCACCTTTGATCCAAAAGCGGATGTAGGGATCGGTTTTCAGTTAGGTGAGGCAGGTCAAATCAGATTCAATATTGCCAAAACATTAGATTCTTGGAAAGGTTACCATTTCTCCTTTAGTTGGTATCACGGTTTTTAGTAAATAATATGCGTATTTTTATATTAATAATCATCAGCATTACAACATTCATCCCTAATTTGTCTCTGGAATCTGAATCGTTTCTTGAGCATGATTTTACCTTTGTTCGTCTACAATATTCTGGCAGACTCACACAACTAAGTAATTGGCGTGTAGACTGGCCTGCATCAGATCGCAATTTTATCTATCAACTTAGAAAGCAAACGAATATTGATGTTGCTCCAGATAGTATTAGAATACCTGTAGGATCAGAGGATTTATTCAATTATCCATTTGCTTACATTCTTGAAGTAGGTAGTATGCGTTTGAATAAAGCAGAAGCAAAGAATTTGCGAGAATATTTACTCCGTGGTGGGTTTATCTTTGTTGATGATTTCCATGGTGGATTAGAATGGGATAGGTTTTATTCTGAACTAAAAAAAATATTTCCAAATCGTGAACCTATAGATATTCCTGTAGATCATCATATTTTCAATTGTTTTTATAAAATCGAAAAACTGATTCAGATACCCGGTTTGCGTGCCTTATATAGTGGCAGGACTTATGAACGTTTTGATGGACATCCTGCTCGGTATCTTGGAATGTTTGACGATAGAGGTCGAATTATGATGTTGATCTGCTTTAATTCTGATCTTGGAGATGCTTGGGAACATGCTGCAGAGGCATCATATCCACGTGAATATTCTAATATAGCCTTGAAAATCGGTATCAATGCAGTCATCTATTCCTTGACGCATTAATCATGTGTATTCACCAAGAATCTTCTATTCTTACTTCTAATTTCTAACAATTTAAAAACACAATTAATTCCACCGAGGCTTTGAACTGGTGCAAATTTCATATACCAACTGTTCAAGTAGAAGACCCTTATCATCATTAGTTGTCATAAATTGTGTTCGGACATCCAAAGTCTTTTCAACTGCGGCTAACAGTTCGTCCAACGTGAAAGTGTGTAAAGTTTGAAATATTTTAAACACTGGAAAAGGGTGTCGTTTTAGAATATTATAATCTGTCGTTTTGGGGAAAATATCTGCCATTTCTTCTGACAATGGTTTAAGGATTTTCTCCGTAAAATTCTCAAACCGCATCTGTCTTCCAATTGGTTTATATCCTTTTTTTACTGCAATTAATTTGGCTTGTAGAGTCAACCGAAGATGGCTTGTAATTGCGCCAATAACTAAATGTGGACTCGTTCCACTTGCTAATACCTCGCGTAGACTTTTAATACCGAATCGCGCAGAACGTTTCCCTATTGCATCTGTCAGATCAAACATTACATCAAAATTAGTCTGAGTTACCAGATTACGGACATCAGTTTCATCTATTTGTTGCTTATCTCCAACATAGTTGATGATCTTGTTTATTGCCTCAGCAATAGTGTGCATATCTCCACCAGTACGGTTTCGAAGTTGTTCGAATGCACGTGGTGTAATTTTCTTATCATAAGATGCAAACTTGTCTACGACCTTCCTATAGAGTGGATCACGATTGAGAGAGGTGCCCTTTTCTAAAGGGTCACAGGAAACATATCTACCAACTTTCTGTATTGCTTTAGCGAATTTATTGTTCTTACTAACTTCATCCTTTACAATAAAGATTAGCACACTCGTTTTTGGTAGGTCGCCTTCAAGCCATTCTAACAAAAGGTCTGCATCACCATTATTACTGCTTGTTTCTGTATTGGTTTCAATCTGCGATGCAAGTTGCGGTAACCCACTAAAGAAAGTTCTGACATCCTCATTCACCCCACTACCAAGGGAGTCATACAATTCATCCACAGCACTATTGTATTCTTCACCCCCATCTGCAATCTGTTGGATTGATACACCCAGAATCTTGGTAATCTCTGTAACACATTTCTGTACATCATCTTTAGACTTCATTATCTCCTGAATGCTGGTTAAAGGGGATGTTTTTCGTGTCTGTGTTTTGAATCCCGGAAAATTATCTACTATCACTACTCTCCATTCTGACATCATAGGATAAAGTTCTACGTTGCTGAGAATATCTTTCATAGATACATTGCTACCGTCTATATGTGATATATTGAAATCGCGAGTGTCAGGTGGTAGCAATTTATCCACCATCTGTTTAAGTGTGCCTTCAATAAGAAAGGTCTCCTTACCACAGAGAAGATAAACAGGCGCAACTTTTTTATTGTCAATTTCACTCAGTATATTTGTCTTCTTTTCAGGATTCTGTTTCATCAGGACAAACTGTCACTGTTAGGAATCGCTCATGTAGCGTTATCGGTGGTGACATCCTTTTTTGAACCAGTGGTTGCAAAAGCAGATAGACGTTTACTTGTATCGGTAGTCCCGCATTCAGGACAATTATAGAGTTTCTTGTCATCATTTGTACGTTGAAGCACTTCAAACCGATTCTTACATGTGTTGCATTGATATTCGTATATTGGCATTGTTCTCTTTCTATAGATTCTAATGTATTGTTGAGTGTCTACCTCTGTGTTGTCCAATAATTGGGAATCTGTAGAAACGATCTACGATCGTGACCTACCCAGATGAAACTTGACAGAGTATATAACTTTATTATATTGGTCGAATAATTACGTTTACTTTTGTTCCTTTTGGTGGAATTTTATCCGTGTTGACACGATACGTACGATCATCTGTACCACCAGGTAAAGGATTGTTGATTAGTGAATCTGGGTCTCGGTAGACAGCAATAATATTATGATATTGTTGTGAAGTTAGTTGATCATTAATTAGTCTACCACCAGTAAATACCCAGTGTGTTTTCTGCATCGGTTTTCCGGTGAAAGCATTCCAAACTAACTCTCGTGCGGGGATTGAAACTACATCATTACCATTATTCCATTCAACAAAAATTTGTAACGGTGAACCCTTTGGTTCATGTGGATCTCCTACAACGGTAAGATTTCTTCCCGGCTCCATATCCAGTAAACCGAGTGAAATATAAAGATATATCGGTTCTACATCAAGAATTAATATGCTTTCATGTGACTTACCAAGTGTGCCGCAAGCGAAAAATTCTATGATTGTATCATCGGTTGCGATGTTTATTTCACCGGGAAGTGTAACCTCTTTTTTGTTTGTATTAAATACGACATTTCCCATTTGATATACATTTTCAGCAATTTTTTTAGGTTTTGCCAATTTCACATCAGTGGGGTCTGTGTCTTTTGGAAATATTGTTATTGTAACTGATTCGGTATTGTCATTTTTATCTGTATCTTCTAACTCCACTTGGACAGTTATCTCAGTTTCACCCTCTTGTGTAGGAACCCAGTCGATTGATATATCGGATTCATTTATTGTTGGTGTCCATAGTACATCAGTTGAACCGGCTTCAACACCGTCCACATGAAAGACTACATTAAAGGTTTTATCAAGTGGAGTCCCATTATTGCGAAGGGTTGCGCTAAGTTTTACTGCTTCACCAACTCGTGGGGAAGGTGGTGAGAAACGCAAACTATTCGGCACCACACCGATATTAGGTTCAGTAGGTCCTACGAGTGCCCGACTCAATGTCATCACAGCGAAACAAGTTGCTAAAAAATCACTCTCTGCACCGTGCCATCTTCCATCATGTTCCTGTTGTGATACCATCATTGCGGATATTTCATCATACCAGTTATGTCCTGCTAATGTCTCAATTTTAGGTGGAATATCGCTAAAACGTTGTAATGACATTAAATAGTAATATAACCACGAATTAGATCCTGGATTACGTGTCAATGTCCAATGTTTTTTAATCCATTTAATACCGTCTCGTATCTGTTTATCCTCATCTGACACACCGCATGCCCGAAGTGCCCACAACCCTGTCGCGGTCATGCTGCCATATACACCAATAGCCCATGGAGATCCTTCGTCTACTAAATTATACAACCATCCACCAGTTTCTGTTTGGTTTCTTCGAATCCAGTTCTCTGCTCGAGTCCAGGTGTCCTGTGGAATTTCGAGTCCCCACATTTTTGCTGCATATAATGCATATATAACCATATTCATGTGTGCTCCATCCGCTGTATATCCATACCCCCAACCACCATCATCTCGTTCATCAGCAAATTCACTGCCCTTCACAGGTAGTTGTTTCTCTACTAATTGGTTCACAGCAAATTGCGTTTTCTCTCTATATTGTGGGTTCTGTGTGGCTACAAAAACCGGAACAAGCACAGCATATTGGTATACTGCCAGTGTATTCCAGTTCTGTTCTAAAAGGAAGTCAAGACCTTGTTGAACTGATATGTCAGTTGTTTTCCTTCCAGCCGCAAGAAGTGCTTGTAAAGCTAAAGAGGTTTCTTGAATACGGTCTTCACCGAAATTCCACTCTGAACCGGGAACGAAGTTTTCGGGTAAACCTTTTACACTCGCTTGACAGATGAAACATGTTTGGACTATCTGGATTTCCGTTCCACACTGAAGACATGTTCTACTGCTTTTTCCCTGTCGAGACTCTATCCAAGCGACACCACGGTCAATACTATCCTGAATTTGTTTCTGGGTAACAGGTGGAAAGTTTTTGGGTTGAGCAGTGATGATTGCTGATGCTATATTGTTGGTTGCATCAACTTCATCTATATGTTTATCACCTTCTGGGTTGACAACTGCGAAAATCTCAGTCTTTCCTGGTGGAGCTTGCCAATCTGCTGAAATTCGATTAGATTCACCCGCTTTTAACTCTAATATGACACCAGGTGATAAAATCTGTAGCGGATTTGTTTTAGGATCCCCCTCGTATAGGTCTACAACAAGGTCTTCATTCATTGTTGGCGTACCGGAACCGATGTTTTTCACATCAACCCAGATAGTTATTTCTTCACCTTCAATTGGGTTTGGATTGGAAAAAGTGATACTCTTAGCGTCAATTTCAAAGTCAGGGAGTTGTGCGTGGACATTTATTATTAATGAAGCAACTAAGAGGATTCCAATTAGAAAACCGAATACATATTTCATAACACTCCTCCCTATGTTATATGTAATGGACTAATTTTCTTCCCAAAAACCGATAGATACTTTTGAGGGGGCAGGTACAGGTATTGCGAAACGTTGTTGTCCATTTGCTGTCCATTTGCTTACCTCACCCCCGAAGGTTGCCCCAAGCAGATCTGCAATCCAAATTGCTTCTTCTGCAGGTGAATAACTTACAGCCACAATAGCCATTCCTACTTCAAATGTTTTCTCTGTGCCTCCAGCAGCTGAAATATTCAATAACAAATTATTGTTTGATGCTACCCAAACACTTCCATCTTTCGGATTAACGCTGGGAGAAACCGGTCCTCGTATTTCTAACTTCACTAATTGTTCGCCCTCAGGTGATAGTCGGACAAGAGTATGATTTTGTGTATCAGCTACCCACACATTACTTTGATAGTCTACGGACATGCCGCCCTTGGGTTCATTCATCGGAGGTGCATCAGCAAGTTTATTTCCATCTGCATCATAACGTGCGATAGGACCTTTTCCATCTGCTATCCAGCAACTACTATCTTTTGGATTTACAACGACACTAAACCTTCCTGCTTCTAAATTCGCTGGACCGTCTGGGGGAATAATTTCAACAAGAACACTTTTCCCATCAGCAGAAACCTTTCTCACTCCGTCCATACACGCAACCCAAACAGTACCATCTGCTGCATTAACTGATATTCCTGTTGGAGCTTTTATTGCTGGTGACTGTATGAATGCATCTGCTGCACCTGCAGCACCTGCCACTGGATCGTATCTAAAAACAGCGTTTGATGCTAAAACTGCTATCCAAACTATTCCATTTGCGGGGTTGACCTGAACATCACTTGCTTTTGTCAATCCTTCAATTGCATTCGGATCCCCTGCTCCATTTGCATGTAATTTATAAACGGTATCACCGTTACTGACTATCCAACATTCTCCATTATATTCACCGTTTGTTATAGCAACACACATCATTAATATTATGAGTGTGCAATACATTTTCTTCATTGTTGATACTTCCTCATTTTTTTATATTGGATTTAAGTCATAGTACCCACTACCTAAAGGTAGGGGCTTGTGTTTCCTCGCGGATAGCGGATCTGAGCTACGTCTTACATCTGCTCCACTTTAGGCAGCTAAGCCTGCCTGTTTGATAAGAATTGGTGGAATGCACAAACAGTTGA
>JAJDWI010000119.1 GCA_022825665.1 Candidatus Poribacteria bacterium
TGGCAAGATACTTACAGGAAACTTGCCATTAGCTACGATAAACTCAAAGAAACCCGTTTAGGGTTTCGGTATTTAGCATATTCAATGATAAACTTACGAGTGACTTTCAACGGTGTTTAGCTCGTACTCGCTATGAGTTCATCAGTTATCAGGAGGGTATTCGAACACTGGCGTTCTCGCCAAATGGTAATTTGCTTGCTATGGCAAGTAATAAACAAATCCGTTTGATTGAAATTAAGGAACAGATCACTTTTAAGGAAGTGTTCCATGGTGCTAAAACGCGTGGTGTTAAAGCGTTTGTGTTTTCACCAGATAATCGTATGCTGGTTGCTGGACATAATAATGGTGGAATTAAGTTATGGGACACAGAAACAGGAGACAAACTCACTATACTTGATGGACACACGGCATCAGTGCAAACGTTGGTGTTTTCTCCCGATGGCAAAACGCTTGTCAGCACAGGGCAAGATGGCACAATTCTTCTGTGGGATTGGGATGAAGTTCTAAGGGATTCCAACCGAAAGAAAAATAAGTAAATACGTGAGTGCGGAAATAGATTTAGGGTTATAGAGAAAGTGGTGCGTCCTTGATTTGATGGAGTTGTGAATAGTTTATTGACGGGATACAAACAGCGTGTTATAATAGTCTTGCAAACAATAGAAAAGAGATCATTTTGTGTTTCACAGTGCTTACTTTCTTTTATACATTATATCACATCATGAAGAGGGAGCAATGTCATCCAAAAAGAAAAAAGATAAAAACGCAAACGAGAATATGAAAGGTGGCGCAGGGACTTACACACCGACGCGTATAGAATGGTTATGTGTAGAACTCAATAGTTTAGGATTTTTCCAGTGGCGAACTGAAGAGGTTGGGATGCATGCAATGTTTATTCCCAAACAAGGGGATCCTGATACGGTAGTTGTAAAGTTCGTACTTACCGATAACGTAGATGCGGATTCTAAAAACGAGATTATTCACATGGTGAAAGATGTGATAAAACACTACACACGCAAACGTGGATGGGATACTTGGTTGAAAATGGAAATAGAGATTGAAATGCATGAAGAATAATCCACATCCGATATTGTGGAAGGGAAGATTTGACGAAAGTCTGATCGCAATTGAAAACTTCGGAGATATACATTCTTTTTCGTCAAAAAGCGATTGTTTAGTACAGACCGTCTATCCTATTTATAGCAGGAGTGATCTATATCATGGCATCTAAGGATGAAAATGTTGATGTTGCATACACTGAGTATCGTTCTAAATCCTTACAAACGAAAGTTGACAATAAGCATCTCGTTGTTGTCAAAGTTACCTCTCCGTATCAAGAAGACGTTAAACGCCTCTTCTCAAAAAGTAAAGATGAGACGATCCAATTTAGAGAGACGATACAAAAATATATGGAACAGATGTTAGTGGAACTCGGTGATGTTAAGATTGTTTCAGATGATATCCAAGACGCATGGTCGCATTTTATACAGATAGTATTCAAAATATTCTATCGTCCACGCGAAGATGGAACACATCTAACCTTTGCAAAAATAGGTGTATGCTTTTACTCTCAGGATCATGCTGGCGTTGCAGGTTTCTATAACCCAATTGCCGAACCAACCCTGGATCAACTCGACGAGTTCTGTAAAAATGTAGTGATAGATTTTTATCGGCAGTTCCTTCAACCTCAACGCGAGAAGGAACAACACAGTTTGGAAGCCAAACAACCACTCCCACTCCCAGTTCCTTGAACATTATAGTAAAATTCATAATTCCTTGGACACTTTGGTAGGTTCGGTTTCCTAACCGAACCATAAGCGTCACTTTAGTGCGTAACCTTAAGGCATCTAATACACCTTTCGCCCCTCTGGGGCTTGCTATTAGCAGAAACAACGTTTACTATACACCTTTCGCCTCTCTGAGGCTTTAGGACTGTATGTGAGCCTGCGGGCGAGGCGACCTCGCCCCTACGGAGTGTAAGAGGCGCAATGAATTGCGCGACTACAAACGCATCTCCCCTAACTTTACCAGCGTGCCAATATCCGGTTCGTCAGTTGCCAAGGAAGTAAAACTACCATCACAGATAGCACGACGAATCCCACGCATCAGACTGACATAAAAATATAAGTTATGTAGTGTGTGCAGTTGGGACCCGAGAATCTCATTTTCAATATGCAGGTGTCGGAGATATGCTCGTGTGAAATTCTGACAGGTATAACAGCTGCATGAAGGGTCCAAAGGACTAAAATCGCGAGTATATTTCGCGTTTTTGATTCTGACAATCCCTTCTGATGTAAAGAGAGAACCGTTGCGCGCATTCCGTGTTGGCATCACACAATCAAACATATCAACACCGCATCGGACACCATATACCAAATCCTCTGGTGTGCCAACACCCATTAGGTAACGCGGTTTATCTTCTGGTAGCAATGGAGCGGTATATGCCAACATCTCATACATCAAATCCTTTTCTTCACCAACACTCAACCCACCGATAGCATACCCCGGAAAGCCGATTGAGACTGTTCCGTCAACGCTTGCTTGACGGAGGTCGCGTTCCATACCTCCTTGCACAATTCCAAACAGCAGTTGATTCGCATTCTGATGTGCTTGTTTGCTTCGTTCTGCCCATCGCAACGTCATCTCCATTGAGTTTTTAAGATATTCGTATTCGTTTGGTAAAGCAGCACATTCATCAAATATCATGATAATGTCGGCACCGAGTGCATTCTGAATTTCAATAGAACGTTCAGGACTGATAAACCTTTCTGTGCCATCTATAGGAGACCGAAAGGTTACCCCTTCCTCAGTTATCTTTCGTAGTGGTCCCAGACTAAAAACCTGAAAACCGCCACTATCGGTTAATATGGGTTTATCCCACCCCATAAACGTATGTAAACCCCCTGCTTCTTGGACAATCTCATGTCCGGGACGTAGATAAAGATGGTAGGTATTCGCGAGGATAATCTCTGCTTGAATCTGTTCATTTAGGGTTTGCGGTGTGCACGCCTTCACTGTCCCGCGGGTGCCAACAGGCATAAAAATAGGCGTATTTACAATCCCGTGGGCAGTCTGAAGTTTGCCAACGCGCGCTTCCGTCTCTTTGTCTTTATGAATGAGGGTGTAGGTTTTTTGACTTGCTTCCATCGCCAGAATTTTATCACAATCTTGTCTAATAATCAAGTTCAATGAATGCCTCTATCCACAAAGACAGAGGCATTCAATTGTCACTGTAAGATATTGGTATATACCTCGTTTTTTTCTTCAAATTCTCTGGATTTTGTTTCCTTCAAACCGTACCAGTTTTCGTTTTTTGGTACGGTTTTGGTACGGTGGTGTTTTCCCAGTCCCTGTCTGGGTTTATTGGGGTTTTTATGTAGGTTTTTGCATTTTATTATTTGGCAATTTTGGTACGGTTTGGATTTTGTATGATTGACTATTTTTTCGTGTTGCCTTCCTGTATGATAAATTGAAGGTGATGATTCTGTTTATGTGTGTAAGAGGATTGTGGGTATCTGGCGCGCTTACAAAGCGCGCCTACCGTAGTGTGTAAATAATTATGGTTTCCACTATAATAATACCAAATAATACCATTTGGTATTATCGTGGTATTATTGCTAAATTGCTTATTAGGATAGTCCCTGTATGGGTTTAGAGATGTTTTTCTGATCATAGAATTTTTTTTATTTTTTGGTATCTTTTTATTTTTTTTATATTTTTTTGATGCGTTGTTTAGATAATAATTCGGTCAAGTATTTTGCAATCCAGTTCATATTGTTGTTCGGGTGATAATTGTTTTAGCATTTTCCACTCCAGTTTTATGGATCGTTTGATTTTGTATGTTTGTATTATACTTGATGGGTTTGTATGTTTGTAGTTTAACTGGTATCGGGAACAATATATATCCAATATGTTTTGTGTATGTTTGGAGTAGTTTTCAGTTTTCAGTATTGTCTGAACCAAGATGGACAAGATTACAAGATTTCCATGATTAGGAGTTGTGAGTATATATTCCGTTGTAAAGGATGAAGGACTACCTGTTGCAAACGCGCATTTGACGTTG
Source organism: Candidatus Poribacteria bacterium (assembly GCA_022825665.1). Lineage (GTDB taxonomy): Bacteria > Poribacteria > WGA-4E > WGA-4E > WGA-3G > MSPOR6. The sequence goes on from JAJDWI010000119.1 coordinate 4,061, forward strand.
ATTTAGCAATGAAATACGCGACTACGAGCGCGTTCTTTGTTAATGAGAAGTAATTATTTAGAAATGGTATAACATAATTGGGTTACCCGTAATCTAAGATTATATGTGACATCTATTATAACATAGATAAATAACTAATGTCAAGTTAATAATTACATTTATCGTCAAATTCGTAAAATATTATATGAGTGTTTTTTGTCTGAACCAGGATTTATAGGATTACAAGATTTTCAGGATAAGAGGTTTGTATGCCAATGTTCCTTTGCAAAAGGTAATTCTTCATCCTGGACAATGGCATATAAATAGCCACCAACTCCTAATCCTGTAAATCCTGGTTCAGACAACAAGCAATTCAGACGGACAAGAATCACTAATTAACACCTAATGAAGATTAAGAAATAAATTCGGTAAGTTATTATTGAAGTCCAGCGCGCTTACAAAGCGCGCCTACAGGTTTTGGGGAAATTAAAATAACCGAAAGAATAAATTAATCTTCATGAAACCGCACCTACCAGGGAGTGCACACTGATTTTTAGGTTTCACTATAAATAACCCTGTACAGTGATGAATTTACTTGACAAATTCAACGAAAACCTATTTAATAATAAAGGTTATTCTAATCAATCGTGTCTGTGACACCTTTAAAATATGAACTTATTTGGGAGATATTTAATTACATGAAAATAGAGAAACGACTTGAAGAATTAGGGATTGAATTACCGCCACCTGCAACACCAGTAGCAAATTACGTTACCACAGTTCAAACAGGAAATCTTGTCTTCACATCTGGACATGGACCTGGCACAGGTGAGGGCAAAATCTATAAAAGTCAACTTGGCACAGATGCCACTATTGAAGAAGGCTATGAATCTGCGAGACAAGTAGCAATCGGGTTGATAAGTACCCTCAAACACGCTTTAGGTGATCTGGATCGGATCAAACGTGTCGTGAAGGTAGTTGGTTTTGTCAACTCATCTGCAGATTTCATTGATCAGCCCGCTGTTGTCAACGGCGCATCAGACTTTTTTGTTGAAGTGTTCGGAGATAAAGGCAAACATGCGCGTTCTGCTGTTGGTATGGTGCAATTACCGGGTGGAATTCCGGTTGAAGTTGAAATGGTTGTAGAAATCGAAGACTAACCCTTAGAAAAAAGGATAAAAATGGCAGTTCAAGTTGTCAAACCACGGATCCGTGGTTTTATCTGTACAAACGCGCATCCTGCGGGATGTCAGGCAAACGTCCAAAACCAGATAGAACAAATTAAGGAAAATGTTCCGAACAAAGAGACAGGTTTAAACGCGCTCGTTGTCGGTGCCTCAACTGGGTATGGACTCGCTTCCCGTATTGCTTTGACATGGGGATACGGCGCGAAAACGTTGGGACTTCTCTATGAACGTCCGGCGGATGAACGGCGTACAGCATCAGCAGGATATTACAACACTGTTGCCTTACATCAACAGACACAACAGGATGGTTTTATTGCAGAAAGTCTCAACGGAGATGCCTTTTCGGATGATGTAAAGCAGGAGGCAATCGCACAACTCAAAGCAAATTTTGGTAAAATAGACATTCTCGTCTATAGCATCGCTGCACCGCGTCGAACCCATCCACGCACTGGTGAAGTACATAATTCTGAGTTGAAACCGATCGGTGAACCGTATACAGGGAAAACGATTGACCTGAGTAACGAAGTCGTAGCACCTGTAACGATAGAACCTGCAACTGACAAAGAAATCGCTGATACGATTGCTGTAATGGGTGGTGAAGACCTTGAGATGTGGATTGATGCATTAACAGATGCCGAATTGCTTGCACCAGAGGTAACGGTTGTTGCATATACCTATATTGGCAGTGCCTTAACGTGGTCTATCTATCGAGATGGCACAATCGGTAAGGCAAAAGACGACCTGAAGGTGCGTGTTGACGCACTTGATGAAAGGCTTTCAAATCAATTCGGGGGCAATGCGTATATCTCGGTAAACAAAGCAGTTGTTACGCAAGCCTCTGCGGCAATTCCTATTGTTCCCCTCTATATCAGTATTCTTTATGATATTATGAATGAGAAAGGTATCAACGAAGCACCGATTGGACAGATGCAGCGGTTATTCTCGGAACATCTCGGTCCTGGACTAACGCCACAACTTGATAGTGATCGTTACATTCGGTTGGATGACAGAGAATTACGGCAAGATGTTACCGATGCTGTCACTGAACGGTGGGAAAAGATCAATACCGACAACTTCCATGAACTCTCTGATTATGCTGGATATAGAAGACGTTTCCGAAACCTTTTCGGTTTTGAGGTGGATGGCGTTGACTATGATGAAGCAGTAGAGACAGAAATAACGTTTTAAGAATAGCAGACATGTTTAGGGAACAGATTGTAAGTTAGAGTTGGGACAATATGGTGTGAATTTACAAACCATCTGTGAGAAAGTTCAGAATGAAGATTATCTTGTTAAAAATCATGCGATTCTACATGCCCAAAAGGAAGGTTTTGAAGTCAAACACATGGTAGAAGCGATCCTCAACGGAAGGATAATTGAAACATATCCTGAGGATCACCGAGTTTTGATTTGTGGTCATTCAACTCTTTTGGAAAACATCATGGTCTATCTACATGTTGTGTGTGAATATATAGATCCGATTTACATTGAGTTTGTGACTGCCTACATCCCTGATGAGAATGAATGGCAGTTTCCTCCTTTTTCCCGTTTGAGACATCGAAGGAAATAACTTATGGCACCTAAACCACCTCCAATTTGTGGGCAACACAAGATAAAAAAAGAGTGGCGGCAAACAGTATTTACGTATAACGAGGAAGGTATTTCAGTCCAGATACCGAACGTCTATGCTTGGGTTTGTCCTGAAGATGGTGAGGCATCTTTCACACCTGAGACTGCGGATGAATTAATTGCTGCACTACGCGAATTTGTTGACGCTGCTAAACGTGCTAAAGAACGACGTTCTGGCTTTACTGAATATGTTGTTGCTGTTAAATAAAATTAAGATATTAAAAGAGAAATTTGATGAAATTTCAAGTTAATACAATTGAAGGAGAAACTTATGTCACAACCTTTAGTTACAGTTTGGAATGAATTTAGACATGAAAAAACAAACGAAGCTATCAAAAAATTATACCCCAAAGGCATTCACACTGCAATTGCCGATGGGTTAAGTGAACACGGAATTGAAACGTTGACTGCTACGTTAGATGAACCTGAACACGGCTTAACTGACGAAGTGCTTGAAAAAACAGACGTGATGATATGGTGGGGACACGCAGCACACGGTGCCGTTGAAGATGCTATCGCTGACAAAGTAAAAGCGCGGGTGTTGCAGGGCATGGGACTTATCGTCTTACATTCTGGACACTATTCTAAACCTTTTACCCGTTTGATGGGAACATCGTGTAGTCTTAAATGGCGTGAGGCAGCGGAAAAGGAACGTATTTGGGTGATTGAACACGGACATCCAATTGTTGAAGGACTTGACGAGTACTTTGAAATTGAGCATGCCGAAATGTATGGTGAACCGTTTGACATTCCAGAACCCGACACACTTGTTTTCATCAGTTGGTTCCCCGGTGGTGAAGTGTTCCGTAGCGGTTGTTGCTACTACCGTGGCAGAGGAAAGATATTTTATTTCCGTCCCGGTCATGAAACATATCCGATTTATTACGATGAGAATGTCCGTCTTGTGATAGCTAATGCGGCACGTTGGGCAGCTCTCGGCAATGCACCGAAACCCGTTTTTGGACATTCGCAACCTTTAGAACCGTTAGAATAGAAATATGCAGTCAGTAGACACTTCTTAGTCAGTCGGTTATAATTCAGAACACGTTTGGTTTATATTTCTACTGTAAGTTAGTTGAATTTACCTGATCCATCTTGTTTGCACGGGCGAGGAGACCTTGCCCCTACTGACAGTTCTTTGGTCTCGGCAGAATGCACTTATGGCATTCTGCATTGGTTAGGAAACTGCACCTACCGCTAAAAAATAAGATAAATCTCGTTAATTGGGTATTAGTTGAATTTACCACTAACTATTAACCTTAAATGGAGATGAACCATGGAAGATAATAAAGCCAAGATCTCGCAACTATTGCAGGACGGTTACGTATTAATTGAGGGGGCGTTGTCGCCTGAAGAAACCGAAAATATCCGCCAACGTGTCAATTACGCACGCGAACAAGGTTGGGAAGAGGGATTGAATGCAGTTGGTAATATGTGGTTCGATTCTCTACTTGACAGGGAACCGGATACTTATGCCCCACTTGTCGGACATCAAAGTGTTCGTCCTTACCTTGAAGGGCTAATGGGTAAACAGTGTCAACTACGTAGTCTACGCGCACATATCAATCCAGGACCTTACTTGCAAGAATGGCACATGGATTTTTACGGCTATTGGCACGAAAAAAGGTATGTTGAAGAACACCCGTTTGCAATGGCACCCGTTGGTATCAATACCACCTATTATTTTCAAGACAACGGTCCAGGTGATGGACATCTGAAGTTCGTAAAAGGTGGACATCTAAACGAACCACCGCATCTGTATCCGTTAGATCGTCCAAAATTTGAGGAGTGGTGTGAGACACAAGAACACGTTATATTGTATCCGAAAGCAGGAGATTGTGTCGTGTTCATCAACCACATGCCACACCAAGGGGCAAAGGAAAGAGACGATATGGAACGCAGTAACGTAGTATGTCACTATCAGGTCACACCGATGTATGATGGTGTGTGGCATGTATCACGTCCGCGTGGATATCAAGGCACTTTCCCATTTGCATAGAGATGGTTTTTGTATAGGACAGATGTAATCCACTTCGGTCTACACGACACAATTTCCGCACCCTATTTTTCTGTTAATCAAGTTGACAAACTATTTAATCCTTATCACGATTCATTAAAGTTAGTAGACGAGATGTCAATTAGAAAATACATACTGAGATATTCTAAATTTCAGTCAACTGAATATGAAACAGGTGAACCCATGCGAAACATATTTATTGTCTTATGCACAGCTTTATGTCTTATGGCAAGTTCGCAAATGACTTGCATAGCTGCGGAATTAGAAGGTTTGGTTGTATATTTTGCATTTGAAGGCGGCAAAGGTGAAACCGTTGAGGACATGTCAGGGAACGGAAACCATGGGGATTTAGAAGGTGATACTGACTGGGGAGATGGTAAATTCGGTAAAGGGCTTAATTTTGGTGGTAAGAACGGCATCGTTAGCGTTAAACATACTAACGACTTTGTATTCACCGAAGGTATCACTATTTCTGCGTGGATTCGTCCTACGTTGGTTGTTGGTGCTGGCACGTGGCAACTAATTGCTGCAAAAGGACCTGATGTAGACGAGTTTTTTGAGATACTTCTTCATCCAGATGGTTATATTTGGATGGGATGGAAGTTAACAAATGGTCGTCAAGTTCCTGCCAAAAGCCCCGTCAAGATAGACAAAGATAATTGGCAGCATGTTGCTGTTTCCTATCAAAGAGCAGAATGGTGGACTGTATATCTTGATGGAGAGGTGTTGATAGATCATCCGAAGCAAGATGCCAAATTAGTTCCTGTTGAATCACCCTTAATTCTTGGTACTGAGGAACCTCTCAATCTAAACCGATACTATAACGGTGATATGGATGAGTTTGCTCTATTTAACCGTGGACTTACCCAAAAAGAGGTTCAAAGGATACAGGGTGGTATTGAGGATATATTAGCAGTTGAACCGACCGCGAAACTCTCCACAACGTGGGGTAGTATTAAACAGAAGTATTAGCATTCGTAGTGTGTCAAATTGACATTAGCAGCCGAAAGTTATATTAAGGCTAAAACTGCCAATTTGACACGGTTACTGTGTAAACCACTCAATCTAAGGGATTAAGGTTGGCACAGATATTGCATTTATATTTATCATTATATTGTAAAAGAATAGAATTAATAAATCGGAGATAAAAATGGGTAAAGTAATTGGAATTGATTTAGGAACAACAAATTCATGTGTTGCCGTTTTAGAAGGTGGCGATGCAAAAGTCATTGAAAACGCAGAGGGGAATCGGACGACTCCCTCTGTTGTAGGTTTCACGAAAGAGGGAGAACGTCCGGTTGGACAAGTAGCAAAAAGACAAGCCATCACGAACCCTGAAAACACAATATTTTCTATTAAACGGTTCATGGGACGAAAATATAGCGAACTTGGAGACGACTCTTCCCGCGTTCCTTATGAATTAAAAAGTGATAAAGATGGTGATGTGGCAGTAAATATTGAAGGCAAAGAATATTCTCCGCCCGAAATCTCTGCAATGGTTTTGCGTAAAATGAAAGAAACAGCAGAAGCATATCTTGGGGAAGAGGTCACACAAGCAGTTATCACCGTGCCTGCGTACTTCAATGACTCACAACGTCAAGCAACAGCAGATGCTGGTAAAATTGCTGGGTTAGAGGTTCTACGAATTATCAACGAACCTACTGCTGCTTCACTCGCTTATGGGTTGCAGAGTGAAGGCGATAAGAAAATCGCTGTTTACGACCTTGGAGGTGGTACATTTGACATCTCTATTCTGGAGATCGGTGATGGTGTTTTTGAAGTGAAAAGCACTAACGGGGATACACACCTCGGTGGAGATGATTTTGACCAAGCTGTCATTGATTGGATGGCACAGGAATTCCTCAGTAGTCAAGGTATTGATTTACGGAATGACCAGATGGCATTACAACGCCTGAAAGAGGCAGCAGAAACGGCAAAATGTGAACTTTCCAGCACAGTGCAGACAGATATTAACCTCCCGTTTATCACTGTTGATGCAAGCGGTCCCAAGCACCTCAATCTAACACTTACACGTGCGAAACTGGAACAAATAACCGATGAGTTAGTTGAACGTTCTCTTACTCCATGCAGACAAGCACTCAGTGATGCTGAGATGCAACCTGCAGATATAGACGAAGTTATACTCGTTGGGGGACAAACACGGATGCCAAAAGTTCAGGAAGCAGTGGAGCAACTTTTCGGTAAAGAACCACACAAAGGTGTTAATCCCGATGAGGTTGTGGCAGTTGGGGCAGCAATTCAGGGTGGTGTGCTTGCTGGTGACGAGGAAGTCAAGGATATTCTGTTGCTTGATGTAACGCCACTTTCACTTGGTATTGAGACACTTGGTGGGATGTTTACACGGTTAATTGAAAAAAATACCACGATTCCGACTAAGAAATCCGAAAAGTTCACAACCGCGGAAGACAACCAGACTTCAGTTGATGTGCATGTTCTCCAAGGTGAACGGGAACAGGCAGTCTACAACAAAACAATTGGTCGGTTCCGACTTAGCGATATTCCGCCAGCACCCAGAGGCGTTCCGCAGATTGAGGTTACATTTGATATTGATGCGAATGGTATTCTCAATGTATCTGCGAAGGATACGGCAACAGGTAAGGAGCAGAATATTACAATCACTGCCTCCTCCGGTCTCACCGATGCAGAAATTGAACAGATGGTGAAAGATGCTGAAGCACATTCTGAAGAGGATAAACAGAAACGTGAGGAAGTTGAAACTCGCAACCGTGCTGATTCATTGGTCTATGAAACTGAGAAAAACCTGAAGGAATTCGGGGACAAAGTTGACGATGCGACTAAGGAAAAGGTAAATGCTGGTGTTGAACGCGTCAAACAAGCACTGGAAGCGAACAACAATGAAGAGATAAAAACTGCTACAGATGACTTGATGCAAATCTGGCATGAGGCTTCCGCACAGTTATATCAACAGACTGCTGGTGCTGAACCGGGGGATGTGCCACAGGATGCTCCTTCTGAAGATACTCCACCTGAGGATGTTGTTGACGCTGAATACGAAGTTGTTGACGAAGATGAGAATAAGGATAAGGAATAGGAAAATGTCTTTCAATTCCGTCTTGATCAGGAGAAAATAGGTATGGCTTACAGCGAGTTTACTTTAGAATCAGTAATGTTAACATTTCAACTGGAAAAGATTGATACCACGGGTATATTTTCTGATGTTGAAACGGTTACACCAAGTGCGTATCTCACCACCGGATTGGAGAGAAAGGCATCATTAGCTACAGCAATCGGTACAGAAAAAGCGAGGTCTGAACTGATTGTTGCTGATGTACTTGTTGAACTCCGAGAACATTGTAAACGTCGCATCAGTCTGTTTTCTGGGATTGACTTCAATGTTGATGCTGAAGAGGGTTTGACAGGTGTATGTGATTTCTTAATTAGTTTGTCTCCAAACCAATTTTATTTAGAAGCACCAGTCGTTATCCTTGTTGAAGCGAAAAATCTTGACTTAAAACTTGGAATCGGGCAGTGTGTTGCGGAAATGATCGCTGCCCAGCGGTTTAATGTTGAAAGAGGGAATGACATCTCTACTGTTTATGGAGCAAGTACAACAGGAGTTGAGTGGTTATTTCTTAAGTTGCACGGAAAGTGTTTACAACTTGATATGTCAACTTATACAATTGAGCGGTGTGATAGGATTCTCGGTATTCTCTCCAGTATGGTTGCACAAAAAGCGTGATCTATCCTCGGGGTTTATAGTTAGGTCCAAAATATGTGAATCACCCTTTATAGGCGCAGTTACAAACCGCGCCTATAAGATGAGTTGCCATAATCAATATTTTAGTACCCCAACAATGCAATCCCTTCACGATAAGTATTTGCTGAAGTCTGCAAAGCACCTAACTCGTCATCTGTTAATTCAATCTCAACGATTTCTTCAATGCCGTTTGCACCGAGCTTAATCGGAACGCCGATATAAAGGTCGTTGATACCGTATTGTCCTGTGAGATGTGCGGAACATGGGAGTAGCCGTTTCTTATCCAAGATAATCGCTTCTGCCATTTGTGCTAATGATGCACCAGCGGCATAATATCCACTTGTCTTGAGAAGATTGACCACCTCGGCTCCACCATCACGAGTACGCTGTGCCATTGCTTCAATGCGATCTTCGGGTATCAACTGCGGTATGGGGATACCGTTGACGGTGGTATAACGTGGTAGGGGTACCATCGTGTCACCGTGTCCGCCAAGCACGAGGGCATGGATGTCTTCTACCGATACACCAAGTTCAAGTGAGATAAAATAGCGGAACCTTGCTGAATCCAGGACACCCGCTTGTCCTACTACTCGGTGTGAGGGGAATCCTGATACCTTCCATGCGTGGTAGGTCATGATGTCCAATGGATTGGTGAGCATCATAATGATGGTGTCTGGTGAATGCTTCACCACGTTTTCAGTGACGCTTCCGACTATGTTGGCGTTTGTTTGCAGTAGGTCTTCGCGTGTCATGCCCGGTTTGCGTGGAGAACCCGATGTGATAATCACTAAGTCGGAATCAGCGGTTGCTGAATAATCAAGGTCACCACTAATCGCAGCGTCAAACAGTTCTACCGGTCCCATTTCTGCCATATCCAATGCTTTGCCTTGCGGGACTCCATCAACGATGTCAATCATGACGACATCGCCAAGCTGCTTCTGTGCTATAAGAAATGCTGCTGTTGCTCCGACGTTACCTGCGCCAATAACACTAATTTTCTTTCTTGCCACTTCTTCCTCCGTTATGTAAATATGCTATTTTCAACTATGCTATAATCAGGTGTAAAACAATTTCTTAATTCATAATTAGGTGCACATTAAATTTCTCTTTATTAATATGTCAGTACTATCTGGCTTTAGTGACAAATGTGAGTTCTACTTCGGTTTCGTTTCCAGCACCGTCAGCAACTGCACCGGCAATCGTATACGCGGTTTCGTTTCTGAGTTCTGCACCGGCAATACCTGTTAGAGTAATTGTGTCACCATCAGTGTCGGATTCCCAACCGAGATCATCACCTTCAAGTAACATCAGATCGCCAGTCACAGGTTCGGTGAAGACAACTTCAATACCGTCTTCAAACACGTCATTGGGATCAACACCTTCAGCTCCATCTTTAGGATCACTGGATTTTACTTTTGGTGCGGTATAATCTGCCGCTACGACAGTATAGGTAAGATCTTGCGATCCATCACCATTTTCCCAATAGACTGTAATGGTAAGAGCACCAGTTGGGTATCCAGCTGCGGGAGGTGTGATTGTCAGGGTTGTACCAGATGTAGAGACAGTACCGCCACCGGAAACTGATACGGTACCAGGGTTGTTGTCGAACTTCAGGTTAATACTACCATTTGCTTTAAGTTCTGATCCACTGGCTGGTGTAGCACTTTCTAATGCAGCATCGGGTATGACAACCACATCGGGACGGGATTGTGGAGAACGCACTGTATAGTTTAAGATTTTGCGTCCTGTGGACCAAGTGATAATAATTACATACTTTTTTCCCTGCCTGAAGATAGAATTTCCGTGTACAGTAAGGGTTTTACCATCTAATTCCCATAAGAAAGATGTGTTTTGATGTCCTTGAATTTCTACATTAACTGTTACTGGCGTATTGTCAAAAGAGACAATAATAACTTCATCTGAGTCGATTGTGCTATTGTTTGGTGGGAATGCGCTTTTAAATGCGGTATCTTCTTCATTTTCCGCGCAACCAATCATATAAACCACAACGGTGGCATATGTTATCACCATCAGAATTACAAGTATTTTTTTTATGATTTTCTTTCGTGTGAATGCAAGTGTGTAAAGTGTATACATAATGTGTTACCTTTCTCCCTGTTCACGAATTGCTATTAACTCTTCCAAGATACGTTTATGGATACGATATAACCCAAATGCCATTACAAAACCGATGCCACCTAACAAACCGATACCAAGAAAAATCTTTGTTTTTAATGACAAGTGCCGTTCTCCTTTTAAACGTTGTAGTATGCTATTACTGAAAGTTTTCAATAATAGCTGCACCGTATTCAGACGTACCAACTTTTGTTGCTCCTTCCATTAAACGTTCTAAATCATAGGTAACCCGTTTTTGAAGAATGGTTTTCTCAAGTCCTGCAGTAATCAAGTCTGCAGCTTCTTGCCAACCGATATGTTCTAACATCATCACTGCAGAAAGGATAAGGGAACTTGGATTTACGACATCCTGATCAGCATATTTGGGTGCTGTGCCGTGTGTTGCTTCAAAGAGGGCGACTTCATCGTTGAGGTTACCACCCGGTGCCATGCCGATTCCACCAACTTGTGCTGCTGCTGCATCGGAGAGATAATCCCCGTTTAGATTCGGCGTAACGATAACATCATATTCATCGGTTCGTGTTAGGATTTGCTGTAACATGCTATCCGCTATCCGGTCATTGATGATTATTTTACCATCTGGAACGTTTCCGTCATAGTCATCATAGAGTTCTGCTTCTGTGATAGTAGTGTCAGCAAATTCCTCTTTAGCAAGTTCGTATCCCCAAGCACAAAAAGCCCCTTCGGTGAACTTCATGATATTCCCTTTATGAACGAAGGTGACGCTTCGTCTGTCGTGGTCGATCGCGTACTGAATTGCCATTCTCGCTAAACGTTTTGTTCCGAAAATGCTTATCGGTTTAATGCCAACACCAGAGTCCTCACGGATTTCAACACCCATTTCAGTGCGAAGTAGGTCAATGACCTTTTTTACTTCTGGTGTGCCTTGTTCCCATTCAATCCCAGCGTATACGTCTTCGGTATTCTCACGGAATATTACGACATCCATTTTTTCAGGATGCGTGACAGGAGCGGGTACCCCTTGGAAGTAGCGCACGGGTCGGACACAGGCATAGAGCTCAAGTACCTGACGCAGGGTTACGTTTAAACTACGAAACCCACCACCTACAGGTGTTGTCAGGGGTCCTTTCAGTGCCACACGAAAATGTTCAATTGCATTGAAGGTATCTTGTGGCAGCCACTCATTATATTTTGCCATGGCGTTTTCGCCAGCGTAGACATCAAACCAGACAATCTGATTTTTGCCACTGTAAGCGGTTTGGACGGCTGCATCAACGACACGGCGGGTCGTTTTCATAATGTCTCGTCCGATACCGTCTCCCTCAATAACAGGGATTATAGGGTTGTTTGGTACAACCTTCTGTCCGTTGGATGTTTCTATCTTTTCACCTGTTGTGGGAGGTGTTAATTGGTCAAATTCAATCACTTGGATTCCTCTCTGTTTCACATAGAATCTCTATAGTCTTCTCACGTATTATGTTTTTATAGGGGAGTAGCAACAGAGAACCTTCTATTAGTCAAAAATTTCTGGACCAGCCATCCGATCATGTAGTGCAACGACTTCGTTAGCGATTGTCATATCATCGGACGGTTTCGGAATAATTTCGGGGTCTGGGGGTATGACTGGTCGTATTATTTTTATTTGAAGTTGTTCGCGCGCATCCATTATCCATCCAAATCCTCGGAAGATATATGTAAGGAATGTCCTGTCGCTTTCATAGATATCTAATCCTTCCTGAACTGCCCATCCGCCAAAGTCTGTATTAGGAGTAAGACGGAGCGGTGGTTCATTTTCACGACCAGGACGCACGACTCCCTCAATGAACGCAATTTGATATATACGTTGCATAATTGCTAATCGTTTCTTCTGACTGTCGTTAAGTTGTATTTCTCCTTTTTCGACAGCATCAATAAAAGGATTGAAATAGATTGCGGGTCTGGGGTCTTGTTGGATTTCATCGGATCTGCCAGCGGCGGCGATTTCTGGGTGTCCGAAGGTTGGTAGCGCGATCTGCATCCGTTCACGAATTGCTGTTTCCCTTGCATCCGTGTCAAGTGGTTCTATCTGATTGATAAAAGCAGTCATATCATGGATTGCTCCGAAATGTCTATCGCCATCTAAAGCCATCTGTGAAGCGACGAAGAAATCGGAAACTGCACCAGCGTATAAAGTAGCAAGGTAGCGAGCAACCACATTTGAACCTGCCGAACCGTGATGCGTTTGTATGATACCCATCCGTTCTAATATATTTGCTTCAACGGAACTTGCTTCTCTACCCAAAAGGAGACTATAGCATGTTTGGAATGCGGTTTTCTCATTTTTCTGGCTTTCAGTAATAAGGTCATTGGCACGCATTGCGAGTACTTGTGGATGTAAAGCACTGCTTTGTCTTAACTGGTGGCGCATGAAGACAGATACTGTCCCCAAGGCAACGTTTTCCATGTGTGTTCCGATGAGTTCTAAAAGTAGAGAACCTGGATTTCTTGTGCCTTTTATACCTTTCTGATTTGGGACACTTAATTTGCGTAGCGTTGAAAAATGTTGAATGACTGCTTCGGGTCCAGCATCTGGGAAGGATTTTACGAATTCTGCGACCTGATTGATGAGGCGTTGCTTACCTGTTAGACCATCTCTGCGGAGTTCTGTAAATCGATAAAACTTTTTATCTATTAATTCGGATAAAATAGCTTCTTCATCAATATCGTCAGAATGTTTTTCAGGTTTTCTACCGAAAAGACCTGTGAAAATAACATAAGCGGGGCTAAGTTTGTTAGCAATAATTTCACTTTCTGAAACGACACCGCGTATTGCGAAACTTCGGATATTCAGGGTTATCTGGGCATCTTTACAGTTTACAGCTGCCTTGTGTAAAACGGGGTTGGCGAAAACATTTGTGGATTGCGGCATAGAACTGAAACTTTTGAGTGCAGCCGCAATTTTGTCCTCCCCTAACTCAGTCGCTTTATCTATTGACTCTGTTACAGGGGAGTACGCAGAGGCAACGGGAACTTCAGACAGAATTTTTCTGACTGCTGCTACCTGTTTCGCCTCCAAATTCTTATTCAACATGAAATCTCCTTCGTTCAGAATCTGATTCGTCCCAGAATACACGACCACCTGAAAACGCCGCATGCATGCCTATCTAAAGGTTACGCTTAGATGGTAAGGTGTTCAGATTCTATCTATTTAGAAAAGTTAACTGACTGATTGTTTTATGTCTTTAAAATATGTTATCAAAATAAGTAATAAAAGTCAAGGTAAAAGTTTAGAAGGCAGAGACATTCAATTGTTGATTTTTTTGTCTGTGTAATCTGTGACTCAGACAGAAAAGCGGGTGTGGGAACCCTTTTCCCTACGAGTTACGTAACAATGTTTGTGTTTTTGTTGTAAATACATCGGTTTTTGCTCCTTCTAAAAACGTACACAAAAAGGGCGTTTTTCGTTTCTGTGTACGTTTTGATATTTGGGGTTATGCCAGTTTGGGACTGAGTTTATCAGTGTGTACGAAACTTTTTGAAATTTTCATTTTTGTACGTTTTTGATTTTCTTGGTTATGGTCGTTTTTTGGATGGATATTTGTTGGGTTATGTGTGGTGGTTTTTGTTGATGTTATGGGTTGTGTGTGCTTTCTGTTTTTCATAGTGGTCGTATTATAACAGGTGTTGAGATCTGGATGGAAGGGTTTGTAAGGATTGGAACAATATATTTCATGTATGTTTGGGGTATGTTTCAGTTTTTGGTTTTTTGAACCAGGATTTACAAGATAGTCAGGATTTGCAGGATAAGAGGTATTTTCTGATGTTTGTGTTTTTTGTCAGAATTACGGAATGGGCGAAATGAAAAGGTTATTTGGTGGTGTTTATGTTTGTCTGAACAAGGATTTTAAATCAACAATGATGCAACTGAACATCTGTCCATTCCCGCTTCAAACCTGAACTTGTAGTTAACCTGATAAGCAACAAGATAAGTTCGTCAAGTTGAAAGCGAGTATGAGGAAGTAAAAATGCTGTATGAAATGAATAAGTAATATCAAATTTCTGCAAGCAGCCGAAAGTATTCATCTCTGCTCAGGTTAACAGTTCGCATATTATTTTTGATAACGGTAACTGATACCTCGTCATAGCGCGGAATAACTACTGCCCGTTTAGCATCAGGATGGTGGTAGATGAGATGTGATCCTTTTTGTCGTACATATTGACACCCGAAATTTTCAAAGATCTTGACTTGGGTTCGCCAATCTGTTGGCGAAATTTTAGGCATTAAAAGCCTCCAAGGGGAACTGTAAGTTGATTAAAGGAAACTACCTGTTTATCAAGTTGAAGGGTCGGTTGTGAAGTGTTCAAATCATAGCCTGCATCTTCCAAAAAGGTCTTGAGTGTGCCGAGTTGTGCTGTTTCTTCTAACTGAATTTCAATAACTTCAAGCAGGTTTTTCCGCGCCTCTTCAATATCCTTTCCGCAACTTGCAACATCTAATTCCGGGCAATAAGCGGTGTACATATTGCCTTCCTTCCAAATTTCCTCTGTTACAATTAAATCTTTCATTATGGTTTCCATCTTTTCACCTTTGATATCAATAAAGTATGAACAAACTGAACTGTTCTACAGCTTGTATGGTATGCTAAACAATTTTGGCTGCAATTTGACTTAATCGTATATAGTGTACACTATTTGATTTTATCAGTCAAGTTTGATTGAGTATAACCAAAAGCATTCAATTGGCAATTCAGGTAGAAAGTAATCGGGTTAGAAACCCTTTCTATAAGAGTGCTACGCGTTAATTGAATGCCTCTGAATTAGTTTGCAATACTCCTTGAAATATGCTCGAAAATGTGATATATTTTAAGTTATCACTATGTTAAGTAATCTTTGTGTAGCAGGATTGTCTAATAAACGATAGCACTGATGAAATAGTGGACACAGTAAACAAATTTCATGAAAATACCAAACGCTGAACGTGCTATCATAGAGATTCGTAAGCTGCGAGATGAAGGATGAGCAATGAAAGATAAGATTTCCGAGGAAACCTCACATATTGATAGTTTACCTAAAGACAAACAAGTACCTGAAGACGAAGGTAAAATCAAACTTCTGGATGTCGTTGCGCTCACAGAGGACATACCTGAGCATAATCTTAAACGTGGGGAAGTTGGCACTGTAGTTGAAATCCTTGGAGATGGTGAAGCGTTTGAGGTAGAATTCAGTGATGATAATGGACAAATGTATAAGTGTACCAGTTTTCTACTCTCTCAACTCACGTTGTTGCAAAACAAACCGAGAAAAAAGAACGCTGCTGCACAACGGCTCATCAAAGCGATGGAAAAGCCTCCGCATCTCACCGATGAAGACATTGAAGCACTAAATCGGTCAATAAAAGAAGGGGAAATACCTATAAAGTTTGATTCACCCTTTGACTTGGATGAACAGGAAGATAATACTGAGGAACAATCCGATGAAAGAATTCATTGACAGATTATCCGCATATAACATTTTTAACTATCTCTTCCCCGGTGCTATATTCGCGGGATTAGGTGATAATTTTACGTCCTATTCACTTATCCAAGAAAATATTCTCATTGGGTTGTTTTTGTATTATTTCATAGGATTGATAATTAGTAGGATTGGATCGTTGACCCTTGAACCGCTACTAAAATGGATAAAATTTGTTAAGTTTGCATCTTATGAAGATTATGTAAAAGCATCAAAGTTAGATCCGAAGATTGAAATATTTTCAGAACAGAATAATATGTATCGCTCGCTTTGTATGCTTCCAATCGCACTTATTCTGCTAAAAATATACGATTTAGCATGGGGTTCGGGATTACCAAATAATGCAGCAATTATTTTTATCATATTTGTAGGACTCTTAGCACTGTTTTTGTATTCGTACAGAAAACAGACAAAATATGTTGTTAAACGCGTAAAAATAGCACTTGAGAACAAGGAGGAAAAAGTAGACAATGTCTGATTTTTTTGAAATAGATTTTCTTGATGTAGACGCAAAAGATAGCGGAGATGCCATACCGCTTCGATATGAGATTGATGGTGTAACGCGAATCCATATTACCGATGGTGGTTTCCAAAAAACTGGAGATAAGGTAGTTGAACACATCAATAAGTATTATGACGATCCCGATACAATTGATGCTGTAATAGTCAGTCATCCCGATGGGGACCATGCAGGTGGTCTCCAAACAGTTCTTGAAGAATTTGAGGTTTCAGAACTCTGGATGTTAAGACCCTGGCTTTATGCAGATGAATTGATTGATCGATTTGCTTATTATAGGAACCCACAGAATCTAGCTGAAAAATTAAAAAAGGTTTACTCAAACATTGCAGAATTGGAAGAAATCGCGGAAGAAAAGGAAATTCCAATTTATACCCCTTTTCAAGGAGAAAACATTGGAGATTTTACCGTTCTGGCACCAACAAAGGATAGGTATCTTGATCTCATTGTAGTATCCGAAAAAACTCCTAAAGAATCTAAAAAAGCACTTACATTAATAAGGGCAGTTTGGGGTGAAGAAACGTTTTCAGCGGACGGAACTAGTGAGGAAAATGAAATGAGTGTAATCCAATATGCAAATTTATGCAATCATAAAATATTGTTGACTGCAGATGCAGGATGTGGAGCCTTTGATGAAGCAGCAGATTACGCATCCACGGCTGGATTACCTCTACCAGGCATTGACCGATTTCAGGTCCCACACCACGGATCGCGACGGAATTTATCTACAGACATTCTTGACCGATGGTTAGGTGATACACTCCCGGAAAGCGAAAGACCTGAAGAAGGAACCGGATCATTCACTGCTATTATAAGTGCATCAAAAGAAGATGAAGATCATCCACGAAAGGTTGTTATTAGAGCTTGTATTCACCGTGGAGCAAAAGTGTTTTCGACAGAAGGTAACGATCTACGTACATCATACAATGCCCCTTCACGTGATTGGGTAACTGCTCAAGCCCTCGCGTATCCAGAAGAACAAGAAGAAGACTAACAAATCCACACTAATTTAAGAAAGAATCCTTATTCATATATTCTTTAGCGGAGTTACTCTATGCCTACACTTGACTTCAACGGAAAACATCATATCTACACCCACCTTATCGTTCCCTACCAACCACTTGAGACTGGTGAATCTCACTAGATTAATTCGTAGAAATATGTCGTAAAGTCTCGACTATAAAATCGATCCTATAGTAACGTGAGTTCGGAGTAAGTAACTTACAGAATCGGCTGAAGCCACACCCTAAATCCGTTGGTATTGTTTTATGTAGAAGCATCCGAATTTTCAGAGTCATTCTTGACTAAATAAGTCATAATAGTCCTATAAAACCGTACTGAATGTAGGTTCGTAGCACCTGATAAAATTGTGCAAATTTCCCTTTGACTCTGAAAACTCTGAATCTTTAGAACGTAAGTAATGTAAATATCATCATATCAAAGGGTTTCCTACTGGCACACAATACTATCATTAATCGAACTTACGTTATAGTAGAGAGTATGGGTTAAGACGGGCGAGGAGACCTCGCCCCTACGATGTTATCTGAACCAAGATTAGGATAAGAGGTCGCGATTCGGAGAGTGATTCTACAAAGGAAGGCTTAATATTGAAAATGATAGGATTTGGAAAACTGAATGGCTCTGCACCTCCATTACCTCCACTAAATTAACCCCACAAATCACGTTTATATGCTATAATGATACCAAAATTTATTTTGGAGTGTGGAGATGGTAATTGCTGTAGATGCAGCGTCCCTTGACAAACGAAACCGAACAGAACAACAACTATTCGCAGTTGTTGAACAGAACACCCCCGACTCAATCAAAACCCCTCTTTTTCCGCAAGACGACCCTGAAGCATTCACATTTACACTTGATAAAGAACTGATAGAACATCTCAACTTGTGGGAATGGTTCCGCAATTATGCTAAGGAAGCACAAGTATCAACTGCTGGCATCCGTGGTCCACAAAACATTCTCTATCCGTGGGATACCCGCTTCCCGATAAATCAGGTTGGCATTATCTTGGCAACACTTGGAAAAAGTCTTGTTGCGAAGGAAAAATCTGACGGACAACCAGTAGAGAAGCTGGCAGGATGTGAAGTGCGCTACAACTCGCAAAAATACGTTGAATTCATCGCTCGCATTCAAGCAGCACAAGGTATACGGACTTATGTACCGAAAGAGTTTGGGACAATACCGATATGGATGGCATCGTTCCTTATTTTTATGCTGGACTTAGAGGGTGGTGAGCATGTCACATCAAGCCACTCTGTTAGCACGAAAAACGCGACAAAGGATCTCAACAATCAAGGTAGTCAATACCTACCCGAAGAATCCATGCAGTTTGTCAACAAGATTGAGGAGATACTCAAAACCGCTGAATCGGATGGGTATCCAATTCAGTTCAGCACAGCCACCGATGAACATATAGATTTTGAAAGGTTAGATGAACTCCACGATGGTGTGCATCTATATGTCGGTTACCTGAAAAGCGGTGTTGCCACAGATGCTAATCTTAACCTTATCCGCAAGACGAAACCGCCTATCGTTGTGGATTGTGTCGGTGGATGTATGTATCGTCCGATGAGAGCGATTTTTGAACGGTTAGGTATTGCCGATTCTGTTCGGTGGCTACATGTTGAGGCAGATCCGCTCTATCATAACATCGGAAAGCTGGACAAAAATCCAGAAACTGGTGCGGAAGAATTTTACGATCTCGGATGTGATTATAGCATTCTGAATGTGGTTAAATCTGCTGAATACGCGACTAAACTCAAAACTCAACCTATGGGAACAATTATTGAAGCAACTGATCCTGATGGGGACAGACTCATCGTTTGTCAGATAGAAGAAGCATCACGTGCCGAAGCACTCCAACGTCTCGGTGTGGATTTTCTCATGCTTGATGACGATCGATTGTTGACGATTTACACGCCAAATCAAGCGTTTTTGATGTTGATGGATTTCCACGCGAAACAGCTAAAAACTGCTGGACTTTGGGATAACCATCCAAGGTTCATGATTAAGACGACTCCATCCGCACTTGCATGGGACCAGTGGGGTGCTGCTAACGGTGTGAATGTAATTAATGTCCCTGTCGGTTTCAAAGAGATTGCCGCAATTATGAAAAAGATTGAGAAGCAGATAGCGGACGCACCAACTGTTTCAGTGCGTATCCAAGATGTTTATGGTGAAAAGATTTCGCTTGGCGTGCAGCCTCGCCTCATCTTTGCGGGTGAAGAGAGTGGCGGTATGATTACCGGTCCTGAAGCACTTATCCAGAGTCAAGGTGGCAGGAAAGCAATTGCGATGCGGGAGAAATCGGCAGGTGAATCTATGGTGCTGGTTACGGCACTTGCAGCGCATTGCAAACAGGAAGATATGCCTTTATCTGATTATCTTGCATCTATTTTTGTTGAGAGTCGAATTACAGCGACATGCGATGTGAGGGAGGATATCACCTATTACAACGAGTCTGAACCGAATCCTGAAAAACTGCGCGAAGCGAAGCGGGAAGGTGAAGCGAAACGCGACAAAAACGATCTGTTTTTTCTTGGAATTGCCATTGCCTTGCGCGAGGAGAAAATAGATATGGAACAAGCGCGTGCTATCCTTTCAGATGCACTTCCCGATCTTGATTTTACAACCCTTGAAAGTGTTCGATTCGTTGGGGATGGAACCTACTTGAAATTTGCGGATATGTTCGTTGAAGTCCGAAAATCTGGAACAGATGCAAAGACAAAAGCCTATGCTTCCGGTCCTGACAAAGAGGAATGCCGAAAATACGCGAAGGCATTTGGCGAAACGAGTGGTGAACTTACTGAACTCTATCGCTTACACATCGGAGAAGACTATTTAAGCGATGTTGAAACCCGTGCGCGAGAGATTTATGATGTTTTTCAGTCTGCTTAGCACAACAAAAAACTGGATTGCTGTCTGAACCAGGATTTGCAGGATTACAAGATTTCCAGGATGAGGAGTTATTACTGTCCAAGCACTTTGCTTAAGATGATCATTTCTGATGGTGTAATCAAGTATAGCAAATCTACTTACAAATAGGACCTTGCTCAAAATAATCCTGCTAATCCTATAATCATGGTTCAGACAACAAAATGATATAAAGAAGATTCTTTAAAACGTGCTATCACGGTTGGTAATTGGACACCATCGCGTTGTTTGGAGGTGCTGCACTAACACATCTTTAGCTGCTGGTGTGCCAATCCGGTAAAGGGCGTGTACCGCATCCCCCCGAATATAACGGTTCTCATCGAAAAGTAGATTTTCCAAACCTTCAACTGCATCCCCAGCATGCTTCCCAATTCGACAGAGGGCAAATACAGCAGTGCGTCGAATACCACCGTTTGGATCTTTTAATGCCTTAATCAACCCAGGAACTGCTATGGCACTGGATTGACTCGTAGTACCTAATGCCTCAATTGTTTTGACCCGTACTGATGCTGATTCGTCCTGCAATGCCTCAACCAAATCAGGTACAGCAGGTTCTGCCTTCGTTCCAAGGTCTCCGAGTGCTTCTGCAGCATTTGCGCGAACTTGTTCAGGTGAATCCTTCAAAGCGTTCCGTAGTGAACCAATAGCCGAAGCACCCAACGCATTCAATGCATAACACGCATTGCGACGAGTCATATCCGACTCTTCATATAAACACCTCACTAATGGTTTAACTGCTTCTTCACCAAACTTCGGCACATGATATGCAGCCTGCAATCCTGCGGATTCAGTTGTCCCGGTCATAGTACTTATTAAATCTGATAACGATTCACCATTGAGTGAAGCAGAATCCTCAATACCTTTTGAACCAAGATGCCAGTTCCAAAGATGTTTGAACATTTCCTGATGTTCAACAGGTCCAACTTCTGTCCCATTTGCCCATTCTGTTTCCTTATTTGCCCACGTAGGTTCTTGCGGTTCTGTCATTCGGGCATAAAGGAACTTCATCATATAACGTCTCTCTTCGGTCTGATTTGGCATAGCGCGGTGCCACAGGTCATAGTTAGCGAAAGCAACAGTACCTGCTTTACCACTGACGGGTTGTTCGGGAGATACTTGTTTACCTTCTTCTGTGCTGAAGTAATGACTTATTGGAACAACACCAGTCGGTCCACGTTCAACAGGTGTATCCTGTGGGTAATAGAAGACAAGCAGCCTACGTGTATGGTGCGACCACCGTTTTCCCCCATCTTGATGCATTCCCTGTCCCTTGCTGCCAGGTGGGTTGTAATGGGGATGGCGATGTGGTTGCATGTAATAGTTAGGTCCTAACAGACTTGTCAGTGCACCTTTCACGTTTGCATCGTCAAACACTCGCTGAATCTCTGGTATTCTCGGTAAAAGATTATTACCCGGATTGCCTTCCTTATCAAACACTGCGACTGTTTTTTCAAAAATGTCATCGTGGAACGCTGGCGGCAGCTCAGTGTTAACGGTGACAAACCCATTTACGATAAATTCTCGCATCTGCGCGTCAGTTAATAGGTTTTCTGTCATTTCTCTTTCCTCCAAAGGTTCGGTGTCTATAAAACCTGAAATTAGTATGGTAACGCCAATTATACAATCGTTGAAAAAAGTTTCTATAAAATCAGTATACCTTGAAAATTTCCATTTCTGAAGTAAAGATCATTTCCGTATCAACATCTTCCGAGTTGTCGTGAAATCGTCTGCGGTGAGTGTATAGAAATAGACACCGCTTGCTACAAGTTCACCGACATTATTTCTGCCGTCCCAATGTGCAGCACGGATCCGGTTTTGATAGATACCCGCAACCTGATGCCCTAAATCTATCTTCCGCACCAGCTGCCCATCCACAGCGTAAATGGAGATACCGACATCTGCGGGGGTTGCAAGCTGATAAGGTATCCATGTTTCTGGGTTGAATGGATTTGGATAATTGGGCAAGAGTGCTGTCTGTTTCGGTGTGAGTGCTGCCAAGAGTTGTTCCAGCACCTGTATCCCGTGTTGGAAAGTTGGGTCTGTTAGATTTAGCTGCTGTGCCTGTCGTAGCCATGCGGCGACTTCTGCCCTTATAGGTGGTATCTGTGCCTTGTGCCCCGACGCAATCGGCGCAGTGGCTGTGTCTCCAAACGCTGCAGCGACCAGTGTCAAATCAATAATATTGATAATCCCATCGCCATTCACATCTGCGTTATTTTCTCCCTGCTTGCCGAAGTTAGCCGCAACTAATACAAGATCTGTAATATTGACGATACCGTCGGCATTCACATCTTCGGGCAGGAAGATGTTTGTAGCAGCAGGGGGGATTTCCCAAAGCAGCACCCCCGGACCACCCCCACTTGCGAGGATGTTGCCATTCGGACTGAACGCCACGCTTTCGACTCTGCCCGTATGCCCTCTGAGAGATTGTGTGTTTTCCCCGGTATGTACGTTCCATAGGCGAACCATCTTATCATCCGCAGTTGCAAGAGTGTTACCATCCGGACTAAATGACACATACAACCCCCCATACAAGAGGGTCTTTATCTGTTCGCCTGTGTGTGCGTTCCATAGGTGGACAGTCCCATAACCACTTGCGAGGGTGTTGCCATCCGGACTGAACGACAAATGCCGCCCCCAACTACTGAGGGTTTTTATGTTTTCGCCTGTGTGTGCGTTCCATAGGCGGATAGTTCCATCATTACCCCCACTTGCGAGGGTGTTGCCATCCGGACTGAATGACACGCTATAGACCCTATCCGTATGTTCTGTGAGGGTGTGGATGAGTTCCCCAGTGTGTGTGTTCCATAGGCGGATAGTCTCATCATAACTCCCACTTGCGAGGGTGTTGCTATCCGGACTGAATGATACGCTATAGACCCTATCCGTATGTTCTGTGAGGGTTTTTATGTTTTCGCCTGTGTGTGCATTCCATAGCCTGATAGTGCCATCATAACTCCCACTTGCAAGGGTGTTACCATCCGGACTGAATAATACAGTAAGGACAGAACTCGTATGTACTGTAAAAGTTCGGATGGGCTCCCCGGTCTGCACGTTCCATAGGCTGAAATTCCTACTAGTCCCACCTGAGAGACTTGCGAGCGTATTACCATCCGGACTGAACGACACGCTTCCATGTCCGCCTATGATTGTGCGTATATATTCCCAGGTGTTTGCCTCCACATCTTCGGGTAGGGAGGTGTATGTAGGAGCAGGGGAAACTTCCCACAGGAGCACCTTTCCTTCCTTACCCCCACTTGCCAGAGTATTGCCATCCGGACTGAAGGACACGTTACGACCACTCTCCGTATCCTCTGTGAGAATCTGTATGAGTTCCCCGGTGCGTACGTTCCATAGGTGGATAGTGTCGTCCCAACTTCCACTTGCCAAGAAATTCCCATCCGGACTGAAAGATACGCTATACACGAGACCGTGTGAGAGCGTGTAGATGAGTTCGCCAGTGTGTGCGTTCCATAAATAAATGTCGTGCCCACTCCCACTTGCGAGGATATTCCCATCCGGACTGAACAACACGCTATAGACTCTGGCACCACGCTCTCCGAGAGTACGGATGTGTCCCCATGTGTTTGTGTTCCATAGGCGGATAGTACCATCATCACTCCCACTTGCGAGGATATTCCCATCCGGACTGAACGACACGCTATAGACCCCCTTCTTATGCCCTGTGAGGGTGCGGATGAGTTCCCCGGTGTGAACATCCCATAGACGGATGGTGTAGTCCGTACCCCCACTCGCAAGTGTATTCCTGTCTGGACTGAACGCCACGCTCAGGACCCTGTTTGTATGCCCTATGAGGGTGCGGATGAGTTCCCCGGTGTGAACATCCCATAGACGAATAGTCTTGTCCCACCCTCCACTGCTGGCGAGTGTGTTACCATCCGGACTGAATGACACACTATGGAGCTCGCGCGTATGTCCTGTAATAGTGCGGAGGTGCTCTCCCGTTTTTGGTGCTGATAAGTGGATAGTGCCTTCCAACCCTCCACTTGCGAGGATATTCCCATCCGGACTGAACGTCACGATACGGACATCTCCTGTATGCTCTGTGAGGGTGCGAACGAGTTCGCCTGTGTGTGTGTTCACTTTTTCAGACAGATTGGTGTTCGTAAGATCAGGTGTAATTTCCCACAGCAGCACCGTCCCGTCCGAACTCCCGCTTATGAGCGTATTACCATCTGCACTGAACAAGACGCTACGGACACTCTTCGTATGTCCTCTGAGAGTGTGTATGTGTTCACCCGTATGTGCGTTCCACAGGCGGATAGTGCCGTCCCCTCCACCACTTGCAAGGATGTTGCCATCCGGACTGAACGCCACGCTACCTACACCCCTTCTATGATCTGTAAGCTCATCTACACCACTCGTACGCCCACTGAGGTCGCGAAGGTGTTTCCCTGTGTGCGCGTCCCATAGACGAATAGGACCGCTACTATTTGTACTTACGAGAATATTCCCATCCGGACTGAACACCACGCTATACACATGCCCCGCATGCCATGGAGGGATAATGGTGCGGATGCGTTCGCCTGTGTGTGCGTTCCATAGATCGATAGTGTTAGCAGTATTACCACTTGCGAGGATATTCCCATCCGGACTGAACGACAGGCTACGGATATTCTCCCCAGTCACTCTAAGGGTACGTATGAGTTGACCTGTGTCTACGTTCCATAAGCCCATAGTTGAGTGCCCAATTCTACCTGCAAGGGTGTTGCCATCCGGACTGAACGCCACGCTAAAGATCGTCCCCGAATTGTGTATTTCGAGAGTGTGTATACGTTCGCCTGTATGTGTGTTCCATAAACCGATGTTGTTCCAATCCGCAAGTGCAAGGATGTTGCCATCCGGACTCAGCGACATGCTATGGACCCAATAATCCGGATGTTCTCTGAAAGCGCGTATGTATGCCCCTGTGTGTGCATTCCACAGGTGGACAGTGTTGCCCCCACCCGCAATTGCGAGGATATTCCCATCCGAACTGGACGACATGATACTTACCTCCCCCGTATATCCTCTAATGGTACGTATGTTTTCACCTGTATGTACATTCCATTGGCGGATCGTGTAGGTGCCTCCACTTGCAAGTGTATTCCCATCTGGACTGAATGCCACGCTACGAACATCCTCGGCATGTCCTGTGAGGGTACGGAGGTGTTCTCCGGTGTGGGGATTCCATAGGCGGATAGTCGCATCCGCACTCCCACTTGCGAGGGTGTTGCCATCCGGACTGAACGACAGGTTCCAGACCTCCCCAGTATGTCCTGTGAGAGTACGTATATATTCCCCTGTGTCGGCATCCCATAGGTGGATAGTTTTGTTTGCCTGATTACATCCACAAATGATACTCGCATATGGACTGAACAACACGCTATTAATCACCCCCGTATGCCCTGTGAGGGTGCGGACGAGTTGCCCGGTGCGAAGGTCCCATAGGAAGATAGATCCCCCAGCACCACTAGTGGCAAGAGTGTTACTATCCGGACTGAACGACAAGCCTCTTACACTGACAGCCACATTGAGAGTACGGAGCAGTTCCCCTGTGTGTGCGTTCCATAGGTGGATTTTCCTATTATCACCACCACTTGCGAGGGTGTTCCCATCCGGACTGAATGATACGCTAGTGACACCCCAGAAGCCATCATGCCCTGTGAGGGTCCGGAGGTGTTCCCCTGTATGTGTGTCCCATAAGTGGACAGTCCCATCCCTATTCCCACTTGCGAGGGTATTGCCATCCGGACTGAATGATACGCTACCGACATTCCCCGCATGCCCTGCGTATAGGTCAAGTTCTTCACCTGTGTGTGCATCATATATCCAGATACCGGTGCTACTTCCGACTACGAGTTTCGTGCCATCGGGTGAATACTCTATTGCACTTTTGAATAAAACCAGCTCGCGTGAATGCGGCCTTACATTGAGGCTGCCTTTCACGAGTCGTCCTTTCGCGCCTTCAGGTAGTTCCAACTGCGATAGGTTTTGGGCATCGCTGCTGTTCGCCAGGACGAGTGCTATACCGATTGTTATCAAGATAGAATATGATATTTTTTTTATCATTAATCTCATTGGCTCATGTAAATAGTGAATGGAAATAGAAAGTTTAACCCACACGGTTATTGCCTTCATTAAAATAACCGCACACACTTTTTACATGGACACCCTCCTTTTGTTCCGTCCTGTGGATTTGAATGCTTATACCGAGTTTACGTTAACTTGAGTTCGGTATAAGTCTAATATTTTGTCAACTTTAAGTTTTAAGTCAGTTCTTTGTAGAGTCGAGGTGACCTTACCCTTACAGGTATCCATCTGGTAAAAAGTGCAGTTGGGAAACAACCAATCAACTGGTCCGTACTTCATTTTTCTTACACCAAACTTACGTTATGCTAAAGTATGTCATTAATTTGCACGTTTTACAACAAAAAATGTTTAGACAAATGAGAATTATGGTATACTGTCTACCAAATTTCGTGGAGGTAAAGCATGGGAAGGAGTTTTGAAAAATCGTTAGCATGGCGAGAACGTGCAAAAGCGGCGTTAGTCGGCGGCGGACAACCACATAAACAGAGCAACCCACCACAGCCAATTATGATTGCTGGCGGGAAAGGTTCACATTTTTGGGATGCCGATGGGAATGATTATATAGACTATCTGATGGGATATGGTCCGATGATACTCGGACATGCCTATCCTGCTGTGATAGAAGCCGTTGCAAAGGCACTTGAACGCGGGAATGTTTATAACGTTGGACACATGCTGGAAATAGAACTCGCAGAGAAACTCGTTGAGATTATTCCGTCTGCTGATAGGGTGGCATACTTTGTTGGTGGTTCTGATGCGACTACTGGCGCGCTGAAGTTTGCACGCGCCTATACAGAAAAAGAAAAGGTGATACGTTGTGGTTACCACGGTTGGCACGATTGGTGCCACAGTACTCGTGGACACCTGCCAAGTAGTGCTGAATTTACACTTACCGTTCCCTTTAACGATATAGAGGCACTGGAAGACCTTTTTAAGGAGCATCCTGGAGAAATAGCGTGCTTGATTATGGAACCTTCTGGACACGACCTACCCGCCGAAGGATATTTGGAAAATGTGAAATCAGTTGTTAACGCTAACGATGCTTTGTTAATTTTTGATGAAGTTAAAACTGGATTTCGATATGCTTTAGGTGGTGCACAGGAGTACTTCGGTGTGACTCCAGATATGTCGGTTTTTGGAAAGGCGTTGGCTAACGGGTTCGCGACTGCTGTTGTTGTCGGCAGGCAGGAGATTATGGATGAAGTTGCTGGTGTATGGGTCGCCGCTACCTTCCACGGAGAAGTCTCACTTGTTGCCGCCGCTATTGCGACAATTGCAGAATTGGAAGCGAAAGACGGTGTGGCTTTTATGTGGCAACAGGGACAAAAGTTGTTAGATGGCTATCGTGAAATGACAGAACGATTGGGTATTGACCAAGCGCGTATCGGGGGAATTGGACCGATGCCATTCTTCGGTTTGAATGCCGATGGTGAGAAACAAGGTCAGTTCCGTAGAACCTTCTATGAAGCGACATTAGATGGGGGATTATATCTGCCTGAGGGACATATATGGTTCATGTCCATTTCGCATACGGATGAAGACATTGCAAAAACACTAAGTGTATCGGAGGATGCACTCAAACGCGCGAAAGCGATGACATAAACGAATAATTTAGGAACTAATATTATGGAACAAACACAAAACCATACAAAACCTTTTATTGTTGACAAAAACTTGGGCGCAGCACTTGATATAGACAATGCTGCACTACCACAAACGACATCCGATGGAACACCTGTTGTTCCACCTACACAGGAACAGAAGTATCTGTTTGACATGCGCGGATGGCTTTTGGTTCCCGGTGTATTGACCGGTGATGAACTGAAAGAGATACAAGATTTCGGATATCGTCTCCGACATGAACCGGACTCTATTCCTGAACATGAACGTTCACCACTCGGTGGACCGATGCAGAAATTATCTGACCATCCAAACGTTGTTGGATTTCTGAATGAGTTTCTCGCGCATCCCGCGCTCTCAAGTCCGGAATGTTACGGTTTCCGGATGGAATCGTGTCACATGTTTTACCGCACAGTCGGAGATGGAAACTTTGGACCACACAACGGAAACGGTATGCTCCGTTTTCCCGGAGATTCACATCTCTATCGGTGTATTCCCGGCAGAGGATATAGTGGTTTAACTCGAATTGTATGGGAACTCAACCCAGTCAAATATAGACAAGGTGGTACGCTGTTCATCACGGGAAGTCATAAGGCTGTGTATACAGCACCTGATAGTATACGAACTCCGGATTCTCCAATTTGGGATACCTACGAGTGTCCAGCGGGGTCGTTGCTCTTTTTCACTGAGGCGTTAACGCACAGTACACATCAATGGACAAACGAGGATAACCACCGGATGGCAATCTTTAGCTGCTATAACACTGTCAATAGTAAATGGCATGATTGGAATCCAAATCCTAAGTTGATGGAAGAAATGCCTCCTAAACGACAGACTCTATTTAGACCTGTTCGAGCCGCGAACAATTTAATTCAGTAAAGTGTTATATGTTAATATATGTCAGACATAACACAATCGCTGTGTTAGTTGTTTTCATTATTTCATGCCTTTACCTCGGTTGCGAACGGATTCCGACAGAGGTGATAACCACAAAACCTATTGATAAAGTCGCAGTTGCCGCTATCTCTACGATAGATGAAAGTGGTTTGACTGGGACAGCCACATTCACAGGAGTAACCAGTGGAGTTCACGTCAAGATTGAGATTCAGAATGCGTCCCTCGGTTTGCACGCTACACATCTCCATCTTGGTAGTTGTAATGACATAGGACCACACTGGCATCCTACGGGTGTTTCGCCAGGCACAGTAGGTGTTCCCGTGGCAGAAGCGACACTTGAAATCCTACCTATCGGTGTAGGTGAAATTGGGAATATTCCGGTGGGTGAAGATGGTAAAGGCATATTAGAATTTACTACGCCTTTTTGGTCGGTTGGCGGGGAGCCGAACACTGATATTCTCGGCAAACTGATACTTATCCACGAAACAGGCGATACCTTCCAAACGAATCCTCACACGGGCACAGGTACACATACCCATAATATTGGACAAATGCAGGTAGGAACAGAGATAACACAAGCCACCCACGTTTGTACACTGGCAGTGCTTGGTCAGCAAATTGATTTGAATGCGGATCATCATCTACCGGGTCAAGCAGTAAGTCCACATAGCCATGACACTCTGGAACTATTGCTAACCTGTTTTGTGAGTCATGAACATTTGGTGGATCCGTCAATTTTGTCTGTGCTTCCGCTTAAGGGAACACCAGAACATCAAGCGTTTTTGGAAATTGAACCAAAAAGTTTAGCTGCATACCACGAATTCTTTATCTCTATAGGGTTACCTATAGACGTTGATTTTTTCACAAATCAATACCAACTAACCTTTCCTACTGGTGCCCCTGAAGAATTTGAGCAGGAGATGCAGCAACGTTTAACTGACCTCTATATTGTATCTGGAATAGATATTGAAAACCTTACGGATATGGGTGGCTATAACTTGCTTCTCACCAATTTCTTAGATGATCGGACGACTGCATGGGTGTTAGGCTATTTTCAAGGGAACGATGCAGCTTTCACAGAGTGGGTTTTTGAAGTGTTGAATGCGGTGCAGGTCAGACCGGGTGGTGGTTCCCGTATTGGCTGCGGTATGATTCGGTTGATGGAATAAACTCTCTATAGAATTTATATTTCTTATTGTTGATTAGCAGACTTTTCTGCCATTCTCAAAATCCGATTTCTCTGAGTTCCTCAGCTGTTCCAAAAGGGGTAATCCGTAATTACCCGTTAATAAGGAAGGATATACAATGGCAATTCATCATTTTGAACCGACTGTCTACTATACAGCAATAGGCGCACATGAACCCGTACTCCATATTGATAGTGGTGATACTGTTTTTACGACAACCGTTGATAACGCAGGATATGATGCTACTGATACACGGGTAACTGCTGGTGGAAATCCACAAACAGGTCCATTCTATATTGAAACAGCCGAACCTGGTGATATACTTGTTGTACATTTTGACAAACTACTACCGAATCGTAAAATTGGTAGAACTGCGACGGTTGTAGCACCAAATGTGCTTGACCCACATTATGTTATGTCCGAAATGCCGGAAGGGGGACGTGCTGAATGGGAGGTGAATGTGGAAACATGGACAGCAACCTTGATTTCACCAGAGACTCAGTTAGGTAGACTTACTCTACCACTCGAACCGATGGTGGGTTGCTTCGGTGTTGCACCACCTCGTGGACAAGTTATCTCTACAGCGACATCCTCTACACACGGTGGTAATATGGACTATCGTGGTTTTAAGGAGGGTGTTACCGTTTATTTACCCGTATTTGTCTCTGGTGCACTTTTTCATCTTGGTGATGGTCATGCTGTTCAAGGGGATGGTGAAATTGTTGGTACGGGAATTGAAATCTCTTTTGATGTGCAGTTCACAGTTGAGGTAATTAAAGAAAAGTCAATTAATTGGCCTCGTGCGGAAAACGCGGAGTATATCCTTACCGCAGGGAATGCGAGACCGCTGGACCAAGCCGTGCAGCACGCTACAACAGAACTTCTTCGTTGGTTAGGAGAACTTGGCTTAGAGAAACGCGCCGCACATATCCTATTAGGACAAACCGTTGAATACGATATGGGAAATGTGTTTGATCCGGCATATACGATGGTGTGTAAGATAAAGAAGTCTATATTGCGAGATATTGGTATATGGAATCGGGATTAGGATCTGTTCATATCTAATTCTGACATAGACCTTAGGTTTAGTAAAGGTGTCATAACGCCACCGGAAGCAGGGAGGACAACCCCTGTATCGTATAATCGCATTGCAGCAACGGTTGCATGTGCGACATCTTCTGGTGTTCCGGGACGCACCATAAATATATACCCTTTATCCGCCGCCTCTTCGTAATCGGGAATTCGGACACGCGACAAATCAGTGTCAATCACACCTGCAGCAATGCCATTGACCTTAATACCGTGCATTGCCAACCTTCCAGCATAGGCACGCATGCTCATCTCTAATCCAGCTTTTGAGATGCAGTAGGCGGTTCGGTTGTCGGATGCCATTGAATCAGAAATAGACAGGGTATAGATGATGCACCCGCGGATTTCGTTCTCTACCATATAATTTGCGACGCGCTGTGTAAGAAAATGAGGTGCTTTCAAGTTTGTGTTTAGCAACAGATCAAACTGCTCTGGAGTTTCGGCAAGAATATCTGCAATTCGTGTAATGCCAGCATTATTTATAAGGATATTTACTTTACCAAATGCATCATGTGCGGTTTCAAGCAGTTTCTCGTGAGTGTCAAGGTCGCTGATGTCTGCTTGGATGATAACCGCTTTTCTACCGAACGATTCTACTTCAAGTTTCACCGTTTCGGCTGCATCACGATTCTGGTTGTAGTTGATGAGGACATCTGCACCTTGACGCGCTAATTCTATAGCGATTGCGCGTCCGATACCGCGACTGGATCCTGTTACGATTGCTGCACAATCTTCAAATGAAATGTCTGTCGCAAAGAATCCGAGGTCTGTGTCTGTTGCCATATTATTTACTCCTTTATATTTCTTTTTTACTATGTACGAGTGATTCGGTAAATTGATTTAGATCGTCGGAGAAACTTCGAAACAGATTTTCAACGTTCTTTGCGTGTTCCACCGTAATTTCGTATATTAGTTCAACTGCATAAATGTTGTCGACTTTATGACGATATTCTAAGAGTGCTTCTAATAATAGAAAAGTATCTTGTGAAATTACAGGTTGTCTTTCCGGACGTTGATTTGTCATCTGTTTAAGTAGGTTTTTATGCCATCTACTTCCACGCGGTAGATGTTCATCCACTTCGTTGGCAATACGCTCAAAAATCCGCTCAATACCGTTGTAGACATCTGTAAGTCTATTAGCGATTGATTCTTCTATATATTCTCTTGCTGCATCTGGGAGTACTTCAATATCCTCCAAAGCTTTTTGTATACCTTGAACAGTAGATTCAATTTTTGTACATTCGTCATTTATTCGCTGTGTGAGTTTTTTTCTGCTTATTTCAAAGATTTCTTCCTCCACAATAGGGAATACTTGTCGATTTAGATGTTCGTATTGTGCTTTCCAAAATGTGGGGTGTACGTCTTTTTTTATTTCTATTGCATGTTGTTGAGCTCTTTCACGAAAAAATCCTTTCATTGTGGCAAAGTTAATCAGATCTATTTTGAATCCTGTATTCATATCCATTACTTTGTCGTATGCCTTTGAATGGGTATCATCGGAGATGCCCCACACAGCAATATCGATATCCGATAATTTTGTGAAACCAATAGGTTCCGTAAGTGATCCGAAGACAGCAACTTGTGTAGCACCGAATTCATTATATAGAAGTTCCGTTATCTCGTACACGACCTGCCATGCACGTTCTAATAACGTTTCATCTACTTTTCTACTTTTCCATCGGTGTTCCAGTTGCTCCCTACAAGATGCAAGTTCTTCTGGTGTAATTTGGTTTGATTTTGACATTGCTATACTCCATGTAAATCCAATGTTTCGCTCAAATGGCATGCGACTTTGCTACCGGATGTAATTTCACGCAGTTCGGGTGTTTCCTGTTTGCATACATCGGTTGCATAGTGACACCGAGAATGAAAATGACAACCTGTTGGTGGTTGAGATGGATCGGGTACGTCTCCCTCAAGATGAATCAGTTGGCGTTTACGTTGTTCCTTCGGATCAGGCAATGGTACGGCAGATATTAATGCCTCTGTATACGGATGTTTTGGTGATTTATAGAGTGTTTCGGCATCGCTTATTTCTACAATCTTGCCGAGATACATCACTGCTACACGGTCACTGATATGTCTAACAACGCTCAAATCATGTGCGATAAAGATATAAGAGAGTTGGAACTTTTCCCGCAACTCTGCAAGAAGATTGAGTATTTGTGCTTGTACGGAAACATCAAGTGCTGACACAGGTTCATCAGCAACGATCAATTCTGGATTGAGTGCTAATGCCCGTGCAATCCCGATCCGTTGTCGTTGTCCACCACTGAATGCATGCGGGTAACGCCGCATATCATGCGATTTTAAACCGACTGATTCCAATAATTCGACAATCCGATCTTGAAGTTTGTCTCTTTTTACGGTGCGATTTACGCGTAACGGTTCACCGACGATATCTGCTACTGTCATCCGTGGATTAAGCGAAGACTGCGGGTCTTGAAAAATCATCTGTATACGCCGACGAAACGGACGCATCTGTTTATTCGTCAATTTAGCCAAATTGATCTGCTCATCACCAAAAGTGAAATTACCACTTGTAGGAGTGATTAATCGGAGGAGACACCTGCTTGCAGTCGTTTTGCCACATCCGCTTTCGCCAACTAATCCGAGGGTTTCACCGCGTTCCACATCAAAACTTATTCCATCTACTGCTTTCACATGTCCAATAGTCCGTCTTAGTATACCTTTCCGTATCGGAAAATATTTACGTAAGTCTTTCACCTCAAGCAGTTTCGGCATCAGTATTTTCCTCATATAGCCAGCATCTAACTGCATGGCACGCGTTCTCTGTTTGAATATCCTGAGTGTGATCAATACTATTGAGTTGAGGCATCTGTTCGCAAACAGGTATCTGTTCAGCACATCTCGGTTGAAAAGAGCATCCATTAGGAAGTGCCAACGGATGAGGTACCGTTCCGGGAATAGATGTCAGCGTTTTATCCTGATTCCCTTTTAGATTCGGAATAGAGTTGAGTAAGCCGCGTGTGTAAGGGTGTAAAGGATTATAGAATATGTCATCAACGGTTCCCGTTTCAACAACACGTCCGGCATACATAACAACCACCTTGTCTGCCATGTCAGCGATTATTCCTAAATCGTGTGTAATTAGCATAATCGCCATACCAAATTCTGCTTGCAGCTCCTGCATAAGTGTGAGGACTTGTGCTTGGATTGTGACATCCAGTGCAGTGGTCGGTTCATCTGCAATTAGGAGCGTGGGTGCACAACATAGTGCCATGGCAATCATCACCCGCTGTCGCATCCCACCGGACAGTTGATGTGGATATTCGTCAACACGCTGTTCAGGTGCCGGAATACCAACGCGTGTCAACATCTCAATAGCTTGTTCGCGTGCCCAATTCGGTGTTTTTTGTAACCCAATACGTTCTAATAGAGACCGTTTTTGTTCCTGATGTAACACAATCGCTTCAGCGATCTGGTCACCAACCGTATATACAGGATTTAGAGATGTCATCGGTTCTTGGAAGATGATAGCGATTTCATTTCCCCGAATCTTACGCATTAACTCGCTACGAGGAGATATTTGCACTATATCTAACGGATCTTCTGTTTCATCACGATAAAACAGCATCTCACCCGCTTCGATTCTGCCTGGATTCGGCACAAGTTGGAGAAGCGAAAGTCCGGTGATACTTTTCCCACAACCGCTTTCACCGACAATACCGACGGTTTTACCACGATCTATGGAGAAACTAACATCGTTTACTGCGTGGACAAGTCCACTATCAGTGGGAAATACTGTCTTTAAATTGGAAACTTCAAGCAAAGGTTGCATCAAATTCTTCTAACCGATATCGCAGTTTAATCCTGTAAATATGTACATATTTTATAGCAAAATGGCTTACAAATCAACATATTAAGGTTGTATGCCAAGGTTATCACGTTTGTAAAATAATGTGTCAGAAATCGTGTAAACTAAATAACCCTGGTTCAATTATCAAACTCACGTTATACAACGAAAAAAGAAAAGAGGCACAATAATTGTGCCTCTTACTTATCAACTTCTCTAAATATGAACTTTCTAATAGATACACGCCTCCTTACAGATTTGTTTTGATGTCACTCCAAAATAACGTAAGTTTTTTGTCTGCTGTGTTTGAAAGATGCACATCAATAGTTTCTGTTCCGCGATTAATTGGAAGTGAATTCCACATCTCTGATGTCTGAATACCAACGAATTGGTTTTCATGATTTACAAGGTCGTTGCTTAGAACTTGTGCGGTCTGTTTTTCATCAGTTTTTGCGGTTCCGTACTTCACGGATGCCAATTGTGATGGGGAAATACGTACATATTGGAGTCGTGTTTCTTCAAACGCTGTAAAACCGAAATCTTGTGGTTGTTCATCGGTAAAGAAAGCAAATTTGACTAAGAAAGCTGATGCAGCTATATAGCAGAGTAATGCAACACAATTTACAAACTGTGGTGAAAGTTCTAACTTAAGTTTTCCGAATAACCATGAAATTGGATGTGCGAAAAATGCAGTTTGACGATGTTTATGAACTTCACGTATCTTGCTTTGAATGTTACCGAGTAATTCAGGTGGTGGTTCAGGTGGTTCAAGATTACCTAACACTGTTGCGGTCTGCCATAACCCTTCATATTCGATTTGGCATTCATGACAACCCCGTAGATGTTGCAAAAATTCGCGACGGTCTGCACCTTTCAACATGGAGTCTTGACGATGTAAAACCAAGTTTTCACGAGTCTGTTCACAATTCATATAACAATCCTCGCTTTCATAAAAAAGAAATTGTTAACGTAAAAGTGTAATTGCTCAAAAGTAGTATTTTTCCAACTTCACTTTAAGATTTTGCGTTGCCTTATTTAACCTTGAGGCAACTGTTCCAAGAGAGCAGTTAAGGATTTCAGCAATTTCCTTATATTTGAGATGCTGCATATAGTATAACGTGATAACCTCACGTTGCTTTGGAGGCAGACGGTCAACAGCAGCTTGAACTACTTGACTCTGTTCGGTCTTAATTGCCAATCGTTCAGGAACTTCGCGTTCTTCAGTCATACCTCTTGCGGAAGTGTTATCGGTGTAAGCATCCAGCATTCTGTTACGAGATTTGGCTTTTCGGATATACTGATTGCAAGTATTGAGACCGACTTTATACAACCATGTTCCAAATTGTGATTGGAAACGAAACGTTTTAATTGACTTATATGCTTCTAAAAACGTCTCTTGGGTTGCATCTTCAGCGTCTTCGGCATTGCCAAGCATACGGTAGGCAAGTCCATATATTTTTGTATGGTGACGATTGACCAATTCGTTGAATGCCTCAACATCACCCTCTACTGTTTTGTGTACATAAACATCATCTGGAATCATATAAGTTCACCTTGCGCAGATGTTACTACGTATTTTGTAGTATTGGATATAATATTTCTTCAATTTTTTTGTGAATTTTCAATTATTTAGAATTTAAACAGGTTCACATGTCTCACAGACCAAGGCAAAACGTTTTGTACCATCAGTAGCAAACTCAGTTTCATGATCATAACTGACTGGAACGTTTGATGTTCCACACCAATCGCATCGTCCGGAGAAAGTATGTGTTTTCTTGGATAGGAGTGCTTGTTTCTCTTCCTCTATCTTTTGGGTTGTCTTGATAAGATCAAGTGCACGTTGTCGTAATGTCGGATCTGTTTCTGTCTTGACAATCTTCTGGAGTAGCGGTTGAAGTCTTGGGTCATTCGGATTTCCACCGTCGTCAAGTGTATGCCATGCGGCACGTCTGACACGTAGGTCGGGATCAATCATGCCTTTGTATAATGCTATCCAAACAGCATCAATTCGTTTCCTTACGTGACAGGGACAAAGGTTTTCCATTGCCAGTGCCCTGTCTTCTGGTTTTTCGGAGTAGGCAAGGGAAAGATAGTATTCTATGCCATCACCGCGCAATCTGTCTTCGCGTCGTCGGTGTGCTTTCCTTTGATATTTGTTCATTCCGGTTGATTTCTTTGGCATATATCTTTTTCGTTAGCAGAATTATAATATGTTTTTTGCGGTTTTTCAAACTTTAATTGGTGATGGTACTTTTCTTTATTCCTAATTTTACTCCAATTTCTTCAAGTAAGAATTACATGTAGCGAAATCCTGCTTCA
Organism: Candidatus Poribacteria bacterium; assembly: GCA_022825665.1. GTDB lineage: Bacteria > Poribacteria > WGA-4E > WGA-4E > WGA-3G > MSPOR6. The sequence goes on from JAJDWI010000119.1 coordinate 41,689, forward strand.
AAGATTTCTTTCATATAGAGAAACAGATCTCTCATAAACTTATCATCTCGTTTAAGACTGTTGCCCGTATTTCTTTGCGGAGTGCACGTTTTGATACCACATCAACCTTACAACCAAGTCTATCCTCAAAAAATAACTGAACTCCTACAAGATCTAACAGAGTAGCACCTTCATCAAAGTCTACCAATAGATCCAAGTCACTATCAGCGTGGTTGTCTCCTCGCGCATACGAACCGAAAATGGCTTTGATTTCAGCTTTGAACTGTTTACGGATTTCGTCCTTATCTTCCGCGACTATTTTTCTTACTTCTTCTATCATGATTAATACCGATAATATTAACCTATACATTCCCAGAGAACGTTGGACGTATCTGTTTCTGCATGGTTTGCGACACTGCTAATAGATAGCAGTGCGGGGTTATCTCCCAAAGCGCGTAGGAATATCCCACGCGCGCCGTTTATATCTCTGTCCATTTTGTTTCCTAACCAGTCTTTTATAGCTTTAGCACCACCTAAGTTTTTGATAATTTCACCTGTCCATGATACAGTTTTTGATGTGTATGCTTCGTTGACATCAATCACAATCGCGCCGGTTTCTTTTGCTTTATGTTTCAGAAACTGTTTGAAGCGGTAATGTGAAAGTGTCAGCATTTGTCTAACAGATTTTTTTCGGAGTTTGCGTTTACTGCGTTTACACATGCCACTTGTCTCAAAGGTGGGTAGCAGTATGATGTCATAGTTATCTACTAACCACTTGGCACCTTTGTGATGTAGTTCATTAACAAGGTTATGTATGCGTCTCCGTAGTCGTTTGGCAGCCCGTCTCATATTTCTCCGTTTTGGACGTTTTGCTTTCGCTGCGCGAGACAACAGATCGTCAAGGTGTGTGCAGAGTCGTTGAATTTTGTTGATTGCCTGATGTGCAATCCATCCGCATTCTGTTTCACTAAAATAGGTTAGAAATGTTCTAATGCCAGGGTCAAGTGCGACAACACGTCCGTTTGGTTCTCGCTTCTGTGTTGCCACACTATAACTGACACACAAATAATAGTGTGTGCCATCCATTATCAACCGAGAGTCTTTAATGTTATCTGGTAATATCTCAGTTAACTTAAGTTTGCCTAAAATCGTGTAATATAAACCGTGTTCAGTAATAGCAGACTTCGGGGCAAATATAGAGTCGGTATCAGACCCTTTGCGTTTAAAAGACACCTTTTGTCCCTTACCTGTCTGCTTACACTTCACTTTTGCGTTAGACACAGCTTTGCAAGCATCACGGATCGCAATAGACTTGATTTGATAAGGCACGGGTTTTGCCCATTTGGGCAGTTTCTGTAATATCTCTGTCTTAATCGCTTTCCAGTTTGCTTTTATCTCACCATCTCGCAACAAAGCAACTGTCTGATTATAGATATAGCGCGCAGTTCCAAACCACTGTCTAATCTTCTGTTTCTGTTCTGATGTCGGATAAACTCGGATCTTCTTTGATTTTGTCACGGTATTTGCGGAGTCCGTGCATCCGACAACTGAAGACATGCAAGATTGAGAGAATATCCTGCGTGATTTCTTCTTCGGGGCTACACGCTGTATCGTCGAGAACCATGAGTTCGCCACCGTTTTGTTCAAGGAGGTATTTGATGATTTCGTTGCCGAAACGGGCGAGTCTATCCCGATGGGCAACCACAACCTGGAGTCTATCACCTTTGACAATCCGTTCCAATATGGTTCGCAAACCTTTTCTTTTGTAGTTGAGACCGCTTCCAATATCACGGATAACTTCGGCTTCTGGATAGATACTTCGCAGGAAGTTGACTTGCCGTTCAAGATCGGCTTTCTGCTTGACACTTGACACGCGGCAGTAGCAAATGGTAACAAGAGTTGTTTCGGTTTGAGATTTGATGAATGATTCAACATTATACCTCCGTTGACCTCCTTCGGTCCGAATATACTCAATCTTACCTGCTGACGCTAAACGCCGTAAATGATCCGGTGTATAGTCAAGTATCTCACATGCTTTGCGTGTAGATACATATTTTTTCATACATATATGATAGCATATATACACAGAAATATAAAAAAAATACAGATAATTGATTGCTGTTATTCTACCCTATGAAGTGTCCAACAGTATCTAACCTTGATTCATGAGTTCCTCAATGGCATCGATTTCTTTCGGAACGGAATCAGTGAGTATTTCGGGACCGGATTCCGTGACAAGGATATCGTCTTCAATACGGATCCCGATGCCGTGGTATTCAGACGGGACCTTTTTCGTGCCTTCTGCGATATATAGACCTGGTTCAATCGTCATTACCATACCCGGTTCAAACGTTTTGTATTCACCTTCTGCGTCGCGAACACAATTCACATCGTGTACATCCAACCCAAGCATGTGACCTATACGATACATATAAAACTGCTTATACTTTTCCTTCTTGATTAATTTCTTCGTTTTACCCTTTAATAGACCGAGACTGAGCATCCCTTCTGTCAACAATTCAATAGATTTTTGGTGTGGTTCGTCAATAGAGACACCCGGACGAAGCGTGTCTATAATGGCATAATGTGCGTCAAGAACAAGTTGGTATACTTTTCTTTGCGTCTCTGTAAAAGTGCCGTTGACAGGAAAGGTGCGGGTTACATCTCCACAATAACGTTGATAATCTGCCCCAGCATCAATAAGTACGAGGGTATTATCTTCAATCTGGCAGTTGTTAGTTGTATAATGGAGTGTCGTAGCGTTTCCTCCACCTGCGACAATAGTTGGAAAAGCCGTGCCGTTAGCACCGTTACTGCGGAAGGTTGCATCTACAATTCCCTCCAATTCGTACTCGTACATACCTGGTCGCGCTGCTACCATTGCTGCGATGTGTCCATCAACAGTAATACTTGCCGCTTGCTTTATTCGGTCCAATTCTATCTCATTCTTGATTAACCGCATTTCACTGAGAATCGGACTGGGATCAACAAGTGTATTAATTCCCTTTCCAGAACGAATACGTGATCGGACACCTTGTTTAAAACGTGATAGTATTTCATTATCAACATGAGAATTGGATCCTAATGTGTAATATAAGCGATTAGCATCTTTTAGATATTTCCCTATTTTCTCTTTGAACTTGTTTATCGGATATGCCTTGTCTGCACCGTATTCTGTGCAAGCTGCTTTAACACCGACCCGTTTTCCGTTCCAGATTTCCGCTTGTTTATCTTTTGGAAGGACAAATAGAATATATTGATATTTTGGATGGTCAGGTGCGATAACACAAATTGATTCCGGTTCTTCAAATCCTGTAAGGTAGTAATAATTCGGGTCGGGATTATATATATGTTCTGTATCGTGGTTTCGCATCGCAGCGGGAGCATTCGCAAAAATTGCCACATCACCGGAATCCATCTGTTCAATAAATTTTTTTCTATTTTCTTTATGCATACTGTTTCCTAATTGTGTTTCTGATACTTGTCATGAAGTATTGTAAACTCAATGCAAATTAACTTTTTAAAGGAAATTATTTCACTGATTGCTGAGAACTAATTACTAATAACCGCTTCAAAGGTAACTAACAGGTGTCCCAATTTTTCCGATGACACCTCCGCTTGCCACCATTGGATAGATTGGATGGGACCAAAATATACCTTCTTCAGGTGAACGAACAACTTCAGTCACATGTCCGAACACATCACGGATTTCTGCTATTGGCTGACGCGCTTCAAGTCTTTCGGACAAATTCGCTTTATAGTAAATAAATCCACCTTTGTTGCTAATAATTGGGACAAACTTGTTTACAACGGTCTGTTGGTCAGGGACATCAGGTACACCCTCAATAAATTGGTACTGTTTAAGGACGTTTAGTACACCTCGTACACCTTTTTTTATGCTGTTAGCATCCCATCCGTGCGTTCCTCCAAGTTCTGGATCAATTGTCGGTATACCAATATCTGGTGCAGCTTGGGCGAGCTGTCCTTTCGGACCCTTTTGATCAAGGATATAACCTATACCAAATATTTGCGCTAAAGCAAGACAAGCAGTGTGGCATTTATGTTTCGTCCCAACACGAACCCGAACTTCATCAATCATTGGTTGAACACCACCCTGATGAAGGTCTATACAATAATCAGCATTACGGATAGCTTTCTCAAACAACTGATATGCAATACGTTCACTTGATGTACCATCGGAACGTCCTGGGAAGCAGCGATTCATCTTGACGTTATCAACCGGACTATATGCTTGTTTCGCATGGAATGCATGGACGTTTACAATTGGTACTGCAATAAGTCTGCCACTCAACTTTTCTGGTACAATCTTACTTAAGATTTCATGAATAACTGCAATACCGTTTAGTTCATTTCCATCGCTAATTGCTTGAATGTATAGCGTTTTTCCCGGATGTATTCCATTGATAAGGACAATAGGTATACGAATCTGTGTGCCATCTGGCAATATTCCAACAGATAAATGTCCTTCGACCTGTGTGCCGGGTTCTGCAACTACAGAACCGACGACCAGTTTGTGAGAGTTCATATTGTGCATTGGGTAAAGTGTAATTATTCCTTTGTTCCGAAAGATTTCGTTCCTCTTAATATAGCAGAATTCGCTATTGATATCAAGGTGAAAATCATGCTTATCCAAAGTTGATTTATCAAAATTGACATATTCCTCTGGACATGGTAAAATGTAATTAAAATGAAACAAAATAAACAAATAATTTGTAAATTCGCAAACAACCACTACTCTATTCCGACTTGTCTATATATGGCTACATTCTATAAAGGTGCTGGTGTTGGAACACATTGGCATGCCAACGACTCTCGTCAAGTGGGCTTTGCAGCAAGGTCACCAGAAGTTACTCCGTCAACCGAAACTTTAATTGATCATATTTCAACAAGTACAGCAAACAGTCCTTATATTTCGCTAACCTGTTCTTATGCGGTGGCGTGGTACTATGCAATGTGGGGAGGAACTACTGGCATAATACCTACAAAGAATAATCCGGGCTATGTTTATGAAATAGAGATTGACTGTTCTTTACCTACAGAACTCAAGCTATTCGATCCAATCAAGGAAGTTGCCCTAAGTTTACAGGAACCTACTGATGTTGATGTGAATAAAGAATTTCCTTTCTACCAACATAATGGACTGCCGAATGTAAACGATATTTTTGAGATAGTTCAGAAATTAAAAAATAAAACTGGTGAACCTTATAGTGTTGGATCATACGGTGGTTCTTTTGATGGTGGCGAAAATTTGGATGAAGTATGGACAAGGTTTTCTTTGAGAAAGTTCGATTTTGATGATAAACCGATCAACAAATAAAAGGCTTCGTCTGGAATGCGATGTGTCTGTTTTACGATTCTGATAATCGTTCTTGTCACTTGGAATAGTTCTGTAAATGCAGAATTAAGTCCTACTGCGGAAAAAGTCCTCTCCACCATAGAATGGGTAGAAATACCAACAGGTGAATTCCTTATGGGGTCAACGCCAGAGGATGCAGAAGCTGCATATAACGATGCTAAGTTACGGAGTTCGCTGCTGGAAAAATACGATTTTGATGCTGAAGTCCCACAACATACCGTCTACCTTTCCGCTTACCAAATATCACGATACGAAATCACAAATGCACAATATCGCGCCTTCGTTAAAGCGACAAATCGCCCTACACCACGTGGGAACAACGGTGAAGAGACTTGGAAAGATGAGAATTTCAACGGTGATACACAACCTGTTGTCGGCGTGACTTGGTTTGATGCGCAAGCCTTTGCTGAGTGGGTCGATGGGAGTTTGCCTACAGAGGCACAGTGGGAACGTGCAGCTCGTGGCACTGAAGGACGAAAATATCCGTGGGGTAACGACCATCCAAAAGCACGTCACCATGCGAATTTCGCGCGTCGTTATAACAAACCCACATCGGTTGGACAATTTCCAGAAGGGGAAACTCCTAACGGTATTGCTGATCTTGCCGGAAACGTATGGGAATGGTGTCTTGATGAATATAGCCCAACTTTTTATCAACAGAACGGCAAGGATGTTAAACAAGATCCATTAAACCTTCGTTTTAGAGATATATTACGTACCCGCGTTATTCGCGGTGGTGCATGGGATGTCGGTAGTACGTTCCTATGCTCAGCTTTACGGTCTACGTTCTATCCATTGGATTCTACACATTCTATTGGATTTCGGGTGGTACGTCCGCGTCCAGAAATGAAGAAATAACCTTCTGTAGTTTACATTCATTTGATGGCTTTGACTCATAATATAATTCATGTTAAAATAAAATTATGAAGATAATTGAAGAACGTGAAGCGTGGATTCACACACACTTCATCTTAGATAGTTATTACATTACAGAACAGGAACAGAGACAGATTTCTCTTAGTGTTGAACCAGAGTTAATGCAACTCGGTATACAGTACGGACTGACATACAATATAGCACCGTCAAAACATCAGGTAATTATCGTTTTAGAATGTATTCCATTTGATCCGATCAAGACAATAATAAAAAATATAATCAATGAAGTCATCAAGGATTTCCCAGTTAGGCATCCAGAACAAAGGAACACTGTTACGAATATCACTGTTAAAGATACGGATATTGCAGAACATAGTAAATCCGATTCGATCTCATAAGTTACATATAGGATAAGAGACTAAATGCGGACACTCATAACAAGCCTTTGTTTTTTACTGCTGCTATCAACTGTCAGTACTGCCAAAATCATATTTAAATCAATTGACGAAGGTTTTACAGGAATGTATGTCATGGACGATGATGGCAGCAACGTGAAACTATTGATTGGTAAATCAGTACCCGGAAATCCACGCTGGTCCCCAGATGGAAGACAGATTGTATTTGATAATTATAACTTTGATATCAAAGTTGGTCCACAAGGTAGTTACATTTCCATTATGAATGCTGATGGCACAAATATTAGGCAGCTTACAAAAACAGATAACGGATCAGCGAATTATCCATCATTTTCACCTGATGGCAAGCAAATTCTTTATTCAACATCTCATAAAGACAAGCAACGTAGCATAAATACTTTAGATTTAGATAGCGGAGAGATTAAGGAGATTGCTCATGTCAAGGCAAGTTCTCCAAATTGGTCACCTGACGGTAAACAGATTGTTTATTCTACTCATCCGTTCGGTGGTGATACTGGTGGTAATATTTGGATAATGGACGCGGATGGTAACAATGTCCGTCAACTCTTGCCAGATCCAGAGGATGGTCAGAGGATTTTACGGACAATGCCCAGATGGTCACCTGATGGCAAACAGATTTTGTATGCACAATCTGAATATGAATTACAGCAAGTAGGTAAGATTGTGGTTGAGATCCATAAGGCTCATCGATATATGATATACGATCAGAATGGGGAGAATATTCTTGAGTTGGATGTTCCCAAAAATTGGAAACCTATGGGTATTGACTGGATGGATGAGGGTGAATCCGTGGTTATATCTATGCGAGAAATTGAACTAAACAAACTTAATTTTGTGGAGTTACTTGACTATCATATCTATAAGTACCACATCGCTACAGAAAAACTGACCGAATTGACAAATCCCGAAGTGGGTGGTTATGAGATAGATTGGGTAAGTGGTGATGCGTTGTCGGTCTCTCCAAATAACAAGATTCCAACCAGTTGGGCAAAGATAAAGATAGTTGCCACAGCACCTCAGTGAAGCATCCAAGTTGTTTTCTCTAACCTATTATCCAGCCCATAGTCCCCATTATTCAAATACGGTAAGTTAAAAAAATTAATTGGACATCTTGCAACGAAGGGTTAGAAACCTTGTCTACCGTGACGTGAATATATATATATATATATATTCACGATAAAACAACGTTGAAAATTAGTGTCCAAGACCTGGTCCTGTGAGTATTTGTGTTCCTACAGTGCCATCTGTAATGTTGAATATTTCAGGATATTCATCTCTCCAACCGTCATTTGCACTTGGACAAAATTGACGGGCATTTCCTTCAATTGCTGTCACACTACGAATACGCGCAGCCAGTCCCGCTGAATGCAAGAACGATGCACCTGGACAGGTTAAATCCTGTACAGCAAGAAACATATTGTATTCTTGCGCAGCTGCCCCCATCAACAGTGCTTGTGATTGTCCCTTACATGCCTTTAGTGCTACCCCAGAATAACCTTGTTCACGTGCTAATAGCAAGGTTTCAAAGTCGGTGAGCGATTCATCAATTACTACAGGTTTTATCTCAGCAGCCTTATGCATCTTATTTTCAGGATGTGCTTTAAGATCACGGTCGGTAGGTTGCTCAATATAAGCAATGCGCTCAAAAGCGTGTCTATCACCCTCTTGTATCCTATTCAAGAATTCCAATAGGTATTCTACATCTTGACATGTCTCGTTGAAATCAGCGGAGTAGTGCCAAGTGCTGACACCACGTTTCGCCTGTGTTTCTGCAGTGACCTGATCAATAGAGAGGACACGTGCAACGTCCCACTCCAAATCGTCTCCATTTAGTTTAATTTTCAAGTGTGTTAATCCATCAGCGACGATCCATTCTGGTAGCGTTTCAGGTAATCCATCGTTGAGACGTTCTGAAATATCTTCATCTGTCAGAGGATCTAATGCCCCAACAAGGTGATAGATTGGCATGTTGGGTTGAGGATGTCGTGTCGTATACTGGTCAAGATATTTTCCTGTGAAGTTGCTGTCAAGAAAATGCGATAGATCCGACTGGATATAGTCTTCGTCTAATCCATTGTAACTATTGATACCGTTTGCTTTTCCAAACCCATCATGAATGGCAGCGTCAATTGGACTTGTCGTAACAACGGTACATAGTTTGGGTATTGGTGATGTGAGTTGCATCTCCTGAGACAACTCGTCTGCAATTTGTAAAAAAGCCGGTTCAAGTACATCAGAAAGTTCAAGCGGGTGTGCGCAAAGAGTACATTCGCTTGCTGCATCAGCTGCTAATTCTGCGAGATTTTTCATTGCAGCGAGGCTTTGGTCAAACGGAACATAGCGGGGTGGAAATGCCCATACGTTGCCGAGTGGTGTAGAGCCCATACCCTCTGCTTCTTTTCCATCATGTGTTTGGACTCGCATCCAGACGTTAAAGAGAACACAATGATCTGTGGGTACACCCCCGAACTTGAGGGGGGTCCGATATTGATGCTCTTCAAAATCAAATTGAACATCAAGGATACGGATATCTGTTGGTTTTGGCATATTTTCCTCTTTTAAAAATTCATAATTTTTCTGGATATTTCGTTGTAGTTTGATTTAATTAGGTTGATGTTATGGTGCCTTATATTTTCAGTCAGTAAAGTATTTTGACCTATCAATCTGATGAATTCGCCATTCTCCTGACCATTTAGTGAGTAATTTATGTGCTGTACCAAAAGAATAGCGAGGCACAGAGACCTCGCTCTAAAGTAAATGAAGAAATCGTTTGTATACTATAGCCATCTCTGTCAATTTAATGAGATTTCAAACGGTAGATGCAGAATACAAAAGCCGCATCTACCGTTATTATTTTCGAGATATGTAGCAAAATACTTTGCCTTAAATTGACACCTTGTGAAACTTCTATTATATACCTATGTGGTCATTGATTTCCTTTTGATAGCCTTCCAATTCACAATTCTCTATTTCAGCGATTGTTACTGGGCGACCCCAATATCCGGATTCATAGACAGCCATACAGATTGCTTCGGATTTCATTCCTTCAACAGCGTCCACTTCCGGTTTTCCTCCATTGCGGATGGCATCTGCAAAGTATTTCAACTCAATAGCAACCGTATCACCCATTCCTGCGGGGAAGTAGTATTCCTTCTCATCGTTGCTGAGACTATCCATGAATTCCTTTTCCAAATCACCATTTGCGATTGCTTCTCCGCCACGTGGTACTAAACCTCTTCCCCAATCAAGTGCCCCTTCACTTCCGTAGACAGTGTGTTGACCGAAGCCGTGTCCAGGTGCAGATCCGACCCAGGTCCATTGAGCCGTAACGCCTTGTTCAAACTTGATTGTTGCTATCATAGCATCTTCCACATCAACGGAATAACCACCTTCGCGTTCACCTACATTGTCATAGCGGAAAGGTTCGTAAGCCTTGTTGATTGCATAAACTTCTTCAGCTTCCAAGCCGAGTATGTACCGCATGAGGTCGGTGAAATGCACTCCGCCATCCAATGCCCAACCACCGCCTGCATCCATTTTGAAGTTACGCCATCCCCATTTTCCTAAAGCTTCACCTACCTCAATCCAGAAGAACATACGTGGTTCACCGATACGTCCTTGAGCAATTGCCCAACTACGTGTACGCTGTATACGTGCCAAGCGGTAGTTCTCTGCTACGGAGATGATTCTATCGTTTTGTTCTGCGGCATCCATCATCAGTTTGCATGCACGCATCGTAATTCCAAAAGGCTTTTCTATGATAACGTGTTTACCTGCTTCCAATGCTGGTACGGCAAGAACGTGATGTGCACTATGTAGCGCGCAGATATCAACAGCCTCTAAATCGGGATGTTTCGTAAGCATTTCGTCAAGGTCTGTATAGATAGCAGGTTTTGTGCCACCTTGGAATTCGTGTGCTTGATTAGCACGTGCCTCGGCTCTTCCTTTATCTAAATCACACGCAGCGACAATATCATAATCTCTCAATCCTTTCGACCACATTTCACGATAACCGTTCATATGGGCACCGGACATACCCCCACATCCGACTAAACCCATTTTAATTCCTTCTGCCATGTATACCTCCTTCGGCACTTCTACTCACGTTTAGGATGTGTTCCATCCACTCCTGTCAAATTTTTTTATTTCTATGTGGAATTGTATAGAATCTGTGGTTAGATGTCAATATTTTTTCTTTAAGGTATGTGTACTATGTATGCAAACGCTAATATTTTATGTTTGAGAAGTAATTTATATCAATTTCGAATGTGGTAGAATAAGCATTGGTATTTGGGTGGGTAATGTAGCTGTTGCGGTTTATGTTTTCTGGATATCTGGTTGTCTAAGACCAAAAAATGAATAAAACCCATAACGATTACATCAATACCCTTAAATTCACACCTATTGGTATCGCTTGCTACACACGGCATTTTTAACATTCCATTGACTAAAAATACTTTTTTTGATAGGATAGACGCACTTAGTTCTTTCGTTCAGGAATGCTGTTTTTGGATTTGTTATCAACAAAATAAAAGGAGAACAAAACATGCAACGCATCCATCCGAGGTTAAACAAAATTACGCTATATAGCGTAATCACTATTTTATTATTACTTAGTGTTATGTTAGCACACGCAGCTGTTGATAGACACACCGTTGCGGTATGGCTATTTGAGGAAGGAAACGGCAAAACTATCAGGGACGCTTCTGGTAATGGACACGATGGAGAAATAGTCGGCAATCTCGATTGGGTTAAGGCTAAAATTGGGGGAGGCTTGGAATTTCCTGGTGATGGCACCGGGTACATCGTTGTTGATTCATCCGATAAACTGGAGTTAGAAACACTCAGTATTGAAGCGTGGGTTAAAGTAGAAGCAGCAACCGCCAAATGGCAAGGGCTTATCGTCAAACAGCAGGCAGGATGTACAAATCGAAACTACGGTATTTGGGTTCATAATGTTGAAAATGTCCTACATGGACAAATTGGAGCAAATGGTGGATGTTCTTTTAATATGAATGCGACTACGAAAATCACTGACAACAATTGGCATCACCTTGCATTTACCTTTGATGGGAAAATGGGAAGGCTTTACGTTGATGGTAAATTAGAAACCGAGAAAGCAAATGATATTACCTTTCAGAGTAACGATCCGATTTATATCGGTGTGCCAAATAAGGATAATGCAAACGGGTTACTCGGTATCATTGAAGAGATACGTATTTCCAATGTAGCGCGAACAGAGGAAGAGATTAAAGAAGCAATGGATGTTGGGTTAGCTCAAATCCTAAGTGTTGACCCGCAATCAAAGTTAACGACACGTTGGGGTTATATTAAACAGGTTCCATAAATTAATAAGGAGATTCGTTTGAGGATATTAAGGTATACGTTATTATCGCTATTCTGTATCTGCTTACTCGCTTGTGGTGGTGCTACAGTCCTACCGGAACATGGTCTACCGACAGCAGTACCAGCGGATGTCGGTTTTTCCGCAGAAAAACTTGATGAAATCGCACCGACTCTGCAAGGTTATGTTGATAAGGGACAGACACCTGGCTTCCTTACTGCTGTTGCAAGGAAAGGGAAAATTGTACATTTTGAAACCGTTGGGATGCGAGATGTAGAGAATGAAAAACCGGTTGAGGCAGACACGATTTTCCGCATCTACTCTATGTCAAAACCGATTACCAGTGTCGCCGTGATGATCCTCTATCAGGATGGGCATTTTCAACTTGATGACCCTGTTGAAAAATATATACCTGAATTTAAAGATATGAAGGTCTTTAACGAAGAACAAACTGAAACCCATGATGCTAAAACTAAGATGACAATCAAGCATCTACTTACTCACACTTCTGGATTGGTTTACGGTTGGGGCGACAAACCTATTGATAAGTTTTACGGTGAATTAAGGATATTCAGACGTGGTTCAACTTTAGAAGAAATGGTTCAAAAACTGGCAAAGATTCCCCTCCTACACGAACCGGGACAAAGGTGGACTTATGGTGTATCCACTGATGTTCTCGGTTACCTTGTAGAGGTGGTTTCAGGTATGCCGTTTGAAGATTTCCTTCAGAATCGACTCTTTCTTCCTCTCAGTATGGTAGATACAGCATTTTCAGTGCCGAAGGAAAAAGTAGAAAAGTTTGCGGCACTGTATAGACCTACTGAAGAGGGTGGACTTCAACTTGCTCGTAACGCACCTTTGGCAAATGATGATCTTTCTTTCTTCCCATCCGGTGGTGGTGGACTTGTCTCTACTACTGCGGATTACTTACGTTTCTGCCAGATGTTACTCAATGGTGGTGAACTGGATGGTGTTAGGATTTTATCTGAAGAAAATGTAAAACTAATGCATTATCCACATTTTCAACGTAGAGGTGGTACGTTTGGACTTGGATTCGGCATTGCCACCGGTGAGAACGATGGCGAAGCAAGAAGGGCTAAAGGTTCATACAGTTGGGGTGGCGCAGCCGCTACTATTTTTTGGATAGATCCGGAAAACGAACTTGTTGCAGTCCTAATGACGCAGCTGTTGAGCAATCGTTACGGTTTTGGAGGAGATTTCGAGAGGCTAACCTATCAGGCTTTGACTAACACAGAACAAGCAGATAATTAATTTCCCATATATACATAAGGAGAAATGGATTTATGGACTATGGAATCCCGCGCGCTGTCCCCGAAGAAGTTGGTATGTCAGCGGCGCGGTTAGAACGAATTGCCCCCGCAATGCAACGCTGGGTAGACGACGGTAAAATACCTTGTGCACTGACAATGATCGCACGTGAGGGTAAACTCGTTCATTTTGAAAAAGTCGGTATGCAGGATGTTGCATCGTCAACACCGATAGAATTTGATACTATCTTCCGCATATATTCAATGACAAAACCGATTACCAGCGTTGCTGTGATGATGCTCTACGAAGAAGGACATTTTCAACTCAATACACCCGTATCCGAGTTCATTCCTGCCTTCAAAGACATGAAGGTATATGCGAACCACGGTGATGCAATTGTGGATGCAGAACGAGAGGTTACCGTCAAACATCTTCTCACACATACTGCTGGCATCATCTATGGTGGTGACTGGGTGCACCCGATTAATGACAGATATAGAGAGGCAAATTTTTTCTCTGATGATCTCTCGCACATGGTAAATGAACTCGGTAAAATCCCGCTCTTACACCAACCGGGTGACTCATGGAATTACGGGATGTCTACGGATGTTCTCGGTTATCTTGTTGAAGTGGTATCTGGTATGCCGTTTTCCGAGTTTCTGCAAAAGCGGATTTTACAACCTTTGGGAATGGTAGATACTGACTTCTCTGTGCCAGAAGAAAAGGCTGACCGATATGCAACATTATACGAACCCACTGAAGATGGTGGTATTCAGGTGATGGAGAATATACCTGTTGCGAGTGGACCTCTTAGTTTTTTCCATGCAGGTGGTGCAGGGTTACAGTCAACTGCTGCCGATTATATGCGGTTTTGCCAAATGGTGCTCAATGAAGGTGAACTCAACGGTGTCCGCTTACTCGGAAGAAAAACTGTTGAACTGATGACGATGAGTCATATACCTGACGATTGGCAACCACTATGGAGAACTGGGTCCGGTTTCGGTTTAGGCTTTGCTGTTGTCACCGATGTCGCTGAAACACATACGCTCGGCTCTTTAGGCACTTACAGTTGGGGAGGTTTGGCAAGTACCACATTTTGGATTGATCCTGTGGAAGATTTGATCGCTATTATGATGACACAATTAATCGGTGATTCCCCCTTCCATCCCCAATTCCGTGTCCTGACCTATCAATCAATTGTTGATTAGAGGGTTTTTCCGTTCGGTGATAGTAAGTTATTTCCAACCGATTTCCATGCAACTTTGGATAAAACTATGAACCTTATTCAGTTAGAAAATGTCCGCAAACAATTTGGCAATTTCACTGCTGTTGACGACATCTCTTTTAGCATAGAGAAAGGTTGCATATACGGATTGCTCGGTCCTAACGGTGCTGGTAAAACGACTACGCTCCGAATGATAATGGACATTATCGCTCCAGATTCCGGTAATATTACATTCAGTGAAAACCGGCAGATCAAAAACTTCTTGGACAGCATCGGGTATCTACCAGAAGAACGCGGTCTTTACCGAAAAATGAAAGTGCGGGATGTTGTCCTTTTTATCGCAGAATTAAAAGGTATGCGTAAAAGTGAGGCTATAGTTGAGATAGAGAAATGGATTGTACAGATGCAACTAAACGAATGGATAGACAAGCGGGTTGATCAACTCTCAAAAGGAATGGCACAGAAAATCCAGTTCATCACAACTGTAATACATAAACCAGAGTTAATTATTCTGGACGAACCTTTTTCTGGACTTGATCCGATTAACATGACGCTACTCAAAGATATGATGCTTGAACTCCGAGACAACGGTGCCACGATTATCTTTTCAACTCACGTGATGGAACAAGTCGAAAAATTATGTGATAGCATCTGTCTTATCCATCAAGGTAGTATTTTGCTTGAGGGTGAACTCCGTACAATTAAGCAGAGATTCGGAAAAAGTTCAGTGGAAATCGAATACATCGGTAGCATTGAACCAATTAGAGATTCACAATGGGTGCAAGACTGCAATGACTTTGGACAATATGCGGAGATTAAGCTGAAGACTCCAGAGGATTATCGTCCATTTCTACGAGAACTTGTTGATAAAAAGGTTGACGTGACGCGGTTTGAATTAATGGAACCGACACTGCATGATATTTTTATCCGTAGTGTAGAAGCACACGGAGGAACGGTGAGGGATGTCGAATAAAATACTTACTGTCATCAAACGTGAATACATGACGCGTGTCAAATCTAAGGGATTTATTGCTTCTCTATTCCTTATGCCGTTGTCAATGTGTGTGATGGTGTTCCTGTCAGTTTTTCTCACAACCCTACAGTCCAAAACCAAAGAGACGAGAGAAGTCATGGTTATTGACGAAACAGGACAAATCTTTGCACCGATGCAAGTTGCTATCGCGGATCATCGGACATTTAAACATGAGGGAGAACTGGTCTATCAACTGCAAGAGGAAACTTCTACGACAGAAGATGCCATAATCACACTCAGGAAGCAAGTCAACAAAAAAGATCTCTATGCATACATTGTAATCCCAAAGAATGTTTTTGAAAACGGTGAGGTCAGATTCTATGCCAGAACAAACACGAATTTTGAAGTGCAAAGTGCGTTCCGAGGTATCATCTCAAATATCGTACGGGACAAACGATTTGCTGAGAGTGGTTATTCTCGGAGAGAGGTTAATCGACTTATGCGGTCCGTCAGATTCAACGCTTATGCTGTTAAAAGTAGCAAAGGAAATTCTGGTGGCACAGATGTTGAAAGTGCCGTAGAAACGGGTGCGCGAATCGGACTTGGATACGTCCTCGTATTTGTACTATACCTTTTTGTGATGATTTATGCAAGTTCCATCATGCGGAGTGTATTAGAAGAAAAAACAACTCGAATTGTTGAAGTAATCATTTCCTCAGTAAAACCGCATCAACTTCTACTTGGCAAACTTGTCGGAGTCTGTTCTGTTTGCCTAACAATGTTCGCTATCTGGGTGTTGTTTGGTGTTCTACTTGTGATAAACATAGATCTCCTGCTTGGCATTATTGGCATTGAAGGTATTCCGCAGCAGTTTACCGGCGTGATTGAAACCGTCAAAGAGAGTAGTGTTGGAGTACTTACGTACTTTTTCATCTATTTCATCGCTGGCTTCTTTATGTATTCAACAATGTTTGCAGTTGTCGGTGCAATTTGCAACAGTGAAGAGGAAGCACAACAAGTAATGGGACCGCTCATACTGCTCATCATTATACCGTTTATCCTGATGTTTCATTTATTTAGGATTCCCGATTCGACAATAACTATACTGCTCTCACACATCCCGTTTTTCTCTCCAATACTTATGTTCATGCGTATCAACGTACTAATGCCACCTTTTTGGGAAATTGCACTGAATGTCTTGTTGATGTGTGCCACTGTCTTGCTTGTCACATTTATCAGCGGAAAAATCTATCGGGTTGGCATTCTAATGTACGGTAAACGTCCAACGTTAAGAGAATTATGGCAGTGGAGCAGGTATTAAATGTTCATGACATCTTTAGGTAGACAAGGAATCCAATAAAGCTTAGATTCGTTCACAGTAAGGAGAAAAAATATAATGCAAATTGCAGTCGTAACCGGGGAACACGGGTTTCGCGAAAAGGATTTTGATAAGGTTTTTAAAAGTATGGAAGACATTGAGTTTGTTAGAGAGGATCTTGATGTCTTTGTAGATAATCCAAACCAGAAAGAATACGACACTGTTGTCTTTTATAATTTCCACCGTCCGTATCCAACAGATAAACAAGCGGAGACGATTCTCGGTCTGACTGAACGCGGACAAGGTATAGTCATACTACACCATGCTATCCTTGCATTTCCTGAGTGGAATGCTTTTTCCGATATGTGTGGTATTGATGAACGTTCTGATTTTGACTACTTTCCGAAACAGACATTTCAAGTGCAAGTCACTGATTCTACGCACCCAATTACCGAAGGACTTACGGACTGGGAAATGGGTGACGAAACTTATACGATGAAATCGGCTGGTGATGGCAGCACAATCCTGCTAACGACTGATCATGCCGATAGTATGGACGTATTAGGTTGGGCGCGTGAATATGGGAATTCACGTATATTTTGTCTCCAGAGCGGACATGACAATGTCACCTATTCAAATCCAAACTTTCGTGAGGTATTACAGCGCGGCATTCAGTGGTGTGCTAAAAAGTAGTAGAACTTACACAAAATTCAGTATTGTATGGTATTTCACAACATTATACGAGAATACAAATACATCACCAAATAGATGAACAAGTTTGACGCAATATAGTAAAGGGTAACAATATGAATTTCAGAGTTTTCTTATCACTATTATTGATTGGATTTGGTATTTTCTTTAGTGTAATTTTTTTGATAAAATACTTAATACCGATTGTTGTCAGCCAGTCAGCAAATGACGAGTATATTTCCAAAGCAGATCAACCCCCACCACTTATCCCACGAACTGTTGAAATACCAGATGACATTCGACAGAAATTCGCTACTGTTCCTGAAATACCTGAACTTATTGCAGAATTCGTACAAGGTGGTTCCTTGCAATCAGTTAAATTTTCACCTACTAACCACAATTTAGTTGTAAGTAATACCTTTGATAAAAATAATAAGAAAAATATCAAATTGTGGGATATCAACAATCCTACGACTCCATTAGCAGAATTCAGTGGAGATTCAGTTTCATTTTCTCCGGATGGAAAAATACTTGCTATCTCCGATTTGGGTGATATTCGTCATGGTGTGAAATTGTGGAATATTTCAGAAGGAAAGTTTATCAGTCATCTCCAAGCTCTAGGATTTAGTGCAGCTTTTTCACCAAATGGACATCACTTAGCGATTGAGACTTCCGGTTTGGAACTTTGGGATGTTAGTAACCCAACAAAACCCGTAGAGGTATTCAAGTTGAAAGGTAAAAATTTTGAGAAAGAACATACATTTTCTGTAGATGGCAAACTAATGGCAACGATAGATTCAAGAAAGGATATCGTTAACATTTGGGAAATTAATGAAAATCAGGTCATCAAGCGAGAAAGTATTGATGTAATAGACGAAGAAGTAGGATGGATTGAGGCTATAAAGTTCTTACCCAATCCACAGAATCCTATACTTGCAATTGCAGATAATGATGAAGATATCAGATTATATCATCCACCAAATTGGCAAAACTATGCCGTAATTCCTGCTGGAAATATCAAAGATTTTGTATTTACGAAAGATGGAAACACCATTGTCAGTAGTGGACTCAATGAACTGGAATTTTTGTCTGTGGACGATGGGAATCATTATGCAACAATCGAAGGATATTCCGATTGGGTTAAATGTGTTGATGTCTCTGCAGATTCAAAGTATGTTGCTGGGGGCGGTAACGATGGTATCATCCGTATTTGGGATATATCACACTTTTTGCCCTCAAGACAAAGTAATATTCCAAATGTCGTTGTCCCAATTTACTTCTTACCGACTGACCTTCTACCTCAGACAGATATACAGGAGAAAATAGATAAAATATTAAGAGAAGCACAAACTTTTTTTGCAGATGAAATGGAACGACACGGGTATGAAAGAAAGTCTTTCGAGTTTGAAAAGAATAGTAATGGTACTGCAAAGGTATATCTATTTGAGGGTAGGACAACGGATGAATACTACCGTAAATCTACTAATTCAAGAGTGATGAATGAAATTAAACATCATTTTGAGACAGACAACAAATTCTTTTTTATCGTCGTGGAAAAAAGCAATGAAAAGAAACCTGATGCAAATATACTTACTTCTGCTGAACTAAAACGTCTTTCTAATGAAAACAAGAGACTTTCTGCTGAACTAAAACGTCTTTCTATTCAGTTACAAAATATTGTTTTTAAGGAACAAGGCGGCGAGATTATTTTACATAGCTCCCTTGACAGATATTCAAAGGATGACATTACATCTAAATTTGCACGAGCCTTCGGTTTAAACCGTGATTACAGAAGTCCAACTTATCTAATGTCGGACAGCAACCAATCTAAGCATTTATCTAAAAGTAGTGCCGCTTGGTTAAATAAGTATCGGTTTTTTAATTCTGTAAAGACCTATTTTGATAATAAAACGATAATTGAGAAACTCTCACCATCAAGAAAAAAAGCAAGATTCAAAGTGGAAGATGCTGATGGTATTCATCAGGTTATGCTATTAGTTACACCAACCAGCGAAAATCCTCCTCAAAGTTTTCAATGGAAAAAAGATCTAACCGAAAACAAAACAGAATGGAAAAAGAAATTTAAGGGAAAAAATAACGTTTTGCATGATGTCCTGACAATGGATGGTGAGAAGAAGGCAATAGTTGAATTGGATTATCCGAAATTTGCTGACAATATGGTCGAAATACATGTTATGGATAAACTTGGAAACAGAAAATTTATGATCGTTGACAAAAGAGGAATTTCGTTCGCATCCTTCCTACGTAGAATTTTGAATTAAACTATCTAAACTACGGATGATAAATCAAGTAGGATATTGGTAAAATAATGAGGTGCTTCCTTCATTACAACGAGTATTATAGTAAAACCATAATTATTTTCACTACGGTAGGTTCGGTTTCCTAACCGAATCGATGTTTATTCAGTCTCATAAATGCGGTTAAGAAACCACATCTACCATGGAGTATGCCTTTATTTTTAGGTTCACTATAAAATGTCAAAAGCTGAGAGAGAACAATGAAATTTAACACTTTCTCTTTTCTTTGTATTCTCTCTGTTGGGATAATCTGTGTTCTTCTCTTACTTTCAAATATATATTTCAACACTGATAAAGGGAAAACGATGGCGCAAACATACTATATAGCAGGTAAATCTACACAATCACAAGGTTATGATGTCTACTCTATAGAACAAAAAGGAAAAGCTATTGCAGAAATTGTTCCAGAACTCGGTAATAACTGCTACGCCTTCAGGGTCAGCGATGGAGATTACTGGTTCCACTTGATAGATGCCCCACCTGATTTAGACACATTGAAGCAACGTCCGACTGCATTCGGAAATCCTATTCTCTTTCCTTTTCCTAACCGAATTCGGAATGGCACATGGGAATTTGAAGGTAAAACCTATCAGTTTGATAAACAACCAGAGTCACCAACGACAATACATGGTCTACTGTTGAACTGCCCCTACAAGGTTGAGGAACATGTAGTGGGTGAAAACGGAGCGACGTTGGTATGTTCACTAAATTCACAAGATTTTCCTGATGTTATCCGACAATATCCTTTTCCATTCAAAATTGAGATTACATATACAATTAGAGATGCTGTATTATCAATGGATGTTATGATTAAGAATACAGGAAGGAACAATATGCCGATGGGATTTGGTATACATCCTTATTTTAGGGTAGACATTTCTGCAAAAGCGGATGCGTCAAAAGCTGTAATAACTGTTCCTGCTAATAAATATTGGGAATTGGATGATGTGCTTGTTCCAACAGGAAAACAACTTGATGTTGATGGAACGCTTGATTTACGTAATGGACAACCTTTTGAGAAACTAAAACTTGATCATGTTTTTACAGATGTCCAATTCGTTGATGGTGTCAGTAGATGTTTAATAGAAAATAAGGATACAGGGTACGGCATGGTCATGGAATCGGATGCAATATTTAGAGAACTGGTTGTCTACACACCACCGGAAAGAGATGTTATATGTTTTGAACCATACACATGTCCGACTGATGCGATTAATTTGGAGTCTAAAGGGATTCCCGCAGGAGTGATTGTTCTGGCTCCCGATGAGACCTTTTCCGCAACCGTGCGTATTCAGGCTATTATCCCACAATAGGAAACGTCAATAATAATGAAAATGAGATCATTTGCATTACCGCTCTTTTTTATGCTAATCGGTTTTACCATTCCGTGTCATGCTATCTATGAAGGCACTGCAAATGCCAACATCTTTATCAATCTCTATAAACAACGCGATGACTTCGGTAGACTTGCCCTTTGGCACGAAGCAGCAGCCGAATGTCTCAACCTTATTTCTGTCCCGATGAACGATATTTTACACAAATACTATAAAAACAAGGGATATGAGAAGTCGGTTGCACGGACAGAAAAAGAGGCACTTGAAATACAGGAACAACGTCAGTTTCATCTCAAACGTGCAGAAGATGCGTGGAAAAAGTCAAAAACTCCTGAAAATGTGCTAAAAGCAGAACGCGAAAAGATTGCTAAGTTCATAAAAACATGGTTGCCTCACTATCCCGATAGGTTCTATAAATTTGGAATCTATGCCGTCTTTTTTAAAGAACAGCTGGAACGTGCAGAACAGCAAAAAGACTATACGAAAGTTCTTCAACTGGAAGCAGAAGCAGCAGAGATGTGCGCAGCACAATATGAAAAAATACCAATTGCTTATGGGTTGGAAAGTTATACAAAAATCCGAGACGCTTATCTAAAACGTGCCACCTTACTCCAGACCCTTGCGAAACAATCTCCTAAGCGATTACCGTCCGATGTGAAATTTGGTGAACAGATAAAAAATCTGAAACCAGATCCGAAAATATCACCTAAGAAAAATGCTGACATAATCCTTCACACTGTCAAATCTGATCCGCGTATCAAAACTGTGTTGGCAAATCAGACAGGTGTGCGTGAATATGCTTGGTTTCAAGGATTCGCATGGACAGTCAGTTTCTATAATCACGGTTGGGGCAATCTTGCAATTGTTATAGTAGATGACCAAACAGGAAAAGTTATAGACATTCTAAAAAGTAAACACGAAACCGATAAACTCGAACTTGTGGATTAGCACCCTATGAATCAGCAGACTATATTTAAAACCCTATCGCTTTTGCTACTGATTGTTTGGTTGATTAGTTTCAGTTCTACCTTTGGAGATATTCCTGTACCTGAGATTACTCCTGGTGAACTATTAATTCGACTAACACCAGAAGCAGCAAAGGATTCACATGATTTAAATGCTAAATCGGATATTGCCTCGCTTTATTCAAAGCACAAAGTAGAATCCTTAAAACCTATTTTCCCATCATCCATCAACTCTCCTACACTACAACGTACATATCTCCTTCGGTTTTCATTAGATACCAACCTTCCTGCTCTTAAAGCAGCGTTTAAGGAGAGTGGTCTGATTGAGGAAGTTGCGTATAACTATCTCCGTCCAACCTTAGCAGATGAAGTTATACCTAACGACCCAAGATATTCGGAACAGTGGAGTCTCCCTCTGATTAGAATGCCACAAGCATGGGGTATTGAGAAAGGGAATAAGGATGTCGTCATCGCCATCATTGATTCTGGCATTGACTACAGACACGATGACCTTGCACCAAAAATATGGGTGAATCCTGGTGAAGTTGCTGATAATGGCGTAGACGATGATGGGAACGGTTATATTGATGATATGCACGGATGGGATTTCACAGATGCTCCCAATTTACAAGCAGAAGGTGACTTCATAGATGGTGACAATGAACCTATAGATGAAACGGGACATGGTACGCATGTCGCTGGTATCGCAGGGGCAATGCCAAATAACGGTATCGGTATTGCAGGGATTGCATGGAATTGTCTGTTGATGGCGGTGCGTGCGGGGTTGTCACTCGGTGGTGGTTCCAGAATGCAAGATGATGACTCCGCAGCTGCGATTGTCTATGCTGCAGACAATGGGGCAAATATCATCAATATGAGTTGGGGAAGTTCACAACATTCGTTTGTTATTGAAGATGCTATTGATTATGCCTATTCACGTGGGGTTTTGTTAATAGGAGCAGCCGGCAATTCAAAGGAGCCAGATAGTTTTTTTCCAGCTGCATATAAAAAAGTCGTGTCCGTGGCTTCAACAAACCAACACAAACAACTTTTCAACCGATCAAATTTCGGGGCTTCAGTAGACATCGCTGCACCCGGAAATGTCATTCTTAGCACGCAAATTCGCAATAATTATCGTATTCTTACTGGCACTTCTATGGCATCTCCACACGTTGCCGGTATTGCTGCATTGATGCAATCAAAACGACCCGACCTTACCAATGAAGAGACCCGACAGATTCTTATCAATACTACCGATGTTGTTTTAGGCAAGGATACCGAAGAACCTGATCCGAAACTTGCTGGAGCAGGAACTGTAAACGCAGAACGCGCTTTGTTAGGTAGTGGTGTCTTGCAAGCACGTATTCATGCGCCGCAAACAAACAGTGGTGGATCAAATTCAATCTCCTTAATCGGGACAGCAGGTGGGTATAAATTTGAGCAGTGGCAGCTATTTTATGGTAGTTCTAATGTACCTACCTCATTTGAACCAATTACTGATGCTATAACGGCGCAAAAAGTCACTGAACAGTTAGTTATATGGGATACAACGAATGTGCCAGAGGATGTATATACTGTCCGTCTCGTTGTCACAAGCAGAGATGGTGCACAAACACATGATCAGGTTGTGTTAACAGTAGAGCGAACCCCACCCGAAATTACTTCTATTACTGCTATTGAAACCTTATATGGAAACGAATCAAGTACTCTTTTTACTTGGGCAACTGATGATGTAACTCGAAGTACTTTCTATTATAGACATATAGGTAGAATCACCCCTTTTTCCTCTATTGAGGAGAGAGCACTCGGTAAAGAGCACTTTTTCTCTTTAGGATTAGAGGCGGGTACATACCAGTTTTACATTGCAGCACAGAACACCGTTGGTTTAAAATCTGTCAATGATAACAACGGGAAATACTACACAATAGATGTTGACAGTAATGTAATATCACCAAATGGGTTTATTGAAAAAGAACTCGGTCTTTCCTCACATCATTTCGCAAGTGTCGCTGCAGACTTTGATCAGGATGGATTGCCTGAACTTGTGGGTACATCCCTATCTAAGCCAGCTAAAGGTGGACTTACAACACCCGATAGCCTCGTTATTTATGAACGTGCACCAACAGGTCAATATAAACTTGTACACTCCCTATCCGATCATGCAATGATTGCCGAATCTACTGAACTGCTAAATTCAGAGATAGATTTAGATACGTTTACACCGTGGTCAATTGATGACACCGACAACGACGGTTTGCTGGAGGTACTCGCAACTGACAAAGATAGAACTTTTTTGATTGAGAACGTAAAGCCAGATGGATACCCAACCCAAATTGTCTGGGAAACTCCATTTATTTCAGTAGGAAAAAGTGCTGACCTCGATAGAGATGGTAGAAAAGAAATCATTGGGATTGATAATAACAACAACCGAATTCTCATTTTTGAGAATAGAGGAAATAACCTATATGACAGAACTGTAGCATTGGTCAATGAAACTGAAGGGAAAAATAACTTTGCTCAGAACTTTGTGATTGATGATATCAATGTTGACGGAAACATTGATATTGTTTTTGGTGATAGTGAAGGTGAACTTTTTATATATTCCAATAATGCAAACGACAGTTTCAATCTTACATGGCAAAATAACTTAAAGATGGATGATGTTGAGTTATTGATCTCTGGAGATTTGACAGGAGATGGTAAACCAGAATTGGTTGTCGGAGGCACCTTTTCACCTCCAGATGTACCATCTGTTTCACCTATATGGAAATTTATAATCTTAACCTACACATCAGGAAACTATCGGAAGTTGTGGGAACAGGCAATTGCCCCGTATCGACTTGATGGAAATAGCATCGCAATAGGAGAACTTGATGGAGATAATAACAACGAACTTGTAGTCCTCACGCAACCGAACCTATATATCATGAAGTGGGATGGCGGAACATTGATACCTGTCTATCATCAGAAAGTTGCCGAAACCCCCACACTCTTTACAGCGGATCTGAACAATAACGGTTTCCAAGAACTTTACATTAATGTTGATAGAGGTATGAGTTATATTGAATCTGCCTTTGCATCGGATAGCGATTCTGTAGATGTACTTATACCTTGGGACGTTTCCGCTACTCCGATAACAGCAAAGGTTGTTCAAGTTACTTGGGAGACAGCAAAAAAGACGCAATCGCAAGCAGTTTTTACACTCTATCGCGCAGAAGGAGTAAAAAGGAAAACACCTGATAATACTAAGTTTGAAATCATTGCTCGCAACCTTACTTCCACCAGATACTTAGATAGAACCGTTGAAAAAGATATGACCTATTGGTATAGTGTTACAGCGACGGACGAAAAAGGTATTGAAACAGAACACAGTGAACCGGTATCAGTAACCCCACGTACTTCTCCGAAAATTGTGGGAGCAATCTACCGGTCCCCTAATTGGATTATTGTCACCTTTGATAGGCAAATGAACTCAACAATTGGCAATGAACGTCAATATCTGTTACGTAAACCGAATGAACTGGGTGGGTTGTTGCCGATGTCTGCAATCCGTGATAGAATGGGTAGACGCGCATTATTAGCATTTGATAGAGAGAAATTGGATTCGCTGTTTTCTATTCCAACTATCCAATATGAGATTGCAGTATCTAATGTTACAGATATTGATGATAACGCTATTCAAGTCTCTACAACTCCGGTTGAAATCCATAAGGATGTGTTTAAATCTGAAATAAAAGACTTCACGCAGTTACGTGTCTATCCGAATCCTGTTCGTCCTCACCACACAGACAAAGGAACAATTACATTTGATAAAGTTCCCATTGGAACACGCATTCAACTATTCACACCCAAAGGAGAATTACTTGAAAAAATGGATGTTACCGAAAGCGATGGAAATACCAAAGAGTGGTGGTTGACAAACGGCAGTATCGGAGATGTAACAACCGGTATCTATATCTATATGTTGGAATTTGAGACACAGAAAAAGGTGGGTAAGATTGCTGTAATAAAATAATTAGGAACCTAATACTGTATTCTAACCACACATCTTTAAAGAAACACAATTTAGGACGTGTAATTAACGCGTCTTCTATATTCATTTTGAATTTGAAATAAACACAATACCAATATGGACAATTTTATCCTAATCGCAAATCCAATATCCGGCAAAGGCAGAGCAAAATTAGTTGCTGAACAAGCATTGACCGAGTTGACGGCAGCCAACCATAAAGGTCAGATCCAATTAACAACTGGGACAGGAGATGCCAAACGTTTTGCACAAGAAGCGGTATCAAATGGAATTAAGTGGGTTATCTCCTGTGGAGGAGATGGTACACTACACGAAATTGTCAACGGTATTGCCAAAGTTCCAGATGTGACGTTAAGTATACTTCCATGCGGTAGAGGTAATGATTTGGCTACTGCTCTAAAAATACCGCGAAAGCCACAGCCTGCCATCCAAACACTATTGACCGGTACACCCAAGCAAATTGATTTAGGATACGTCCGTTCAGAAAATGGCACAGAACGTTATTTCACAACGATAACTACCTGTGGTTACGACACAGAGGTCAGTCGTCGCGCAGCAGCGCGCACTACCCCATTTTCAGGAACAGCATCCTATGTCTACGCTGCTATTGCAACACTATCCCAATACAAGTGTCCATCTGTTCGAATTGAAGGTGATTTTGGTGTCTATGAAGGGACAATACTACTTGCTGCAACGGGAAGCACAAACAGCTATGGAGGTGGATTTAAGATTGTACCAAACGCACAATATGATGATGGTGTCTTTGATGTCTGTATCATTCGGGAGGTTGCATCTTCTACGGTGTTGTTGCTTATGGTTACGCTTTTCTGGGGAGGACACCTATTTCACCCCGCAGTGAACATCCACCAGACTCGTAGTCTAAAGATACAAACCGACCCGCCAGTTACCCTATATGCTGATGGTGAACCGATGTGTGAAACACCCGCCACAATTGAGATTATCAAGCACGGACTTACTGTTCTTGTGCCATCTTAGGTGTTTTCCTATGGAATAGTCGCAGGTTGGATTAGACAATGTGAAACCACTGAATCGTATAATTCGTTTTACACACATCTTGACTTATCAGGGTAAACATGATACTATATGCTAAAGTCTGTGTAAGTTTTAATCAGCATAACTCAGTATAGAACTTGTTGCTTATTTACATGTGAAAAATCATCAATGCGTGATGTTCATCCGCGAACAATAATTTTTTATCAAATTCCAGACGGTTCCCAACCTTTCATAGAATGGTTTAATTCAATTCGGGATACGAGGACAAAAAATCGGATTCAAGCACGTATAGATTCTGTTGAAACTGGCAACCTCGGTGTCTATAAATCTGTAGGTGACGGGGTTATGGAACTAAAGCTTGACTTCGGTCCAGGTTATCGCATCTATTATGGTGAAATGGACAATAGAATCGTTCTCCTGCTTTGTGGTGGTGACAAGTCTTCACAGAATAGGGATATTAAAAGTGCAAAAAGGTATTGGACAGAATACAGGACAAGGGAGAAGTTAAATGACTAAGGTATATGGAACATGGCGAGAGTTCATGATTGAACAACTTGCCGAAGAGGAAGATATGAGTGGTTACCTCTCGGCTATAATGGAAGAATACCAATCCCATGGGAATGTAGCTGTTATTCAAACAGCATTAGAGAGTATTGTTACAGCAAAGGGAGGTATTACGGAAGTTGCAAAGAAATTCCACATTGATATCCATGTTCTCTCAGATGTGTTAACGAGCACCGAAGCACCACGGATTGATACACTTAGAACCGTACTCAATGCTTTAGGATGCTGTCTTTCAATTGCACCATTAGAAAATGTAGAAACACATATTGAGATTGTTGACGACGCTCCGATAGAAACATCAATTCAACCGATAGATGCGATTAGATGATAACAGAAAACCTGTCGGACTATGTCCACACATATTACTATCGCGGAACAACATAATGCGAAACTACCAAAAGACATCATAGCAATTTTAACACCGGTGCAGAAATAGCAGTTGAAACCAAAAGATTACGACTCGTCAGGATACATACCCTCTATCACATCACTGTATTTTTCTATAATAACGTTCCGTTTTAGCTTTAGTGTCGGAGTCATCTCATCTTCTTCCTGTGAGAATTCCTTTTCAAGCAAAGCAAACCGTCTGACCTGTTCAAAGTCAGCAAAATCTGTCAGACGTTCACGAATTTCACTCTGAATAAGTTGTTGTACCTCGCGTGTTTTCAGTAATTCTGGGAGGTCGCTTGTGTCAACACCGTTCTCTGATGCCCATGATTTGAGCGCATCAAAATTCGGTACAATCAGTGCAGCAATATTCTTTCGTTCATTTCCCACCAACATTATTTGAGTAATAAAAGGACTTTGTACCAATTGGCTTTCTAACGGCTGTGGCGCGACATTCTTACCATTGGATAGGACAATAATATTCTTCTTACGATCAGTAATCTTGATAAATCCATCTTCATCAAAAATGCCTATGTCTCCAGTGTGGAACCATCCATCTGAATCAATAGACTCTGTGGTAGCTTCTTCATTATTGAAATACCCTTTCATTACGTGAGGTCCACGAGTAATTATCTCACCATCTTCAGCGATTTTCACTTCAATTCCAGGGATAGGTGCTCCGACAGTACCAAATTTCCATTTGTCCGGATGGTTCATACTGATAATTGGTGAAGTTTCTGTTAGACCGTATCCTTCCAAAATCAGTATTCCGGCTGCATGAAAGAATTCAGCAATTGATTTTGGTAATGCTGCTCCACCAGACACGAAGAATCTAAGCTTTCCACCAGTTGCAGCCTTTAATTTTGCGAAAACAAGTTTATCCGCTATACTCTGTTTCAATTGTAATAATGCAGAAGGTTTTTCTCCGTGTTGTATTCTTGAACTCACTGCTGATCCGACTGAGACACCCCAGTGGAAGATCTTCTGTTTGAGGGATGATCCTGCCTGTACAGCCCGTAATACCCTATCGTGCATTGTTTCATACAATCTTGGCACACTGAGCATTACTGTTGGTGAAACATCTTGCATATTTTGTGCGACGGTGAATGTGCTTTCAGCATACGCAACCTTTGCACCAGAAAACAGAGGAACATAGTGTCCACCAAGACGTTCAAATACATGAGATAACGGAAGGAAGGATAACAACACGTCTGTTTCAGTGACATCAATCAGTGATTTAGCAGCATTGTAGTTTGAAATAAAATTCGCATGTGTTAGCATAACACCTTTAGGGTTGCCTGTCGTTCCAGAGGTATAGATTATCGTCGCAAGATCGTTTTCATCTATATCAGTTTCTATAGATCTGTCTGTTTCCGAACCCTTACTACATACATCTACAAATTGGCTTACATCTGCTGGAACTTCATCATCAAGTTCATTATAGATAATGATGTGCTCAAGTGATGGCACTTCATCGCGAATAGATATTACCTTCGTCAACTGATCTTTGGTAGATACGCAGATAACTTTAGCACCAGAATCTTTGAGTATATATCCGACTTGTGCTGCGGTCAATGTAGAAAACATCGGTACGTTTACTGCGCCTGATTTGAGGATACTGAAGTCTGTAATTGCCCATTCTGGACGGTTTTCGGATAGAATAGCTACCCTATCACCTTTTTGTACCCCTAACTCATTTAGTCCTTTGCTGAAAACATCTACCGATTCCGCGAATTCGGTGTAAGATATATCCTGATAGGTTCCACCTTTCGGTTTATGTGCTAATGCGGGTTTGTCACCGTAATCTTGAATTGTCTGCTCAAACAGAGATATTAGTGTCATCTTGTCTCCTCTCCTATTTTTTTGATATTCTAACATGTTGCATGATGTCAGTCAAGTTTTACAGTTCGTGTCGCAGGATTACTTTGTTAGAATATACATTGAAGAATACTACAAGGAATATATATCATAAGTTGGTTAGAACGAAACGACACCTATGGGATTGAACAATCAAACTCAGTTATGAACTGAATGCGTGCGTCTTTGATCTGTGACAAATGTGGAACAGGTTATATTCCTAAGCATTAGGAAGTGTGTACACCCCTCTCCGGACTTTTACAATATCGCCAAGTTCTATAAGGCGTTTGAGTTCGTTTCTAACGGAGGTTGGATGTCCTTCAATTGCAGCAACCAACTCAGCAGTCTTTTTATCACCATCGGCAAGGAGAGATAGAATTTGCTCACGGAATGGAATGCGTATAATTCTACCACCCCTGAGTTTGTTCAATATACGGTTTGCATGAACTTTTGAACATCCCAAAACTTGTTGAACTTTATCTCTTCCAGATTCAGCAGTTAAATTGTCTCTTTCTGTCTCGTAGTGCTGGCGTGTGGCAATAGTTTCATCCAGTTTGTCTAATCCACCAGCAATCTCAAAGTCTTCCCAATCAAAGAGCAACGTTTCAGGTCTATCAGTTATGTTGGACAGTGGTGTTCCTGTCAGTAAAACGACTGTTTTGTTGGGTAAACGGTTTAATCCTACTTGACCAATAATATGTTTGAGTAATCCGCTTACATTTCGTTTATAAACAGACTGGACACGTTCATCTTTATAGTTTCCAAATTCCGATTCTCCCTCATAACTGAGGGATGTTTCACTGTTTCCATACATAATCTGTGCATTCCTTAAAGTGACCCCTGGTGATAAATACGGTACGCCAACTAACCAAATTACGTCTGCTGTTTCAAGTATGGAATCTATGTCGTCTAACTGTTTGTAATTCTTCACGACACATACATTCTCAATTGATGCGATATTCTCCAAATGTCTACTTGTTGGTGCCCCTGAGATAATGGCGTGCTTAACGTTTGGGTTACTCTTAATTTCTGCTTGGATACCGAGAAAAAAGCGTTGTCCAATTTCAGACATACCAAGTACGTCCCAATCCGTATCATAGTTTAAAATCGTTTGACGTGGATAGATACCAGAGCGAATCTGATATACACGATTCCCTGGTACCCATGTCGTGGGTTTGATCTGTTGTGTTTTTATTTCTTCATCTGGGAATATTCTGTGTAAGTCTCTTTCGTTAAGAGTTGACGACATGATTAGTAACCGTTTGACTTTCGGATGCAGAACTGGTGGCACCCAAAACTCTAACATATCGTTGTCCCATATCATTGGTGCATCAGCGTTCTGCTTGTAGTATGTGAAGAAACGTTTGATCTGATGCCAAAATGTCCAATCTGGATTACGATAGACTCTTGGTAATTCTTTGATTTTTTTTATGGTGGATATATCCAAGATACCTAATTCAATGGTTTGAGTGATTGACATTGAAATTTTCATGTCTTTGTTAGGGACAAAGTCTTGGAGTGGAAAGACTTGGATTTTTTGTTTAATAAGTCTGGTTGTTGTATTTTCGTCAAGTGGAATATAAGCAGAGGTTCCACCTTCAAACTCTATGGAGAAATGTGCTAATGGATTCCCTGTTTCATCATCAATTAACTCACGAGGTACAACTTTACCAGATATATTGACTAAGCACATCTGTTGGATAAGATCATCTTCCTGCGGTTCAAATGCCTGAATAATTGCACGTACACACCTTATAGCATTACCATTTGGCACGTCACCAGTTTGTAGTGCATTTATTAACGCATCGGCAAAACTTCCTAATGCATTCCCTTTCCACCTCTTTCCCCAAACTTCTAAAGAGTGTTTTGATATGTTACATTTAATGTAAAGTTGTTGAACTTTTGCTTCATCAATGATACATAATCTATCTGTACCATCTACCTGATCAAGTAATTCTTCCGCAATTTCAGAACGTTCTGGGTCCAAAAATATTCTTGCTGGATGTGCTATTTGTGCTTTAGCATTAATTAATGCGTCTTTCTGAGACAAATATCCTTTTTGCTGACACTCAGTGAGGACCGGACACTTCGGACATATACTTTCGTCTGGATTCCCGCCTTTTATTTCAAGTGCAGAACAACGTTCCAGATCTTCACAAACATTGCCGCGTTGAAATGGAGTTTCCATTCGTTCTGCGACAGATATGTTTTTTACCTGTTCCCACAAGTAACTCCGAGGTTTCCTAACAACCATTTTAACACCTCGTTTTTCAAAGTCTCGTTCAATTTCTTTCATTGTTGCGAGGTTACTTGTAAGACTAACCGTGCCATCGTTGAGAATATAGGAACCTGCTGCATAACTCTTCCCTGCTCCTGTTTCAGCAAAAAGACCGATAATACGTGCATTTTGTTTAAATACGCGATTCATCTGTCTGGATGTTTCTTCAAGTGTGTTGTAGGTTTTGTTGACAGAATCTGGCTTGTGTAGAACAGGAGATGGTCGTTTTAATGCTAACGGACTAAGATTTCCTTCACGGATAGCTAACACTTTGTCTGTTACAGGTATTTCTTTACTACTCAAAGTCGGTAAGATACCGGTATCGTCCCAGACATCTGTTATTGGTGCTGCTTCCATCGGTATTCCAGAATCAGGAGTAGATGCTTCTACCCATACAATACCTTTATCTTCCCATAATGACACATGATCAACAGCAATCTTGCTATTTTGATGGGTCCAGTAGTGTATGTTGTTTTCTTCTCGTAAATATACAAAATCTTTCTTAATAAACGCTTGTATTGCAAGATTAAGATTTAATGATCTATTGTATGTAGTTGCAATTAGATTAGTTAGAGCGGAGTCTTCCGTTGTATCTTCTCCCAACGGTGTTGGCACGTGAAGTAAATCACGAAGAGGATCAATTGCAGCGAAAAGTACCTCCTTTGATATGATTGGGGGATCTAATAGATTTCCAATTAATATCTCATAGCGTGCATCCCATTTGCTGTATCCTTCTTCCGCAATGATTTCAAGGTATACATCACGATGGTATGGATTTTCTGAATTAGGAGTATGCTTATAGATGTATTGCTTTGCGTCCTTAGTATTCGGATGGAGATAATTCGGTACTCTGCAGGAAAAGCGGATTCCTCCGGATTTTGATAGGGTCAATAAGGGGTTAGCAACAGCGTTGGTGAGTGCCTTAATGCATGTATAGACAGCGTCTGGAGCAGTACAAATAGTGTCATAAGTTATCTCTACATCGTGCCATAGCGCGCCATTGCGTTCTGAAGGTTTACCGGTATATATTTGTATCCCCCACGATTTGTGCCATATTGATCCTCTCCAGTCTGATGTACTTTGACGTTTCAAAAAGCGTTCACCTGTAAAATGCTTGGGACCGCGGTCGTGATAGGGGGCACGTCCTATTGGCATAAAGGAAATACCCGCTTGTTCAAGTTCATAGAGTTTTATCGGGTATTTGTACGCACACTGGACAGTAAAATGATAAGAGATACCTTTATACAGTGCGGGTGTTGCTTTTGTTTTACGTTGTCGAAGTGAGTTCTGGTGACGATAATGACAACGTTCAATAAGATTTTCCAAGTTTTTCATAACAGTAGAGATTGGTATAAAAGAATAAGATGTGTTGATCTATAAATTCTGGATCAAGAATGATTTATTCCTATAATGTGCGATTTTCAGTGTATCATAAGTATTATTATTTTGTCAAGATTAGGAATTTAAAATCATTTAGCTCTAAGTATCTTGTGTTTATTGTTACAAGGAGTTTTATCGTAGGTCTGAGCGCGCGTTGCGACCTATGAAGCACTAAACTGAATGCAATCATAGACGAAAACCTGTTTCTGTGCGATGCCAATTCTGTCCTTGGTCAGGGTGCCGAAACGGTATATTTCTACCTAATAGCTGTTTCAAAATATCACTTTCATCAACTAACACATCGTCTGTCAACTGTCGAGGCATATCTTCTTGTGGATAGATGACAGAACGGTTATACATACCGAGTAATCCAACGCGCGGTGCGTCTGTAGTATTCGGAAGACATTGATGCCAAATTGCCCCGTTAGTAAATAGAATAGAACCTTTCGGTGCAGTTGCAACACTCATCTCAAGCCCTTCTGCTTCTCCTAATTCAGGACGGCGGAGGGTTTTGTGTGATTCCGCAATGCACGCAGTTGCCCCGTTTTCTGTTGTAAATTCATCTAACATCCACACCGTTTGTCCGGTTAGAGAACCTGATGGAAAAGGTGATTGCATTGCCCAATATGGGTAATCAATGTGCCAACCACCTGCAGGGGCACCCGGTCCTACGATATTCGCGGTAAACGTTGAGGCAATCATATCCTCGCCAAGCATCCGTTTCCATACTGCAACTACCGTTGGATGTTGAATAAGTCTTCTGAAGATTAGTGATTTTCCAACAATTGCCCAGACGCGTCGTATTTTACCATTACCATAACTGTGGTCATATCCGTTAGCAATGTCTTCATCAACCATTTTCCATATTGCTTCGCGTGCTTCGTCTGCTTCTTCAGGAGAAATCACATTCTCAATGATATGGAAACCGACTTCGCGTAAATCATGTTCAACAAGATCAAGTCTTTCAGAGTTTAACGCTGATTTTATTTGCATAATTTCTTTACCTCTCAGTTAACGCATGCGTGGTAGATTTCGGATTGTTTCTATAATCTTATCTTCCAAATCATCTGAATCACTATCTGGTACCCGATTATGTTTATCCATCCAAGCAATGTTTTCCGCAACACTTTCGGTTACCGGAATTTGTGGACTGAATTCAGGTATAGTTGTTGCAAGTTTTTCGTGGCTAAAAATCTGTGTATGTCCGAAGTTTCCTCGTAAACCGCTGAACCGTTCAGGTGCTATCGCTATCAGTGTCTCTTGAGATACATGCACAATTTCTATGTCAACACCGAGTGCTTCGGCTGCAGCACGGTGCCATTCGTCCCAAGTGCGTGCTTGCGGATGGACGATATTGTATATTTCACCAAAACATTCAGGTTTACCGAGTATTCCTGCAAACGCATCTCCGGCATCCCGCGATGCAAGGAATTGAAAATAGTTCAATCCATCACCTGCAGAGAGAATTGGTTTCCCTTTTCGTAGCCGATCAATCCAACTCCCATCTCCACCTACTTGGCGTAGTAGATTCATACCGGGACCGTGCGTATAGGAGGGTTTAAAAATAGTTACAGGGAATCCATCGCGCGCATGTGCTTCTAATAATAAGTTATCTGCTGCAACTTTGTTAAGTCCATATCCTGATGTGCCTTGTAAAGGTGCTGTTTCGGACAGATTTATCCCACTGAAAGGCGGTCCATAAGTCATTACGGTTGAGCATTGGATAAAGTGTCCTACGTTTCCCTGACATGCCCACAGTGCAGACGCAGCATCTTCAGCATTGAAACTAATCATATCAATAACAGCGTCCCAGTTTTCCGCGCTAACTTTTGACTCAAAATCGTCTCGATGTTGCCGGTCACCTTGAATCACACGAATATATGTTGGTGGTGGGTCAACATGCTGTCCACGGTTGAAAAGGACGACTTCGTGGTTTCGATCAAGCAGTGCTGCGACGATTCCACGACTAATGTTTCCTGTTCCACCGATAACTAAGACTTTCATTGGTTAGTTTCCTTTTCAATTAACTTTATTTCTGCGGGTGTTAATTCGTATAGTTTGTATACTAATTGGTTTATCTCTTCCTCAAGGTCAGGAACGTCTGGACTATCAGGATCAGTGATTATCTTATACCAATTCTATAAATTATTTTCCCATTTAGATTTGAATGTAAGAGGCGCAATGAATTGCGCGACTACGAACGCGTTTTTTGTCTACGTTTTATTATGTACTATAGTTTGGACAATTTTAGAAGATATGAAACAATTTCAATGAAGCATGATGCTTCCTAACGGGACTGGTTTTTCCACCTGTCGACCCTCTGGGGCTTTGTATTTGGGGAGTTTCATATTCTATACACATTTCGCCCCTCTGGGGCTACTTAGGCATGTATCAAACATACTTTGATTACGAGTTGCGATCCTAATGAAAACCTAAAAAAATGGAAAATCCTTGATCACTTATCCTGAAACGGACAGATACTGTCCAAACTATAGTACTATGTAATTCCCAGTTTTAATTGTGAATAATCTCCATCAATAATTGCACGTGCTAACTTCCAATCCAAACGGCGACGGTAACAACCATCACGTCTCAAACCCTTAAACGCAGTGAAAAAAACATCATAGGTATTCTCTCGGATTGTTGTTAAACGAGTATTAAGCATGTCTATATCTACATCCCACGGTACACCGATTTTCGTGATTGAACGACAATGGGAACGGATTTTATATCCACCCAATTCTGCTGGTAGACAAAAACGGATTGAAGCAGAAACGGTATTATCTATAGCGATCAGTCCCAGATTACCATCTTGTTCATTGAAGACTATGTTTCGGTTGCTTGAGGGAAGTGGTAAGTGTTTCCTAAGTTCGTCAAGTTTTCCAAGCATTTGGTTATTACGCCAAACCCTAACATCTGAATTGACGTTCGGTTCAAAAAGTGCAAGACCTACCGGGTGTTCAGTATCCTTAAACATATTACTGGTGACTTTAGGTTCACGATTTTGTTCTGTGATGTGTGTTTGCGGAACTATAGAGATAAAATCGGATAGCCGATCCAAGAATAAACCACTCCGAATAAATGCTTCTGGAATAATTGCCGCAACCCAACCACAATTAGTGAGACATTGATCAAGTGCATATTTGTAAAGGTCGTTGTACTTTGTTGACTCTGGAAATGGCAACCCACGACGAGTTGCAGAGTTTCTTGCTAACCACGGTGGATTGGTAATACAGACATCAAACCCTTTAGGAAAGTCTGTGAGTGTATCACGTTGCAAGATTCCTTTTGCTCCTGGTTCAATGTCGTAAGTCTTCCAATCTTGACATTTCAATTGTGCTGTGTCAATCAATTGTGGAATATGCTTTGCACCTGCAAAAGGTTCTAATGCTACTTGTTGTTCTAAATCGGAGTCTTTTGCCCATCTTTGGAATGGTTTTATTTGAAACGGATTGCCGCAAGTATAGTAGCGTCCATTAGCCCGTTTTTCATCCATTTTTTGTTTTAATATAAGTTGTATTGTAGTTTTGTATATTGAGAGTCTACTTGTAATATACATTTATTCACGAAATATATCAAGTGGAATTTGTATTATACCAATTCTAATAAATAGAACTACATTTTGAGACTCTAATAAATCCAAATATAAGAGGCGCAATGAATTGCGCGACTACGAACGGGTTTTTTCCTTAAGTTGACGCATATAGGACGGGAGACCCCGCCCCCACGATGGTTTCTGAACCAGGATTTTCCAAATCAACGGTATGAATGCCTTTTGGCATTCCCCGGATTTCAGGATTTTCAGGATAAGAAAAGTCTGAATCAGGATATATACCATTTCTAATAAATACTGTCTCATTATGAGAGTCTGTAATTCGCAATTAGGAGAAAAATGTAAGAGGCGCAATAAATTGCGCGACTACAAACGC
>JAJDWI010000086.1 GCA_022825665.1 Candidatus Poribacteria bacterium
GTTTTGTTTGTTGTGCGGTAATCACGCTTTTTATTAGAGATTTTGAGTGGCATAATATCTCATCTTTTTATGATTGTGTATGGTATATTATACCATAGATTGATTAGATTATCAAATTAATTTTCAATAACAGCCTTAGCCGTCTACATTCCACAAGCTAAAGCATGGGGATTTGACGGAAGAGCGTTAAATTACTCTATTTTCTTCTGGACAACATTTCAAGTAAACTGTAAAATCTCAGATGTAATGAGGACATTATTTTTCACACTATGCAGTATCTTGTTGCTTTTTGCATGTGGTTCCGATGAACTACCAGAACCTGCCAAGACAAAACCGAACTACTTCCCCGATGCTTTCGGCAGCAGGTGGGTTTATAGAAATGCTGACGGATCAGAATGGGTGCGGGAAGTTACAGAAAGCAACGACTCTCAAGATAAAGATTATCTGACCTTTGCCTATAATCCTTCAAATGCAGAAACAGAAATTGATTTCCTAAATCCGACATTCTTCAGTGTTAAACAG
This sequence comes from Candidatus Poribacteria bacterium, assembly GCA_022825665.1. Lineage (GTDB taxonomy): Bacteria > Poribacteria > WGA-4E > WGA-4E > WGA-3G > MSPOR6. The sequence continues at coordinate 523 of JAJDWI010000086.1, forward strand.
AATCAGATCCTTTTTGATGTTGGAGAACAGATAGACCGCTATATACAAACCAATCTCCTTACATCAGTAAAAGATGAATTTGAAGGCTTGGAAGTAAATGTAACACTTGAACCAATTACATATCCTGACCTACTTTTCCTCCAAATCCCTTTGATTTCCAATTCTCAATGGAATGTGCTCAATGTAGAAGTCAATGGAAATATATCTTTACAAAACCTGACTCTCCTTAATTTTCCTTTTGAGGTGCATTTCATGGTTGATAGTGTAGTAATAAGTGAAGAGACCATTGAAACCCCCGTAGGTATGTTTGAAACCACATTTCAAATCAAATATAATACTAAAATCCTGCAAACCTTGTTATCAAATGAGGTATCAATTATACGCGAGCAAACGATCTGGTTTGTACCTTATGTAGGCATAGTTAAAATTGAAGATGAACACGGCATTTCTGAATTGATTGAATATAAACTACAATGAATATTGTTGTGTTAAGTGATAAAAAGCCAGGGCATTACAAACAATCATTAGGCATTATCAATAAAATACCAGATTGTCGTATGGAATGGCTTGAGATAGAATTCCAACATAAATGGCGCGATAATCTCCTACGCATAATCATGTGTGTTTCCGGAGGCATGCCACTGTCAACCTCAATGATTCGTTTCCTCCTTCGCTGGAGTCTTACTACTTCCTCCTACAATGCAGTTTTACAAATTCAAGGTATGGACTTAGTTCTTTCGACTGGATCATCCGTAGCTGCTGTTAATTTACTTCTCGGTAAACTCCTCAATGCTAAAACAGTCACCTGTCGCAGACCTTCGCCTATTGGTATCCGACATTTTGACCTTGCAATTCTACCGATGTTATCATGGAATAGTGCCAAAGACCGAAACAATGTATGCAAAACAATTGGTGTCCCAAACCCAATTTCTCCTGACGTCCTAAAGACGAAGCGAGACAATCTGAAACAAGCCCTACACCTGCAAGAACGTCCAGTAATTGGAATCCTTTTAGGAGGAACCGATCAATACGAGACAATAACGGTTGAAGATGCAAAACAGCTGCATACAACATGTGATAAAGTTGCTAAAACCATCAACGCGCAGATATTACTAACGACATCTCGAAGAACACCTACAGACGTTTCTAATTACTTAAAATCAAAGTTCACAAATGCGGATTGGTGTCCTTTGTTCATTGATCCTGATACACCTTCAGATCTTGATGATCCGTATCAAACCATTCTATCAGCAAGTGATTTACTTATCGTAACAGCAGACAGTTTTTCAATGGTATGTGAAGCAGCATCCAGTGGTTGCAAGGTGATAGTTCTATCTCTCACACAGCAAAGACAGAAACAACATAAAAGGTATGAAGTTTATAGTTATATGCAAGAACAGTCGATATTGAATCTCTGTAGTCTTGAGGAACTTTCGCATGAAATTGATAGAATTTTAGCACTACAACATCAGAACACTATTCTCCGAGATACAGAAACAGCAGTGAGTGCAATCCAGCATCTATTTGAAAGTAATCATAAAAAAGATAATGGAACAATGTAAGAAAATAGGTGTATTAAAAAGTAATCTATCCGTTAGAATAGTCTAACTATTCACCAACCGATATTGACAACTATCATTAGTTAAAATGATTCAATTTATATTATTGTTATGGAGAAGAACAATGAAAAACTATAGTGCCTATTTTGCTATTGCCCTCATAATGCTTCTGGGATTAACAGCCTTCTATATAGTCAATGCTGATACAAAAACCGTTGATGATCCATGGAAAACTTGGGTGGAACAACAGACTGAGACTATGTTAAAAGCTGCTGGAGATATAGATAAAGAACGTTGGACGGAAATGCAATCTAATATTAAAGAACAGTTTTCTGCTATTGCCGCAGAATTAAAAAAAGATATTAGTTCTCCTCCCATGTTTGTAAAAGAGAATATAGATCATGATATCAAGAAAACCCTCAAGTATTTACTAACAGAAGAAATTATCAATTCTAAGAAAATAGACGATCTGATTAAAAAAATAACAGATGAAGACCTATCTTATATAGAAGAGCGTGTAGTTGTGGATAAATTGCCAGAATCCAAATTACACAAAGGTAATTCCAAAATCCAAGTAAAGACTTATTTTGACACGAAAAACAATGATTTGGAGATAACATCAGAAGCGCATGTCAATGCACATATTCTGAGAGATCTATTTGATAAAGATATCCGAAATCTGCCCAAAGACGTGGATCAAAATGTTGATGCATTACGTGAAGCTTATGACAAAGCATATAATGGCATGTTGAAAACATCCTCACAATACTTTACACATCAGAGAGATGGGAAGGTTGTTCTGAAGTACAAAATCCCTGCTCCCATAGAAGTAGTAGATGAAAAATATCCGCGAGATGAATGGCTTCAAATGTTACTGGATGAAAAGATAAAAATTAGCAATTTCTATGAATATCAGGCATATCTGTTGGAACGAGATGTATTGGTCCACATTGAAAAGAACCCTAAGGTTTGGTCTTCAGGTCTCTTCGGTATTGATGCAACTGATGATTGGGAAACTTACAAAGAAGCATATATGCAGGAGAGGGTATACAAACTCAAACCATTCATCAGATCACAAATAATAATAGATGCCAAGAAAATCAGTGAAATGAAGGAAAAGATACTGAAACAGTCTGAGGATATGAAACATGACACTGATGAAGTTGCAGAGAAGGTTAGGGCAATAGTTGAGGAACTTAACAAAAAGTCAACTACAGCCCTTGATAAAGCTGACATAGTAAAGTTAATTGATGTTGACCCAATCATAACTAAAGTTACCCCATCCATTACTACCAAGCCATACGTTCACACCAAGGTTCTCAAAGCCCTTTCTACAGAGAATGAATTAGAAAAAAAGATTGAAAAACTTGTTGATAGGATTGATAAGTTAATTGATAAACTTGAAGAAAATCAATCACAGTCTACAGAAACAGAATAATCTTCCTACATTCACCTTAAATAACAATGGCGAGGTACTACCCTCGCCATTGTTGTTTAACAGCAAAGAACACAAGAAGTGTTAATAAGAAACATGCTAATTTTCCATTGCTTATTGTGTTTCAGTTGAAATGTAATAACCTGAACCGAACAGATACCCATCGTGTCGGATCGCCCAGGTGCGTTTCAGTTCAGTTACACCACTTTCCGGATTTGGCCACAAATAATCAATCCAGTCTCCTGTTACGGAAGCCTTAGCAATTTTTGTACCTAATGTTGACCCATCATGACGTTCTACATCCTCATCAAGCCATTCAACATCTTTGAGATCTGTACCTATGAAGTCTGGTCTTGGCGCGTGTGCGACAAAGTGATCGTTTTCATCAGTAATAAATACATACCACTGACCATCTATATTAGTTTTATCGTTGTAGTAGGTCGCAGTGGCTTCTTTTCCAGTATATTCGTAACGCGCAATTGCTTCCAAGACAATTGCATGTGTATACGCCGCTGGATCTTCTTTTGAAACAACAGGAGGTGTCGCAGGATCTGGTCTCCACGGCACATAATATCCTGAAGCAAAGAGGTAACCATCATACCGAATTGACCAGGTCCGCTTTTGTTCCAATTTGTTTGTTTCTGGATTCGGCCACAAATAATCAGTCCACTTTCCTTCTTCTGTCGCCATAGCTATTTCAGCCCCAAGGTCTGAACTATCAATCCCTGGCAGTACTTTAAGATCTTGATCTATCAAATGTGGACTCTGAGCATGTGCGATAAAGTGGTCGTTTTCATCAGTTATGAACACATACCATTGACCATCAATATTCGCAGGATCATTGTGATAGGATATTACGGCATCTTTACCATCAGATTTGTATAGATCAATGGCAGATTGAACTAATGCAACAGCATACGCCTCAGGATCATCCTTTGATGGTGCATCGGGTTGATCAACAACATCCATCACAGAATCTACCATTTGTTTTTCACATCCAGTAGTATATATTACTGCCAGTATGAGAATAAGCAGTATTATGAAATAATTCCTCAATTTGTAACTCCTTCATATAATTTTTCTCACTGAATTGTAATCAGAATTATCGGGTTTGTCAAATTTCTTAAGTATGAGGACAAAACGAAATATTTGACATAAACTCTAAATTGTAGTATCATACATAGTGAAATATATCTAACCAATTCATTCTTCAAAAACTATTGGCAAGATGGGTGTTTCATTTACCCATTAGGAGTATTGTATATATTATGCCAAATGCCCTATTCGTTTATCCTAAATTCCCACCTTCTTATTGGGGATTTAAATATGCCTTAGAATTCCTCGGTAAAAAATCTTCAATGCCACCGCTTGGTTTATTGACCATTGCCGGAATGTTCCCAAATAATTACAACTTACAAGTCGTTGATATGAACATTGAGACGTTAACTGATGAACATCTCGATTGGGCAGATATGGTCCTCACGTCAACAATGATTGTACAGAAAGAATCGTTATATGAGGTAGTAGAACGATGCAACCGGGCAGCTGTGCCAATAATCGCTGGTGGTCCTCATCCTACATCCTACTATGACAATATCAAAGAAGAGTGTGATGGAACAGTTGATCATTTCCTATTTGGTGAAGTAGAGGAAATATTTGAAGGTTTTTTGACAGATTTTGAGAGTGGTTCTGCAGATGAAGTTTACAAGGAAACAAGAAAACCTGATATAACAAAGACACCTCCACCTCGATATGACCTTATTGATATAAACGCTTACGGTTCAATGGCACTCCAATTCTCTCGCGGATGTCCATTCAACTGTGAATTTTGTGACATTACTAAGTTATTTGGTCGAGTGCCACGCACAAAAAGCAATGAACAAATGCTCAATGAGTTTGAATTACTGTATAAACTTGGTTGGAGAGGGGCTATGTTCGTTGTTGATGACAATTTTATAGGAAACAAACGTGATGCAATGCGGTTACTGCCAGCAGTTCAGGAGTGGCAAAAGGAACGCGACTTCCCATTTACACTTTATACCGAAGCGAGTGTGAATCTTGTTGAAATACCAGAAATGCTTGATGCAATAACTGCTGCAGGATTTAATATGGTTTTCCTTGGAATTGAAACGCCAAATGAAGAAGCATTGATCACAACTTCTAAAGGACAAAACACAAGTAAAGAAGAAGAAGCGGGAAGTTACCTGTTAAACGCTATTAGAAAAATACAGAAAGCAGGTTTGGAGGTGACTGGAGGATTTATTATAGGGCTTGATGGAGACACAGAATTTGACTCTCACATTAATTTTATTCAGAATGCTGGTATCCCAATGGCTATGGCTGGCTTACTCACAGCGTTGAAAGAAACCGATCTGTGGCACAGACTGAAAATGGAAGACAGATTACTTGTAGAGTCCAGCGGTAACAATACCGATATGAGTTTGAATTTTGTCCCTGAAATGCCGCGTGAGCAACTTATCCAAGAATACCGACGTGTTATTTCAACACTTTATGACCCCACTTTGAAGAACTACTTTGATCGCTGCTATACTTTGCTCAAACACATGCCACGTACCCCACATAATGTTAGACCTATAAAGAAAGAAGAAGTACGTGCATTTTTGCTATCAATCAAGCGACAACTCTTCTCCAGACAGGGCATAGAATATGCAAAATTTTTAGTTCGGACAATAAAACTTGATAGAAAAATGTTTCCTGAAGCTGTAAAATTAGCAGTCATGGGTTACCATCTGGAAAAAATGACCCGCCATACAGTTGCAGTAGAGGATTTTAGAACGTTTCTGAGTGGCGAATTGGAGTCCTATAAAACAAAAATTGCACAATATGTCAATTCTCAAGGTGATAAGATACAGGAATTGCAGAAATACGCATTACAACTTAGCGCAAGAGTTAAGAAAGAATACGAAACTATACATATAGATTTTCAATATGCTGCCCACAATGCCCTTGCAAATTTTCATGATTCCTTGTTTGCTGAATATTTAGAGGCAGAATTGACGGCATTTAAAGAAGCGGTTGCTGCATTTGCAAAAGCACAAAGTGAACGTATTGGCGAGTTACAAGCGTATGTTAGCAATCTCTTAACCCGTGTCCGCGCACAACAAACACAACTCCATGCTGATTTCAAACAGAACCTTCAGGAAACCTTTGATGCTTTCACGGAATCCATATCCAATTATTTAGAGCAACGTTTCGGTTCCATACCATTTCAGATTGAAGAATTGCAAACCTAACAGTTGACATTTCTATGTTATCATGGTTCCAATTCAGATTGAAGATCTCTCCTATACTTATCCAAGTCGCGAAACACCAACACTGAATGGTATAAATGCTCAAATATCACCCGGTGATTTTGTGCTGTTAACAGGTCCAACCGGATGTGGTAAATCTACGTTTCTCCGCACTATAAACGGACTGATTCCCCATTCCTCTGGGGGAACACTCACTGGAACTGTCTGTATTAACAATACTGACGTTTCCACGCAACCCCTCGCAACGACATGTCAACAAGTCTCCCTTCTTTTTCAAAATCCTGATGATCAATTGTTTTGTACACTGGTAGAGGATGAAATCGCATTTGGACTCGAAAATCTTGGTATTCCACCTGATAAAATCAGACAACGAATAACTACAGCCTTAGAACAGGTAGGTCTGAGTGGATTTGAAAATAGACGAATTGCAGAACTCTCTGGAGGAGAGAAACAACGTATAGCACTTGCATCAATCTGTGCAATGCAACCACAGGTTTTACTGCTTGATGAACCTACAAGTCATCTGGATCCACGTGCAACGAGAGATATTCTCAACATTGTCAAACAATTGAATACTGATCTTGGAATTACTATTGTATTGGCAACACACCGAGTCAAACAGGTACAACATCTATGTAACCGTGTATGGTTGATGCATGAGGGAAATCTACGCTTAGACTTACCAAAAAATGAAGCGTTTCAAGACGATACAATTTTCCATAACTTAGGTGTCGAGTTGCCAGATTCAACAGATACTACCACACCGATGTCCACAAAACGCACTTCATTACAGCATTCTAATGGGACTATACTTGGTGTCCATAAACTACGCTTTCAATATCCAAACAGTGATATAAATGCTGTCAGTGATGTTTCTTTAAAGGTGTCACGTGGAGAAGTCGTTGCCGTAATGGGGGAAAATGGTTCAGGTAAAACAACGCTACTCCATCTGATATGCGGTTTGCTGCGACCTACAGCCGGCGAAGTAAAGGTTGATGGAAAGACAACGCAACAAATAAAACTTCGCAAATTTGCTGGCAAAGTAGGAATAGTATTTCAGAATCCAGACCTATTGTTGCAAGCTGAGACGGTGAGGAGTGAGGTGAGATTTGGTCCCAAGAATCTGAAGGTGAAACCTGACAAACTGAATGCCTTAGTCAATGACACGTTGACTCAGTTTAGGTTGTCTGATTTTGCGGAAGAAGCACCGTATTCTCTTTCTCGCGGTCAGCGACAACGCGTTGCAGTTGCGTCAACTTTTTCCCTACATCCCGATATATTCTTGCTTGATGAACCGACATCTGGTCAAGATGCTCGACACTTACAAAGTATGATGGACAGACTCTGTAATCAGATCCGACAACAGAATAAAACTCTTATGTTTGCCACGCATAACATTGAACTCACCCAGAAATATGCGGATCGCATCCTATTGATGCATGAAGGAAAATTAATTTATGATGGATCACCTATTACTGCATTTAATGATCAGGAACTAATCGAAAAGTGTTCGTTGACGTTTTAGGATATTGAACGTTTCTTGGATCTTCTAAAAAAAGTGTATAATCAAAATGTTTATATGTAAATCTAAACTGGAATCCAGAACTAAAATCATAATCATGATGATAATCGGGTGTCTTGTCATTTTGCTGGACAGTCCATCTGCATTGTTGGTCTGTTTTTTGGCAAGTATCCTCCTTGTTGTCTCATCTATGCCTACTCTAAAGCAAATTCGATTACTGTTGATCTTCCTTTTCTTTACCACTTGGGGACTCATTTACAGTCAAGGCATATTCTATAATGCATTTCCTCGCACGGTATTGATTACACTCGTCCCTGTAGATTTTCCTCTCATTGGTAAGTGGACAGGTGGTATTCATGTGTATCGTGAGGGGTTGTTTCACGGGATTATTCAATCATTAAGGTTCAATTCTACGCTTGTTATCGGTTGTTATATTGTGTGGAGCACACAACCACGTGACCTTCTTCTTGCTTTGTCGCAATTGCGTGTGCCGGGGGCACTTGCCTTTATGGTGACAACTGCATTACACTTTATACCCGTGATTGCCTCTGAAGCCGCAGCGGTGATACGTTCACAGAGATTACGAGGGGCCCGTTATCTACGGTTCAATCTGTTTGCATCTGTACGAGGTGTCGTCAATAGTTTTCGTCCTATCTTAGCAGGAAATATACGACATGCGACAAACCTCGGAGAATCGGTGGAGAGTAGAGGATTCTCTCCAGAGACTTCAATGCAAAGGACATCTCTGCGGTCATCACAGATGGGTAGGTTAGATTATGGTTTGATTGCGGTACTGTCCCTTTGCCTGATATGTGTTATTGCATTGAAAGTGCTATATTTCTGTTATGCGAATGGCATCTATTATGGATCTTGGTTAAGGGGTTTGTATACCTTTACCCGTGAGATTCTGTAGTGCATATATCAACGTCCAACTTCCCAAGCCAAATGTTCAAGTTCAGGACCAATGAGTTTTTCCCACGCTAACCGAACAGCTGCATTTGATCCAGGTGTGGAGACAACAACCTTCCCTCTATAGACACCTGCCGTTGCGCGTGATAACATTGCTGCAGCACCGACTTGGTCATAACTGAACATCCTGAAGAGTTCACCAAACCCAGGTAATGTCTTTTCTAATTTGCGATTGAGAACATCAAATGTCGTATCTCGCGGGGCAATACCGGTGCCGCCGTTGAAAATAATAACTTGTGCATCGGTCTCAGCCATTTTGTCCAATACATCAGATACTTGGTCAGGTTCATCTTTGATTATCTGATATGCGACTACACCGTTTCCTTCGGACTCAAGTTGTTCGCGTAGGAATACTGCGTTAGTGTCTGTTTCTGGCGTGCGTGAATCGCTTACTGTTACTATTGCAACTGAAATAGGTCCTTGTTCAGCTGCAATCTCTCTGTGTTGTTGAGTGCTTGTTGAAGTCGACATTAATATAAAACCCTTTCTCTACAATTTATTGGTTGGGATAGTCTTTTTCTAAATGATTAGGCATTGTATAGAATAATCCCTTTGTTTCATTTGCAAGTTTTGTTTGTAAATCATCAGGATTTGGGTGCCCTATTACATAAGCCTTTATTCCGTAGGATCGGCATAGATTTAGTGCTTGTTCAGCGGTGTATTTTCCTTTTGTGGGTTCATCGGTCAGAATGAGTAGGAATCGCTTAGCGTAAGGACTAAATCTTATTTTTGGTAACCCATCTACGATTGCGTTTGTCAGATGTTCATCTCCACCAAATGGATCAGCCAATAGTTGTTCGATAACAACCTCGTTGAGTGGCATTTGGCTGACAATTTCACCATCAACTGCTTTAATAGCATCTTTTGCTTCTGCGAAACGGATTAATCCTACGCGGTATTTTAGGGGAAAAATAGAAAGTCTACCGATGAGTGTGCTTAATCCGAGCATAATTGCCTGCGATTTCCCACCCATGCTCCGACTATAGTCTAACATTACAACAATGTCGACGACGGGTTCTGATGAAGCGTTGGAAGCGGTTCCAGGCTGTCCTCCTATGTGGACAGCGAGAAGATCTTTGTCTTTGATGAAGGTATAATTTTGTCGATTGGGTTGGTCATAGAGTACCCACCTTGTGCCACTTTGTTGCTTTCGAGCGATAAGATCCTCTCCAATATTCCAATGTTCAGGATAATTGGCTTCATAAACTGTAATTTTATTCTTTTCACGGCGTATCGCATAGAGTAGTCCGTTTGCATGGTCAATTATAATCCATAGATCACTATCAACATTTTGCAGTATTTCGGCATTTTCAGATTGTATGATATGATCTTTCAATACAATCCCATTGTTAAATAATTCCTGTTTTAATTTTTCAATATTAAACATTCCATCTAAAAAGATCGTAGTGAACTTTGTATGAAGACTGAACAGTGATTTTCCACCACTTTTGCGTATATCTACAGCAATTTCTCTGAAAACTTTTAGGAACTTTTGGTTTCCAACGCGATTACTCGGTAGTGCAGTAGCACTTCGGACACTGCCGGGTATTTCCTGCCAAGTTCCTCCAGTCGTTTCCGCTAAGGTTTGTTGAAAGGGTTCGTAATGTCCGAGGACGTTAACTCTTACTTCCTCAAATTGTGCCCGATCAATTACCTTCGTTTGCATCATCTTTTTTGGATTTTCTTGTCTCATGTTTGTTGTTGCTTGTTCATTTGGATTTTCTTGTCTCATGCTCGTTGTTGCTTGTTCATCAGTAACGAGAATTAAATGTCTATCCGCGTCCGCGTGAAATTCAATTAAGTCAAACGTCTGTAAAAGTGCATCAAGTGCGTTCTCATCTCCACTCAATTTGACATTTTTCATTCGTCTACGTAGTGTGCTAACATCTGGCAAAAGAGCCCGTGTTTTTATTTCTTGTCCGTCGCGCCGAACACTAAATTCAGTCATCCCTAAGTGGTATTCCAGATTGACAAGATCGAATGCATCAGTCATTGTAAACAGGTTATCTGCGACCTGTTGTATGTTATCCTGCATACTTTGACTCGTATCAAGTACAAAAACCACGTTGACTTTATCAAGTTCGCGTGTGCTAATAATATGGTCTGCAATCTGTTTTAGTGCTTCACCAAAGGGATTAGTACCACCGTTTCCGTTTCCATCACCATCACCATTTCCATCTCCCAACCCTTCACCGATGGAACCGATATCTGCTGTTCCCTTAGATTCAAGTCTGTGAAATCCACCATCACCGTTACCTTTTACCCGTTGCCGAAGACTTTCCACACCTTTTCCAGAAGTTATTTCAAATGGACTTTGCACTGATTTAGCGATTGATGTAGCATTACTATTTAGGAGTCTTGCTTGTGTTGTAACATCAGGGAGTTCGGTTGCAGTTGGAGAAACCGTTTCTGTTGCATTATGCATGAGTATTTCGTCAGATGGTTTAACGGTTTCATCAATCGGATTTGATGATGCAGATAGGTCAGCAAATTTTGGACGGAATTCAGAAAACTCTTTGGTCTGTTTTTGTGTTAGGGGCTTTTTCGGAGGTCTTTTTAATATGCGTTGTTTTACATCTTTATCCATATCAATAAATTCCATGTCCACTACATCATGAATTTCGTAACTTAGATGTGTGTAGTAGAATAATGTCAATAGGATAGCGAAACAAACGTGTAATATTCCTGCAATCAGGCAGGCATTTAGGGATCGTTGTTTCTTCTCAAAACGATTCATGATTCACCTCCAATATGTTTATTCTGTATGATTTTATATTTGCAGAATTGTTATACTCATTATATCATTTCTATTATGAAATTTCAATGATAGTATTTTTTAGTCAGTGATATTTAGTTTAAGATTTCTAAGTTGATGCGTGTTACTAAGCGTTTATATTAAATGTCGCTACGCTCGCTCCGACCTACATGTTCATGTTTTGCATTGGCTCCCGATGTCATTTGCTTTCAAATTACCTTCAAATATTTCTCCTTAAAAGGTTGCCTTGATTTGAAGTTGTTCCGTTAATCATTCTCTGTCTATTTAGTTCGAATAATAATATACCAGCTGCAACACCAACATTTAAGGACGATTGTCCAGCTGCCATTGGAATTCGGACTAATTCAGTGCATTGTTGTCGTGTTTCCTCAGACAATCCTGTATTCTCATTACCAACAACTATTGCAGTAGGAGATGGAAATTGCATATCGTAGAGTTCAATTTCTGCACTTGCTGTTGCCCCTATAATATTCCACCCGGCTTGTTTTAGTTCGTCAATTGAACAGATGGTATCTGTAGCATAGAATGTGGGAATACGTCCAACTGCACCGCGGGATGCGCGTATGCAGTTTTTGTGAAGAGGACTTGCACCTTCACCACATATTAAGACAGCAGATACACCTGCAGCGTCTGCAGTGCGTAGTGTCATACCAAGATTATCAGGGTTACTTACATTTTCCGCAATTAGTAGGCTACAGTTTTTACTAAAATGTAGGTTTAGGTGTCCAGTATCAGTTAGCAAGGGAGGATAAGTGAGATGCACAGAAGCAAGGATTGAGGGTACTGGTCGAGTTGATGTGATAGAACCCATCAATCCATCGTTCACCTGAAAGCAAGATAGATTTTCGTTAACTGCTTGATTTAGGAAGTTCTTTCTATCAAGTGTTGATATATAATTTGTTGTATACAGGATCGCTTCAATTGGTAATCCATCTGAAAATGCTCTCTCTACCAACATCTCACCTTCTAAAACATATTGTGCATTGTCAATTTTACCTTTTAGCGAGGTTAATTTTCGAAATTGTGCTGCAATGTTATCCTTTCTTTTTGATATAATTCGATGCTCTGCTTTCGCTTTATTCCCACGTTTGATACCACGATAGTATTTTCCGTATTTTGTTAAAATAAATTCTCCTTCAAATATTGCTTGGACTCTTTCTTCTATTATATTACCCGTTGGACTAAACAAGCCAACGGCTTTCCTTGGAAATGCAAGTAATAGTTCCGATAAACTCCGTTCATTTGTAGCGATTAGATAAACCTGATAGTCCGCGTCTTCTATGTTATCTGGTGTCATTATCATTGCACCCTCAAGTTCTAACGTACCAGATGTTATAACCTTATATTCAGGTTGCCACTTCCCTGTTTTTATATAGTTTTCATAAGCTTGCCGAAACTTATCTATTTCACCAGAATGTATATTCTGATTTTCAATAAATGCAATTAACTCATCGTAGTTTATCAAAGACATTATTGTGGCGAGGTAATTCACCATCCCCCATTTGCATTGAAAATTGTTCCTATGTATATTGCTACCAACCCGACAAATATATCCCATTTCATCCAACGTTGGACACATGTGCAGCTGTCTTTAGATGCGTCCTTCCATAGACGAATTCCTAAGACGATTAACACAATATCTACCCCTAATACGATGGCTACCAAATAGTGCCACGTATACCATCCGATTATATACGGTAAAGGACTGAATATAATGACAGATCCCATGAACACCAACGTTACAACAACTGCAAGCTTTGGGCTGAGAATTGCCAGTGTGTTAAGATTATTCCTTTTATCACCTTCAGTATCCTCAATATCTTTTACAATTTCTCTTGCAGTTGTGAAGAGAAAGGCAAATATTGCGGGGATGATAGTTCCGTGTACGAGTCCGATTGCGACCCCTCCAGATATAAATGTTATACTTGTCAAACTACTAACTACTATATTTCCAAAAAATGGAGTGCGTTTTAACCAAACTGCATAACTTACAAGCAAACAGCATACGAGTATTGCAATTCCAACAGCGTAAATATTTATTAACACACCGAGTCCAATACCAGTTACCATTAGTATAATAGAGAATATTAGTGCGTGGAATTTCTTAATGCGTTTTGATGGGAGTGGTCGTTTAGGTTTATTGATCAGGTCAATGTTGAAATCGCAATAATCGTTGATGGCATTTCCAGCAGAAAGTAGTAGCAAGGCAGCAATACTCACATAAAACAACTTTATGTTGGTTATGGTGTCTAATTTATGTCCACCAGCGAAAATTCCACCTAACCATGCTGAGATGAAAGCAATTGTTCCATTTAGTGGACGTGCAAGTTCAACATACGCCAATAGCGTTTTCATTGTGATTCCGATAATTCAATCAATAGATATTCTTGTAGAAAAATGGTGTGGTTTAAGCTGGAGAGGATAGTATTTGGGTGATTTATTATGTAATTATTGATTTTCAGAATTTTTGAGTTTTTCTTCCAATTCTTCAACACGTTTTTGAAGTTGGGAAAACTCTTGCATTAGATCGGGTACCTTTCGGGTTGCGGCTTGAGTACGTAACTCCTGTTTATGAGTTTGGGCAGGAATACCTGAGAGATGACTTCCGGAAGGCATATCCTTTGTAACAGCAGTTTTGGCGTAAATGACACTATTTTCCCCAAGTTTCAGATGTCCGACCACACCAGATTGTCCCGCAATGTTAACACGGTCACCTATAATGGTACTACCCGCTATGCCTGATTGTGCTGCAAGGCAGCAGTCCTGTCCGATAACTACATTGTGTGCAATCTGTACTAAGTTATCAAGTTTCGTTCCGCTCTTGATAATCGTTTCAGAAAGAGTCGCCCTATCTATAGTGGTATTTGCTCCGATTTCGACATCGTCTTCAATTACGACTGATCCAATTTGAGGAATTTTATATGGTCTCTGGTTCTTAGGTTCAGGTGTGAAGCCGAAACCATCACTACCAATCACAGCCCCACAGTGTATAATGACTCTATTTCCAATAGTAATGTTTTCACGTATGCTTACATTAGCATAGATTAAACCGTCACTTCCAATTTTGCTACCATCTCCCACATAAACAAGTGGCATGATAACGGTATTATCACCAATCTCTACATTGTCACAAATAACACTGTTTGCTTGAACTGTTACACCTTCTCCAAGTGTAACATTTTCTCCGATAATTGCAGTTTTATGTATTCCAGATTCTGTTTGTTTGTTTGAATCCCAAGAGAATAATTCCAAAGTTTGTACGAATCCCCAATATGGGTCATCAACACATATTGTTGGTTTGCCGTTGCCTGAAACACCACGTCCAATAATGATTGCTGATGCTTGGGTTGTAGCAATTGCCCCAAGGTACTTAGCATTTGCAACAAAGGTAATCTGGCTTGGTTCTGCCTCATTGATACCAGAAACACCGGTAATGTTAATTTCACCATCACCGGATAGGTCTCCACCTAAATGCTTACAAATATCTTTGAGTTTGATACTCATAGGTTACCTCGTTATATTGAGTTCCCTCGAAACTAATTATAGAAACTAATCGTCTGGTAATACTAAAATGTATAGGGAGAATGACAGAGTTAATTTCCATCACTATTCTGTTGCGTAGGGATCTCAGCATCTGTTTGGTCGGTATCCCCTTCTTTTTTAGCACCTTCATTAATTAATTTAATCAGATTTTCAGACATATCGTATTTCTCATTCAAATAAAATACAGCTTGCTTGTCGATAATAAGATCATAATTCTCTTCTTTTCCGACCTTGATTATGAGATCCTGTAATTCTTTAAAGATAGGTGTCATCCATTCTTGGTTCTTTTCTAAGAGAGCATCTCTACCTTGATTGAATTCTTGCTGGTATTGCTGCTGTAGTTGTTGTATTTCGCTTTCTAACTTAGCAGTTTGCGCTTCTTCAACAAATAGTTCTGTCTTCTCTTTTTTCTCTTGCTTCGTGCTGATTTCTTCACGGATGTCATTAAGTTTGTCTTTCCAACGTTTTTCTGCTGCTTTTAGTTGGTTATCTACCTCGATAGCCTTGCTATAATTTAATAACACACGTTGTGTATCTACCACACCTATTTTTAATGCTTCTTGTCCGATACTGCCTGACAGGACACCGAACAGCATCAATGGTAATATAACAATCAGAAGTTTCTTCATAATTTATCCTTTTCGTGAATACAAAATAAAACTGATTAAGGTTGTATATCTAAAAATAGTGATATATAAAATATAATAATTGCAGTGAATTAAAAACCTGGACCGATAGTAAAATAGAATCTTCCTTGTGGATCTCTATTTTGGCGATCAAATGCGTAACCCCATCCAAACCGTGCTAACATCCCTAACATCTGTAATCGTGCTTCTACACCAGCACCCCGTTTTAGGTTGATTTGATTAAATGGGTTTTTGACTGTTTCATCCCAAACTTGTCCTATGTCAAAAAATACTGCAGTTGTGAGTTGCGGGGAGACAGGAATACGGTACTCAAAATTACTGAAAAACACTTTGTTGCCACCAAATGGATTTGGAATACCTGATTCGTCAGGATCGGGATATATTTCCCAGTCCTCATACCCCCTGACTGTGTCTACACCACCCAGATAAAATCTCTCATAGAATAGTTCTCTTCTATCAGTGATTTTACTTTGCATATATCCTGCGCGTGCATGTACAGCGAAGACATGGTTCCACCAAGGATTGACAAACCAACTTGAATCTGCAGTATATTTCTGAAACTGATTGTCTGCCCCTAAGATTCCTCCAGAATATTCATAGGAAATACTATTTGAACTACCACCCATCGGGTCGTAGAGTGAGGTTCTATAATCTCGTGTATCACGTCCTACAGCGAAAAGAATACTGCGTGTAGATCGATTAAACAGGTTCTCTTCTTGTGTTCTCGCTTTAACGAGTTCATTACGAAATCGGACTGATAGGTCAATATCAAAAGCAATTGGTCGTCCGAGAGAAATCGATCCTCCTCGTGTATCCCACACATATCTGTCTCTGAGATAGTCTTGTTCCTGTAAAGCACCTATAGTGCCGTAGTATCGTCGAAAGCGTCTATTGTTGTATAGACGGGCGTTCAACCGAGTGGGGGTTCCCATTATCCACGGTGTACCAAAACTTGCCTCAGCAGTATGATGGTCTCGTGTTCCCAGTTCACCTTTTAGGTGTACACGATAAGCGCGTCCAAAAAGGTTGTGTTGTCCAATTTCTGCTGACCCGAAAATACCACCTTCACTTCCGTATCCGCCACCTACACTTAGTGTGCCGGTAGTGGGAGATTCGGCTATATTGACAACAAGGTTTTTTCTGCTGTCGTTATTCGTATCGCTTGGAACGAAATCTACTGCGCGAATAAAAGGACCCATTTGAAAAAGACGTTGTCTTGCTTTGCGTAGCACTTTTACATCAAGGAGTTCGTCTGACTTGATGTTCAGATAATCAAGTTCACGTCTAATTACTGGTTCCTTAGTCTTTGCTAAACCTCTGATAGGAACATTGTCAATAATTATAACGTCACCTTGGTTGATTTTCAAGGTTATGTTAACAGATGCAGTCTGTTCATCAAATAATGGGATCGGAATAACATCAGCGAGGAGATAGCCTTTATCAAGATATTTCTGGCGTAATTCGTTAATTGATTCTTCAAAGATGTCTCTGTTGAAGATTTCTCCTTCAGCGGGATCTATCATATTTAAGATTTTCTGTTGAGAAAAAACAACTTTCTCACCTGTCTCAAGTTCAACAGTATAATGTCCGACTACAAACTTTTCCCCTTCGTCAACGGTAATATCAAGCATCAATCCGGTTTTATCTTCAGTGAAACGTTTTGTGTGTCCTACAATCTTTATTTGTGCGAAGCCTAAGTCCTCGTAGTAATTTCTTAGGTTTAGACTTAAATCTTCCTCTTTAAATAGAATTTCATCAAAATGTTTCCCGATCCTTGTTTTCATCTTTTTGTGTAATTTTTTTGCATCAACTTGATCGTTTCCTATGAAGTTGATTTCTGTGATTCTGATGCGTGGTCCTTCATTTATCTCAAATGTTACTTGGGTTGTGTTATCTTCTTCATTTTTGTCAAGATGTACTTGTATACTTACGAGGTAATAGCCTTTTTCGTGGTATAATTTTTGTATAGCGCGCTCACTTTGCCAACGTAGAAAATCACTGAATGTTTCTGAACGTCTTAACATCATCTTGTCCATTAATTTTCCGGTGTCTAATTCATCATTTCCGATGATGGTAATTCCCTCAATTTTTGGACTTTCCTCAAGGAGATACGTAACCTGAAACCCTCCACCATCTACTCCAACAACATCTACGGCTATATCATAGAAAAATCCTGTATCTTTATAAAGGTTTTCAATGTCTTTTGAAATTAGTTCGTCAGATATTTCTTGACCAACCTGTGTTTGAATTAAGGTTTGCAGCATCTCCTCTTGGAGATTTTTGACACCTTTGAACTCTATTTTTTTTACGATAAATGTTTCGTCAATAGATGAATCTGTCTGACTTTCTTCAATATTTTCTATTTCTCCTGCAGGTTTTGGTCCAAATATATTTTCGTCCGATTCATCTGAAAATACGTTCATATACGAAGTAAAAAGTAATAAATGAAAACAGATTATACTTATATATACTTTAAGTGCTGATTTATTGGGTAAATACATGTCAGGTTTTCTCCTTACTCAATTATTTGTCGTGTTATTTATTACATCTGATTAATGTATGTCAAGTATTTTCAGGATAAATAGATGTACCAAAGTTGTTTGCGAGATGACGGAATGCTGCAATAAGTTTCTGTGTGACTTTACCGGGTTCCCCAGTTCCGATAACACGTTGGTCAAGTTTTACAACAGGTATGACTTCCGCTGCAGTACCTGTAAGGAAACACTCATCAGCAATATATATATCATGTCGTGTAAACACCCGTTCATCGACTTGAAATCCAGCTTCTTGTGCAAGTGTAATGACGCTGTTTCGTGTGACACCCTCCAAAATACCGATGTGAGGTGGTGGAGTTATGATGACTTCATTCTTGACCAAAAATATATTATCTCCACTACACTCCACAACATATCCGTCGTTATTTAGCATTAAAGCTTCAACTGCCCCCGATTGTTTTGCTTCAATTTTTGCCAAAATATTGTTGAGATAATTTAGTGATTTAATGCGTGGGTTTATTGCCTCAGGATAATTGCGTCGTACTGAGACGGTGACGATTTCTAAGCCGTTATCATAATAATGTTGTGGATATAGTGAGATTTTATCCGCAATAATGATGATTGATGGATGCGGACACTTTTCAGGATCAAGTCCTAAATCACCAATCCCACGAGTGACGATCAATCGTATATATCCTTCACGGAGTTGATTTTGACGTAGCGTTTCAAGTACATCTTGCTTCAGTGTTTCAATTGGGATTGGGATTTGCAGCATAAGTGATTTAGCTGAATCATATAGTCTTTCTAAGTGTTCGTCAAGTTTGAAGACATACCCGTTATAGCAACGGATGCCTTCAAAAACACCATCCCCATATAGTAATCCGTGGTCAAACACAGAAATCTTTGCATCTGCGTAAGGTAGAAACTCTCCGTCAATATATATCAACATTATCTATCCCTTCCTGTCTACAAATAAGTTGTTATTCTGCTATTCTTCCATCTACAAGGTGAACTGTTCGTTTTGCCCGTTCTGATATGCGATAATCGTGTGTAACAATAATAAATGTTTGGTTCATCCGTTCATTTATATCTTGTAAGACATCAAGTACTAATTCGCTTGTTCTGTCGTCAATGTTTCCAGTCGGTTCATCAGCAAGTATGACTTTAGGTTGATTTACGAGTGCCCGAGCGATTGCGACGCGTTGCCGTTCTCCGCCAGATAATTGGCTTGGGAAATGAGATAGGCGTTCAGATAAACCGACGCTATCCAGAAGATGTTCTGCTGTTTCGTATGTGTCCTTACGGTCAAAGATTGTATCGTTATCAGTTTTGTTTTTCTTTGATTGTCTGATTATTCGTGCCATTGCAACATTTTCTAATGCGGAAAACTCTGGTAATAATTGGTGAAACTGAAATACAAAACCGATTGCATTGTTTCTGAATCTTGCGAGTTCTATTTCAGAGAAAGCCGTAATGTCTTGGTCTTCGTAAAAAATATTCCCATCAGTTGGACGATCAAGTGTGCCGATGAGATGCAACAGAGTGCTTTTTCCAACACCTGATGCTCCCATTATCGTAAGTATCTCCGATTTGTGGACATCAAGGTTAACACCTTTCAGCACTTTCAGTTCTGCGTCACCATCATAAAATGATTTATGTAAATTGTCAATTCTAATTAAATTTTCCATTGGTTTTTCACATAAGATAACTTAACTACATAGGATTGCAATTCAGTAATTATTCATACTGCAGTGCCTCAATTGGATTTAGTTTGGATGCCTGCAGTGCTGGGTATATCGTTGCTAACCAACAGATAACGAATGAAAGTAGATTTATGAAACATACAAAGAACCAATTTACTTTTATTGGTAATTGGTTCATCTGGTATATTTCGCTGAAACCTAATTCTTTAAGAGAAATTGGTTTCACGAGACAATATAACACAAAACACGCAGCCAGAGTCCAGAAGATTGCCAATCCCATTTTCATAACTTTTGATTTAGGTATTAAACGGCGGAATGCAATTATGGTCTGACATAGAATTAGAACTATAATAGTTGCTATTGCAATCCAAGGAGAAGGTCTCAATATATTTGTGCTTAATAACCAGCAGAGTCCAAGTCCTAAGGCAGTTCCAGCAAATGTTCCTAACATACCGATAACACTTCCTTGAATAATGAAAATTCTCATTATATTTCCGCGTGTTGCTCCGAGCGTTCGGAGTGTCCCAACATCTCGTGTTTTTTCCATCACAGTCATAATTAGTGTGCTTGCGATATTAAATGCTGCCACTAATATAATAAGTGCTTCGATTATAACAGTTGCGATTTTTTCCATTTTCAACGCAGCGAACAGAGCAGAATGTGTTTCTAACCACGTTGTCGAAATAGGCATTTCCAAAAACGAAAACGCTGCTTCCTCAAGGATGGGACTTAGAGTAGGTGCCATTTCAGCATCTTCTAATCTAACTAAGATGACATTTACGTTTCCAACTTGATTATATAGTTTTTGTGCGATTTTATAATCAATAAAGCCGATACGGTTGTCATAAACCGCAAGCTCAGATTCATAGACTCCAATGACTACAAAATTGGAGAAATCAACTAAGAGCATCGGTGAACCAGAGGTTGCCGGATCTTCCACAAGTTTTACAACAAGACGTAAAACATCACCTCTTGTCAGCCCATGCCTTTGTGCTAAACGTGATCCCAGTACTATTCCCCCAGCAATTGTTTCCCCTTCTCTGAGTTCTGCTTCAGCAATTAATGGTGACGATTGAAAATCTATGGAACCGTTGACTAATTGAGAAAAACCGGTTACCTTATCTTCCTGCGAAATGTCAATTCCTTTGACATAAATGGTATCCGTAATTCCTTCGCTGCCAGTCTGAAACACCCCCATTTGCGAATAGACCACAGGAGAGGCAGCAACAACACCCTCTACATCCATAATTCGTTCAATTCTATCTTGATAGTTACCAAAAAAACTGTTGCCTACCAATCTTAGAGCGATATGTGCTTCATTTGCAAGAAACCTATCTCTCAGTCCATGTTCCACACCATCAAGAACTGCGATGACTAAAATAACAGTGGCAACACCGAGACCAACGCCAACAATTGAGATAATGCTGATAATTGAAATAAAGGACTGTTTGCGTCGAGATAACAGATAACGGGATGCTACGAACCATTCAAATTTCATATTTATTTATGCTTTTTATTAGGTGTTTTATCAATGCAATCTGCTGAAGCAGTATTATATTTTTGTTAATTTTGTATAATGTTCAATCTTTATGTTGTATTTAACTAAATTTTCAAGTACACCCCACTTTTCTGCCTGTTTATGGAAACACTCCTCAAATTGCATGCCAATCTTTTGTAGGACCCTGCCTGATGCGATGTTTCTGTCAATATGGAATGCGTGAATACTCCTTAATTTTATAACGTCAAAAGCATAATTTAGGATTACTCTGGCAGCTTCGGTACAATACCCACAATTCCAATACGGTTTACCTATCCAATATCCGAGTTCACCTATTTTTTCTATTTTATCTATTTTTATGCTGATAGCTCCAATTAAAACTGGTTTGCTTACTTTATCATTTTCTTTCAGAATAATTGCGAGGTTGATTCCTTTACCATTTTCAAAGTCATCGGCATGAGTGTCAATCCACGCCTCTGCCATTCCATCCTCATAAGGATGCGGTATTGCACACGTCATTGCGGCAATGTCCTTATCACCGGCAAGACGTTGCACCTCTGGAGCATCCTCAAGTGTAAATGAGCGGAGTATCAATCGTTCTGTGTGGAGTATTGGGGCAGTGATCATATCAATTTTCTGGTCGCATTTGTGGAAACAGGATTACATCTCGGATAGAATATTGGTCTGTCAATAGCATTGTTAGTCGGTCAATTCCTATGCCAAGTCCACCTGTAGGTGGCATTCCGTATTCCAATGCCCGTAAATAATCTTCGTCAACCATGAATGCTTCCTCATCACCTTTTGCTAAATTACTTGCTTGTTCCATAAAACGTTGTCGTTGGTCAATTGGGTCGTTAAGTTCACTAAACGCATTACCAACTTCCATTCCACAAATAAAAAATTCAAACCTTTCCACAAGTTCTGGATTCTCCGGTTTCTTTTTTGCAAAGGGTGATACTTCAATAGGATAATCGTAGACTATAGTCGGTTGAATAAGTTTTGATTCTACAAGTACGTCAAATATTTCAGCGATAATTTCTCCAATTGATTCGTCTCCATCCAATTCAATCCCAGCACTTTTTGCTTTCGTAGAAATTTCATGTTCAGATAGAGTTTCAGGATCAATGTTAGTATATTTTTGAATAGACTCAATCATTGTCATTCTTCGCCATGGGGGAGTAAAATCTATTTCTTGGTCTTGGTATGATATTTTAGTCGTACCGTGTATGTTTTTTACAGTCTTAGCAATTAGATTTTCTGTTAACTCCATAATTTCCAAGTAATCTGCATAAGCCTGATAGAGTTCAAGCATGGTAAATTCGGGATTATGATCTCTATCCATTCCTTCATTACGAAAATCACGTGAAAACTCGTAGACTCTATCAAACCCTCCAACAATAAGCCGTTTTAGGTAAAGTTCATTGGCAATACGAAGATATAAAGGTTGGTCTAATGTGTTATGATATGTTGTAAATGGTCGTGCGCTTGCACCACCGTATATTGGTTGAAGAACAGGGGTTTCTACTTCAATAAATTCCTGTTCGTTTAACATATCCCGAATGGCTTGAACAATTTGTGTGCGTTTGACGAATACCTCTTTCACTTCAGGGTTCATGATGAGATCGGCATATCGTTGTCTATACCGTGTCTGCTTGTCTTGTAAACCGTGCCATTTTTCCGGGAGCGGTCGGATAGATTTCGAGAGTAGTTCAACGGAGTCAGCAAGGATGGTTAATTCACCAGTCCGAGTCCGAAAAACAATTCCATTTACCCCAATAATATCTCCTACATCAAACCGACGATAAACCAGGTAAGATTCTGCCCCTATGTCATCTCGGCGCACGTAAATCTGAATTTGTCCAGTGCTATCTTGCAAATGTGCGAAACTACTTTTACCATGATCGCGCTTGGTCATAATCCTGCCTGCGACAGTGACACGGTTGGTTTCATCTGGAGTTTCAGTGACATCCTCGAATTCTACGCGGATTTTTTCTGTTGTGTGGGTAGGAGCATATTGATGTGGATAGGGGTCTATACCTGCTTTTCGTATTTCACTCAGTTTTTCCTTGCGTTGCCGCATTAAGTCATTTGTCTCTTCCATGTGTCTACCCTCCTTTCAACTTTATGAACAACTTAATTATACCTTCATTTTCTGTTTGTTGCAACATGAAAACTTTGGAAGAACCGATTTGATCTACTTTTTGAATAACTACTTGATTACCTACATTTAAAACTTTTTACTTCTGAGTTCTCCCCACAAAACTAACTTTTTCCCAACAGCGTTTACACTAAGAACTTCTTCAACAGAGGATTGGAAACCCATCTATTTTGATGGACTGTTCGGTTTAAGATTGTAATCATGTTTGTGAATATTTACCAAACGTTGCGGTGTGAAAGCCCAATGCTTTAGATTTGGGATGAAACACCGCCAAACGTCTCCTTCGTTAAAAATAACCTTGATTTTATCCAAGAAATGTGGTATCCTATTTATACCAACTGGATAGGAGAGCAATCATTCACTACCTTGTGAATGTCCTATCCAATCCGATTGCTCGGACAGAGTTGGTGTTGGAAAAACCGACAATACCATATTCGGACTATACTTATGAGGTTATGATCCTCACTTCGTTTATGATGAGTTCTGAAATCGCATCATAGAGATCGTGTAGGTGTTCCCTACCCGACCGCGATAGAAACAGAACGCCAAGAAAAAGTATCTGGGTCGCGCATTTGGGGAATATACGGACCCCGTTAGTCGTGCCTTGGCGGGCACCCCCGCAGTTGCTGCAACGGTCAACTCGGCTTAAAACTGAGTGAGTATGCTATAAGCATATAAAAGATGCCCACATTTTCAAAATACGCAAGGCGTGAGAAGATGACCTAAGGAACCCCAATCCTTTAGGTTTGGGAGCCGTCAGTATCTCCATACAGGTAAACACCTCCTCCAATATCAGAACCTGCACGGTTGCCCTTTATTATACAGGATGATAGATATAAATTAGAATCAATACAATATATTCCACCCCCGGTTCCACTGGAATCAAAAAAATCTCCTGCGCTGTTTTCAGTTATGACACAGTTTCTAATTGTTGGTGAGGAATTGTTACAATATATACCAGCCCCATTTAGATGTAATCCATTTGTTATAGTGAATCCATCTAATACCGAGTTGTTGGTTTCTCTGCTGTGGAATATGAATCCTCTTGTTTTTTCCTTTCTTTTACAATCAATTATTGTCACCTCTGGACCATTTTGAGACTTAAGTGTTATCTGTTTCCCTTTGAAATCAATGTTTACATTTCCTATACCTTTGTAAACACCATCAGCAACTAATACAGTATCACCATCTATTGCTGTATTAATACCTGCTTGTATTGTAGGATGTTCAGCAGGCACACGAATCACTGCTGCAAATGTATGTACATTGGCGAAAAGTAATAATAGAATAATCATTATATTGACAATAACCCTACTAAATTTCATGATTACCTCCATCTATTATGTCTATGGTCCTTTCGTTTTATATCTGCCCATCTTAACAACCGTTTACCAACAGGTACAACACTTAGGGCACCTCCAACCGAAGTTTGTGGTCCCATACCTAATACTGGACTATCTCCCCTAAGCCTATAGTCTCCTCGGTCAGGATTTCTAAAAAGTGGATCCATATCTATGTTGTCTTCATAAACAAACAAATTTCCATCAGGTTCTTGTCCAATATGATCGAGTCCATCCCTAATAACGTTTGATTTAAATACTATCCCTCTACCAGCAACAAATACCTCAGGATTTCTGTCATCCGAATTATTACCCCAGACAATTGAATTAGTTAACTTAAATGAGGTTAAACTAAAAACATATAAACCACCACCTCTCTCGCTTGCAGTATTCCGCGTGATAGTGCAATTACTAATTTCTGCATATCCATGCTTAGACTCACCGACTTCAATTCCACCACCCCACCTTGTGGCTATGTTTTCAGCTATAATACAGTTAGAAACTTCGATAATTCCTGATGGACTACAGTAAATTCCTCCACCGTTTTTTGCTGTGTTTTGTCTGATGTATGAATTGTCGATCTTTATTCTGGAATACTCACTTGCTTCCAAACCACCCCCAGTGTTTTGGGCAATTTCACAATTTGTAATGAATGTGGTACCTGCAAAAAATGAACATACAACACCGCGTAAACTATTATGTAATATCTTAGAATCTTTGATTTCACAACTGACGAAATCCAGTATATGAACGCCACTGCCAGTATTCTCTGAAATAATACAATTGATTAGTTGCGGTTGAAAATACGTGTCTCTAAATCCACCATCAATTTCATTACTTCCATCAAAGTATATTCCACCACCATACGTGTATTCTGCAATATTGTTTGATATTGTAGAATCAATTATTATTGCTTCAGAATTGAAACAATATATTCCACCACCCCGTCCTGTACCACTTTCGTCCCTAAGTGCTTTGTTCCATGAAATGACACAATTCTTAATTGTTGGAGAAGCATTATTGCAGTAAATCCCACCACCATTTAAATCTCTACCATTTTTAATAGTAAATCCATCTAATACTGATGTATGTGTTTCTTCATTTTGAAAGGTAAAACCACGCGTATTTGGGGTCCACAAACAGTTGATAATTGTCCCTTCAGGTCCATTCTTGGACTTAACTATAATCTGTTTTCCCTTAAAGTCTATGTTGACATTACCGTCACCTTTGTATACTCCATTAGCAACTAAAACCGTATCCCCGTTTTGTGCAGAGTCAATACCCGCTTGAATTGTTGGTTGATCGGCAGGTACATTAATTGTTACAGCATAGGTTGAGATATTCACACAAAGCAAAATTATATAGATAAAGATGTGGACACAAAATCTATTAATGTTCATGTAATCCTCCTAATCTTACGCCACTATTTAGTTACGCTTCAGGTCTGCCCATTTAATTATTCGTTTCCCTGTAGAGGACACACTAAGAGAATCCTCAATAAAATTCTCTTCCCCTTGATCATTTGCTTCTTGATCCTCTTCTTCACGGGATGCGGTTGCTCCCATTTCTGTTGCCGGACTTACACGTTTAAGTGTATAATTCCCATTCTCAGCATTTACGAACAGTGGGTCTTCATCAATGCTATCTTTATAAACAATAGATTTAGCCCATTGCTCCCCAAATCCTTCAAGTCCGCCTCGTAAAACACATGAAATAATACGAACTGTTGGACCAGCTCCGAAAAATTCTGGGTGAGTACCATTTGATGTATTGCCCCAGATAATAGATTTAGTGCATTTGAAGGTTGAACCTTCAAGAAGAGCATGCACCCCGCCACCTCTATTATTCGCTGAGTTTCTTGTAATTGTACAATATGATATGTTTACATGTCCAAAGGTAGAAATAGAATCAATACCACCACCAGATTCTGTTGCTATGTTCTCTGCAATAACACATCCAATAACGTTAAGCCTTGATGTTGGACTACAAAGGATACCGCCACCGTTTTCAGCTGTATTCTGTTTGATAATTGAATCAGTAATTGTTAAACCGGAATATTCCCTACATTCAACACCACCATCCAAGTTCTGTGAGATTATACAATTCGTAATTTTTGCACCTGAAAAAGAGTTACAAAAAATACCCCGACCAATGTTTTGAGAGACTGTGCTTTTTGTTATTGTTGCGGATGCATGAAGTAAACAATAAATTCCATGTCCTTTATTTTCAGATATATCACAATTGATTAGATTCGGTCCACTAATAGGTTTTTCTATTACCTCACCATTCCTTGTATCCGGTTCTAAAATCAGGATACCATTGCCATCTCGGTTGTTTGTAATCTGACAGTCAATTATTTTAGCCTCAGAAACAATACAGAATATTCCACCACCGCTGTTATCCGTTATAATACAATTCTTTATCGTCGGTGACGAAACATCACAAAAGATTCCACCACCATCACTATTATTTCCATTCTTAATTGCAAAACCCTCTAACACAGTATCATTGGTTTCCTTATTTTGAAAAATAAACCCTCGTGAATTTGGTGTGGATAGACAGTTGATTATAGCTGCCTCTGGACCATTCTGTGATTTTAAGGTAATTTGTTTACCCTTGAAATCTATGTTAGTATTACCTTCACCACTATAGATTCCATCAGCAACTAAAACCGTATCACCGTCTTTTGCAGCATCAATGCCTGCTTGAATTGTCGGCTGATCTGAAGGCACTTGAACCACCGCTGCAAATAGAATCGCATTTACACATAAACAACAAATTACGATTGATATATACAGAAAAGTTTTATAGATATTCATGAGTGACTCCTATACTGTGGGCGATCACTTATTAGGTGGGTTTCATTTTCAGATAACTCTCAATAAACATATCAATTTCACCGTTCAGGACTGCATCAACATTACCGGTCTCTATATTTGTTCGGGTATCTTTCACGCGTTGATAGGGATGAAGGACATAAGATCGGATTTGACTTCCGAAGTCAATATTCCGTCTTTCAGGTTGTAGTTTCGCAATTTCTTCATCACGTTGTGCTTGAAAATGGTTGAATAGTCGAGAACGGAGGACTTTCATTGCAATTTCTCGGTTTCTGTGTTGAGATCGTTCATTCTGACACTGTACCATAATATTGGTAGGTATGTGAGTTATTCTGACAGCGGAATCGGTTACGTTAACATGTTGTCCGCCGGCACCACTTGCGCGGTAGGTATCTATGCGTAGGTCTTCTGTGTTTATTTCCACCTCTATGTTATCATCTATTTCAGGAGTTAGATGCACCGCGGCAAAAGAGGTGTGTCGACGATTGTTAAAATCATACGGTGACAGACGGACAAGACGGTGAACACCTGATTCTGCCTTTAGGTAACCATAAGCGTAAACACCTTTCACTAAAATAGTAACACCTTTTATACCGGCTTCATCACCAGATGTTAGATCAACTATTTCAGTTGTATAGTTATGTTGATCACACCAACGGAGATACATACGCATTAGCATACCTGCCCAATCTTGTGCGTCAACACCTCCTGCACCAGGATGAATGTTTAGGATTGCATTGTTCTCATCAAACTCCCCATCCAACATCAATCGGAGTTCTATTTTCTCAAACTGTGTACCGATTGTTGATAATCCATTCTGAATTTCCGGTTCTAAACTTGTATCATCTTCCTCTATAGCAAGTTCCAAGAGAGTCTGTATATCATCAACCGAACTCCTCAACTTTTCATATTCGCCTATTTCATCTTTAAGGGCTGCAATACGTTGATTCACAGTTTGTACCCGTTGAGGATTCCCCCAAAAATCGGTTGCCATTGCTTCCTTTTCCAGATCCTCTAATTCTTTCTGCTTTGAAGCAAGGTCAAAGAAACCCCCTAAGCTCATTTAGTCGCGTTATTACTGATTCAACATCTGTTTTTATCTCTGTTAACATTTATCACCTTTCAATTTGTCTGTCATCAGACTTGATAACTGAGTAATGTATTAAAATTTTATATATTATCAATGCTAAACAAAGTATACTACATAGAATTGGCAACCAATCTCCATAACGAGTATATATTGTATGATCTCCATCTGATAGTGCCACATTTGCAATTAAGAACTCATCAGATGTATGTGGAGTTACAAAGGGTGTACTGATACGTCCAAATCTATTAACAGCACATGTATATCCCCCATTTGCACACCGAAAAACCGCAACTCGGTTTTCAACAGCACGAAATGGTGCCATTGCTAAATGAAGTTCTGGTAAGGCTGTGCCAACAAACCAAGCATCGTTGGTAAGTATTGCCATTACATTAGCACCATTTTTCACAAACCTACGAAAATGGTTTGGAAAAGACGACTCAAAGCATATTGAAGTACCTACTTCTATAGTCTTGCCAGATTGATTTTTTTCATTAATTGTTATTGGTAGTAATTTGATTTCCTTTCCATTTTCAAAAGGATGAAACTGAACAAAATTTGGAAGAAAGTCTGCTAAAGGCACATATTCACCAAACGGAACCAGACGCATTTTTGCATATTTCCCAAGTAATTCTCCTTCGGAAGATACAGAAATAACTCGGTTGTATAAATCTTCAAATGTATCAACGTCCGTTGCTCCCATAAGCATAGGTATGCCACCATTTTCTCCAAACATCTGTTTGTATACGTTATGAAATTTCGTCCATTGACGAAATGACACTTGTACTGCCCATTCACCAGATAACATCCCTCCTCTAAATGTTGTCTCAGGTAAGACAATTACATCAGGGTTTTTAATGGAACTTTTTCGTGTCAAATTGAGGTATTTCTTTACAATCTTTCCGACATTTTCTGATTTCCATTTCTCAATTTGCGGTATATTTCCTGGTACAAGGGCAACTTTGATAGTTTCTGTTTGGTTGTCTTTACTATTATTGATAATGACATATCCGTAAATGAGAGTCATCCCCGCAAGTAGACAAGGAACAAGAACAGTAACAATTTCCTTTTTCCATTTATGTCTGTCTTGTATCAAGGCTGCAATCCCTGCATTGAAAAAGACGATAACAAAACTTACGCCATATACGCCAGCAAAGGATGCTATTTGAATACTGGGTTGGTAATTCCATTGCGAATAACCGATGTTACCCCATGGAAATCCTGTGAGTAGCCAACTACGAACCCATTCTAAACCCACCCAAATGGTTGCGACACCTAATGGATATAGTATCCCTGACTGCCACGGTAAATGATAAACTAATACTGCAGCTACAGCAAAATAGAGTGCTGTATATCCTACTAAAAGCAAGTAACCTAAAACTGTTGTAAATATATTCGCATAAGGATATAATAATGCTATTGCTAACAATAAACCCGCGAAAAACAGGAATCCTGCTACATATCCAAGGCTGAATGCAGTTTTCCAATGATCAACGGATTGCAGTGTTAGTAACAGTGGAACTAATCCAAACCATGCAAGAGGGAAGAAATTAACACTGGGAAAACTACAAAATAAGATTACTCCTGAACTTAAAGCAAACAGATAACGGTGTCGTTTAATTGTATTCAAAATGTCTTCCACAGGTAGGTAATGATTATGTGAACATAGTAACACATCTACTTGTAAGTGTCAACTAAAAGAAAACTGTTTGACGTGATGACTCGTAATATATCTTGTCTATGTATCTGGTTGATATTCTCTGTATAAATGGAATCAGGACTTACGCATAAACGGTAGGCGCGCTTTGTAAGCGCGCAAAATACCCACTATTCAGCTGAAATTGACCATTTTGTCCATAATTATTGAATAAATCGTGGAAAATGCGTAAGTCCTAATGGAATATAATTGTCTTATGTATTTGTTGCATCATATCTATAGTAACTTCAATAAATGTAAACCGAAATAATACAATTGACGTTTATAGATATATTCTAAGACATTTATTTATAATTACATAAAACCAACAGATATAGGGAGGAACTATTCTTGTAGACAATACCCTTAATCTCTACGAAGATAGTCGTGCTTTTTTATGTTTAGATATGTCACTATATTACTATGGGTAGTTTTCATTATACCTTCAACAGTGTTAGCTGGTCCGGGTAGGACAGGCGCACAAATATTAAGTTTAGGTGGTGGGGCTCGAGCCAGAGCATTAGGAGATGCATTTTCTGCTATGTCTGGAGATGTAACTGCATCACTTTGGAATCCAAGTGGTTTAGCACAGATGCCAGAAAGCAGAATACGATCCGGTAAAATGGGAGCACAAGCATCTATGTTTTACACGGATTACAGCGGTCCTTTTGGAGAAGCAGGAGAAGGATTATATTATACTTTCATTTCTGGAGCATTACCACTCGGAGAGATAGGCACTGTTGGTGCAACTCTACAACTGAACGGACAGGGAACAATTGCCGTTACCAGTGATTCCCCTGATGTACTTCGTGAAGAAAGTCTTGGGACGAATATGGCGTTAACTTTATCTTATGCTGATACACTCACAAGTTTATTAGCAGCAGGTGTCAATGCAAAGATGATACGTATGGTACTTGGTAGAGAAAACGGCACTTCTTATGCGGTTGACATGGGAATTCAGTATTTACTTCCATTTAGACCGATACCGACTACTATCGGTTTAGCGATACAGAACGTCGGTCCGGGTATCTCATTTATTGATGAAAATCAAGCGGACCCATTACCACGTATGCTTAGGATAGGGACATCAATGAGTCTGTATCAGGATAGATATAACCACCTTCGTTTTGTAACTGGGATTTCAGCATATATTGATAAATTGAGAGAAGATGAAACAGAATTAGATGCAGACTTGGAACGACTTAATGCTGACAGGTCAGAATCTGAATTACTTACTAAAGAACAACTATTATCAGATCGAGGGGTTGGCTACCGAGCATTTGAATGGCGACATTTACAAAAAAATCTCGGTTTGGAATACTGGCTTGGTAATACACTGGCATTAAGGGTAGGATACAAATCTGAACCCGGAATTAATTTACCTGATTTGGCTGATTACATTACCTACGGTATTGGTGTAAAAATATATTTATTCAATTTAGATTTAACATACGGTCCGCGATTTGGACCATTACAAGAGAGACTAATTGAGATGACAGGTATAATCGTATTTTAGGCTTTCAAATTAGGAATAAGTTAACAAGTGAAACGAAACCCAATAATCTTAACACTAATCATTCTCAGTATAACATCCCATATTTGTTTAGCTTCCAGTGAATCACACACAACTATGCTGACAAATTTCTATTTAGAATCCAATCTTGGTATCCGAGAAATTGCCAATCAAACCGCTGTTTCTCCTAATCCAGAAATAAGACTCTTTAATCGCAAATCACCTAATGAAGCATTTCTTTATTCACTGGCAATTCCAGGTATGGGGCAACTGTATACTGGTGCAAAGCATGGATACCTCTATACTGCAGCAGAAGTAGGTTTATTTGTCACCTATTTTATACTTCGAAATAATGCAATTAATACACGAGATGACTATCGAGATGTTGTTCGAGATAACATTATTTTTATTGGACCAGCCTCTTTTGATAAATGGGATCTCGTAGAAGATTTTGAACACGCAACACAATATGAAAATTGGAACCACGTCTATGATTCTGAAGCAACACGAAATCGTACAGGTAAGTGGTATTGGAAAGATCTTGATCCATCATTGAAAGATGAAAAAGACACCGAAATTGAGTTTGATTCAAAATATAGATTGGAAGCGTTCGATCTACGTCAAAAGGCGAATGACACATTTCAAACCGCACGTACAATGTTAGGTTTGGTTATATTAAACCATATCGTTAGTGCAGTGGAAGCACGTATTACCACGAAACGTTGGAATCAAAGACAAGAAAGATTAAATGGTTTTGAGATAGATGTACAGACAGATGTCACTTCTGGATCGGTAAAAAGTGCGTTGGTTCTAAGAAAACATTTTTAATTTGGAGTTACCTATGCTATTTGAATTACCACAACTCATAGATGCTCTCAATTCCGTAACTGCAATCCCTGTGATACCATTTAAAGAAAACAAGATTGATTATGTTGGACATGCAAAGAACATAGACTATTTGATGAATAACAATTACCTTGATGAGGGACGAAAAAGGGTTATTGCAATTGCAGGAACAAGTTTAATTCACCATATATCTGAAACACAACAACTACGATTGATAGACAGAACGGGACAACAGATGGGATCCGACGGTGTCTTAATATCAGGAATCGTCCCGAATCCTATCAACCAAGCAGGACAACTCATAGAAGCACAATCTGAACTTAATAGACCACCTGATGCATATCTGTTGATGCCATTGACGGGTATTAGTAGTCCGGAAGGTATCTACGAACATTTTATGAAATTCGCAGAACATTACGGTACTTCTTGTAATGCAAGATTTCTCTACTATTTTAGGCAAAAGCGAGACTTAGATGCAGTTATCCGTTTGTTGAAAGATTCACTACATTTCATTGGCGTGAAAATCGGAACTGATGAAGATGATGTGATCCCACTCATTGAAGGTATTGGTGATTCTGGTATAGTAATGTGGGGAATTGGAGATAGATGCACACGGCCTGCACAACTTGGTACAAAGGGACATACATCTGGTATTGCAGTTGCTTATGCCCGTGCCTCTGATGAAATCAATAACGCACAACGGCGCGGAGATTATGAAACTTCGGAACGAATTGAAGCTGATATAACCCCACTTGAAGAGATACGTTTTTGGAATGGAAGAGTATACAACTATTCTGCTGTTGTGGAAACGATGATTTTGAGCGGTTTTGAGGATATTGAAGCTGGGACAGGGGGTCCATTCAATCCACGTGTCCCTCCTGATATTCAAAAACAACTACGCAGCATTACGAATAACTTGAAACGGTATCATTAATGACAAACCGATGGCTGTATGTTTAGTAGTACTTCAATTGAAATTGAAACTACCTATCTGAGTAACCCATGTCTTTTGATAGTTTAACACTTCATCATGTAACGGACGAGATGTCCCATTTACTTATTGGCGGTACAATTCGTCACATTGAACAAGCAAATCCAAGCACTTTTAACTTCAAGATTGATCAAGGAACACAACCCCATTGGCTTACGATATCAGCGCATTCAGTTCATGCCCGTGCACACCTCATACATAAACCACCTCCCGGACAAAAGCAATCCTATTTTGCCGATTTTCTTGCAACCCATCTGAAACATGGTAAAATTATTGACATAAAACAGATCGGTTGGGATCGTATACTAAAAGTTACTGTTCAACCAGTTTCCGATGAACCAGTTAAACCTCCATACAAAGCCATAATTGCTGAATTTATGGGAAGACACAGTAATATCATTCTGATTGACGATACTGATAACAGAATCTTAGAATGCTGGAAACATATTGATGATACAATGAGTCGGTATCGGGAAGTCCTCCCAGGTGAAACTTATGATTTACCACCACAACAGGAGAAAATTGATCCATTAACTTTGGATAAGACAACTTTTACTGAACTATTTACGTCCCCAGAAACTACGTGGAAATCACTATTTAGTAGAATAGATGGACTGAGTCCAATGATTGCTAATGAAATAATCGCTCGTGCAGATAAATCAGGACTATGGGAAGCTTATCAACAAGTAAGCGTTTATTTTCACACGAAAAACGTTAAACCACAAGTCCTTATGGATGGAGATGAACCGTTAACCACATCACCTATGCCATTAGAACAATTTCCTGATTCAGTTTCTCACTCTTATGATACTATGAGTGAAGCGTTAACAGAATATTACGACGCTATCACACTGAAAGAAAACATTGCATCAGAAAAACACAAACTCAAACAAGCATTAGAAAAACAGAAAAAGTTACTTACGCGAAAAGAGAGAGAACTACAGAAAGATTTAGAACGTGCTGAAAAGGCTGAAGATTACCGTATCCATGGGGAACTATTGCTTGCCAACCTCCATAACATTACCCGTGGACAAAAACAAGTGGAACTTCAAAACTATTATAGTCCAGAACTTGATACATTGACAATCTCACTTGATCCTGAATTAACTCCTTCTGACAATGCACAATCGTATTTTAAGAAGTACACCAAAGCAAAACGTGGTTTTTCCAGAATACAACAACTTATTGCTGCTCTTGAAGCGGAACAAAAAATCCTCAGTAGATATGAAATTAAGTTAGAATCATCTGATACACTTGAGTCCCTCCAAAAACTTAGTTCAGAGTTTGTTGAAAATGGGTATCTGAAAACGCAGCATAAGAACAAAAAACAACAAGATATAAATGAGGGTCCTTTCCGTAAGTATATCTCAAAAAACGGATTTCACATGTATGTAGGTCGGAATAGTGAATCTAATGATCTGCTGTTACGGCAGATAGCAAAACCTCGCGATATGTGGCTCCATGCCAAGCAAATACATGGATCACATGTCATCATACGTAATCCAGAAAATAAACCAGACATCCCAATGCCTACATTGTTGCAAGCAGCCCAACTGGCAGCATATTTCAGTAAGGCACATCACTCAAGTTTTGTCCCCGTAGACTATACATGGGCAAAATATGTTGTAAAACGAAAAGGCAACGTCGCTGGATATGTGCATTACACACGCGAAAAGACATTGTATGTAGAACCAGCAGTGCCATCCACAAAAAATCTATGAAATAGAAAAGGAGGGTTTCTAACCCCGATTTCTTTCTGCCTGTATCACAGATTACGCGTTCTCCGCACCTATCTTCCTCCTCTTCTGTAGGAGCGACATCCTTGTCGCTACCTCTTATCCTGAAAATCCTGCACATCCTGAAAATCCTGGTTCAGACAATTCTAAAAACTGAAACATACATGAAACATACATGAAACTTATGGTTCTAATCACCACAAACCCTTCCATCTTTTTCCAACACCTGTTATAATACTACTACTATGGAACACAAAAACCGCATACACCCCACATTCTCAACAAAAACCCTCACCCGTTACCTAAAAAATATCCACCCAAAAACCGACTACAGTCAAGAAAATAAAAACGTACCAAATTGAAATTCTCAAAAAAAATCGTACCACCTTATAAACCCAGTCCCAGACTGGCATAATCCCAAAAAGCAAAACGTACCAAGAAACGAAAAACAGCCGTTTTTGGTACGTTTTTAGAAGGAGCAAAAACCGATGTATTTACAAGCAAGACACAAAGAAATTGACATTTGAATGCCTCTGATGACTAAAAATTGACTTTACGCAATGAGCATGTTATAATTTATCATCTCTATTTAGTATGAATTCAGTATTCTAAGATTATATAAGGAGGAATTATATGCCAGCCAAACAAATTATCTTTGATGAAGAGGCGAGGGTAGCACTCAAACGTGGGGCAGATACTCTCGCTAATGCTGTAAAAGTTACACTCGGACCACGAGGACGAAATGTAGTTATTCAAAAGTCATTTGGTGCACCAATAGTAACATGTGATGGAGTTACCGTCGCGAAAGAAATTGAACTCCCAGATCCTTATGAGAATATGGGGGCACAATTGTTGGAATCCATTGCTACCAAAACTAATGATGTCGCTGGTGATGGAACGACAACTGCAACTTTGTTAGGACAAGAAATACTGCATGAAGGGCTAAAAAACGTTACTGCTGGTGCAGACCCGATGCAGCTGAAAATTGGAATTGATAAAGCCGTTGATGCAGCTGTTAACGCAATTTCCGCACAAAGCCGTGATGTAAATACACATGAAGACATCCTACATGTCGCTTCAATAGCAGCTAACGATCCCGCTAACGATAGCAATATCGGAACCATCATTGCTGAAGCAATCGAAAGAGTTGGGAACGATGGTGCGATAACAATTGAAGAGGGTAAATCATCCGAAACCAACGTTGACATTGTTGAAGGAATGCAGTTTGATAGAGGTTTCTTATCACCTCACTTTGTAACTGATTTGGAAGCACAGGTAGTAGAATTTGAAAATCCGTATATTCTCATTAACACGGAAAAAGTCACTGGTGTTGCAGACCTTGTGCCGATATTAGAAAAAGTAATGCAACTATCACGTCCCTTGCTTATAATTGCTGAAGATATAGAAGGGGAGGCTCTTTCTACATTAGTCGTCAACAAACTACGAGCAAATATGCAGGTTGCAGCAGTTAAAGCACCCGGATTCGGTGATAGACGTAAGGAAATGCTTGAAGATATTGCAGTCTTAACTGCTGGTCAGGTAATCTCTGAAGATACTGGTATCCGATTAGAAAACATCGTAGTCGGCATGTTAGGCACTGCACAAAGAGTTACGATTGATAAGGATACTACAACTATTGTTGGTGGCTTTGGATCAAAAGAGAGCATTGATGGTAGAGTCGCACAGATTCGCACACAGATTGAGGATACATCCTCCGAATATGACCGTGAAAAACTTGAAGAAAGACTTGCTAAACTCGCTGGTGGTGTTGCTGTGGTAAACGTTGGTGCTGCTACTGAAATTGAAATGAAGGAAAAAAAGGCACGGTGTGAGGACGCACTTGCTGCAACACGAGCTGCTATAGAAGAAGGTATAGTCGCAGGAGGGGGGACTACGCTCTTACGTGCTATCACAGGACTTGAATCCCTTGAACTTGATGGGGACCAAAACACTGGACGAAACATCGTCCAAGAGGCATTACGTTCTCCTATCAAAGCGATTGCGGAAAACGCTGGATTAGAAGGGGCAGTTGTTCTATCTAATGTTGAAAGTGGTGAAGGTAACTACGGTTTCAATGCAGCAACCGAAGAATATGGGGATATGTTGGAATATGGAGTTATTGACCCAACGAAGGTTGTAAGATCCGCACTACAAAACGCAAGTAGTATTGCGGGATTGCTATTGACCACTGAAACGCTGATTACTGAGATTGAAGAACCACCTGAATTTCATGATGAAGCGGATCTAGATGGCCACATGCATTAAAATAGAATATTTTTCTGATTCTCTAAGACGCATTTAATGTGAAATTGTTAGAACTTAGAAGACAATTATTAGCGCGTTCTTTACGGACGCGCTTTTTCAATTGGATTACGATTGAAAATAACTTATACACGGTAACGTGCAACCATACCACTATCCCAATCGCAATCTAAACAGAACATTTCTTTTGGACCTAAATACTGAATCTTATTACCACCACATGTTGGACATTCCAAAACTTTGTCAGATACATCATCGCTCTCGTTCTGTTGAAAAATATTCAGATGGTAAACCTTCATGATTCCTGAATATCTATGTCCAAGTGGACACCTTATCTGGTTAGTATCTTCATTCTCAAATCGTTCAATTAACTCACGTAGAAACTTCAAAGGATGGTGACATATAGGACAAGGATTTGGTACAAGTTCCTTAACGACGATAATGTCTGTATCCTCTGACTTAACAGATACAGGTAATGTAAGATGATGCTCAAGCCTTAGAGACTCGTTGTCATCAGAACCAGTGGTTTCCGTATCAAGACGTTCCGTTACAACTTTATCATAACTATCAGGGCTCAACACAACTGCAGTCGGCACCATCGTTCCACCTTTTAAACTTGATATGAGTCTGTAGATGCGTTCTAAAATGGTCTGGTACCTCCAAATTATAAACTAATCTTCTTATCATTTGGTATGAATGTATAAGGAATTACGTTTCATCTGCAAATGTGTTGTTGACAATTATTATATCTATACCTTTACATTAAACCACTGGATCAGATGACAATAACTGTTCACGAGAACGTGCTAAAGATGATGAACCACGTTGTTTGCGATATGCATCGCCAGGTTGGTTTTTGACAATAAAAATTTCATTACCATCACGAATTATAGCATCACCTTCAATCAATGTAGTTTCGAATTTTCTCATACTTGTTATGAAATTGACGGTCACTCGTCCTGTATCAAGTATCTGTATTGTCCAGCCATTCTCAGAACTGACTTTGCTGAATCGCTGTTCAATTTCCATAGTTTGCATCTGTTCTACATTTAGGACTACACCACTTTCTGAGGGACCTTGATTAGTACTTTCAGTCATTTCGTCCATTGCATTTTCTTCAACCATTTTCGTCTCCTTCTAAAAAATTGACATATCCCTATTTTATCCAATGATATAGTCATTTGTCAACCTATTTTACCAAACTTACAGGGTTATTTAGTTTTCTATAATTCTAACACTTGTGTTCACAAACGTGGTTTTTGAAAAATTAGTATAGTAGGTCGGAGCGAACATAGCGACCTCCGACATGTTATACCCAGTTTTCATAGTATCGTTCTCTTTTGTAGCACAAACTTGAAAGTTTGTGCTATTCAGCACGAACATTGCAAAAGGTTGTCAACATATAATAGGATTCCGACATCTCCAACTCAATGCTTTGCGTAATCTACGTAATCAGTGTAATCCGCGCTTCAGACAATTCCGTGACTTCTATGATTCAGATAAAAAATCGACAATTAATTGCCTTTGGTTTTCAAATAAAATCATATTGACAGTGACCACACTTACAGGATATAATTTTATAGATTAAATTGAGAAAGTATACATAGAATGCAGTTCACATACTATTTGCCTCTTTGGGCAATAATACTTGCAATCATCATTTCAATAGGCATTACTTTATATGGGTACACTAAAGCAGGTCAACCTATACCTCAGTTCCTCCGTTATTTACTCATTACATTACGTTTTATAGCAATAGTAATTTTACTTAGTTGCTTATTAGCACCGGTTATACTCCAAAAAAAAGATGTTACGCCTCCAACACATCTATCCATATTAGTGGATACATCACGAAGTATGCAATTGGAAGATAACTATCTTGGTAAGACAGATTCCTCAAGAATGAATCAAGTAAACCGATTGCTTTTTGATGAATCAAGCCAATTCTTACAAAATGTGAATAGTGAACACAAAGTCCATCTATACCATTTTGATAATTCCTTACATGAAAGTACAAAAAGTGTAGCTAATTTTGAACCAGATGGGTCACTCACAGATATTGCTGCTGCGATTAAGGAGACGGTGGAAGCATGGCGCGGACAACCTAACGCTGGTATAATTTTAATATCTGACGGCGCACATAATACATCTAACCTTTCAATTGATAACATTGCTGCTATGAATACACCTGTTTATGCAATAGGGGTCGGTTCGCCACTACCTCCAAAAGATATACAGATTCAGAAAGTTGATGTGTTACCAATTGCCTATACAGGACATGAAACACTAATTCGTATCACAGTTGGTCAGACAGGATATGCAGATGAATCTATTAGATTATCACTGCGAGATACCAGTACTAATCGTCTTGTTGATGCGTCAATGGTGACTTTTCCTGAGGATAATAATGAGCAATCAATTACTATTGATGAACAACGTTTACCGAAAGGCAGTCAACAGGTCATTGAACTAAAATTGACACCTCAGACAGAAGGTAATTTTCAATATCAGGTAGGGCTTCCTACATTAGAAGGTGAACTAACCGATAAAAACAATGAAAAGACGTTTACCATAAAAGTGGTGAAGGCGAAACTAAATGTCCTTTATTTTGAAGGAAGACCTCGTTGGGAATATGCATTTCTCAAACGCACTTTAGAACGCGATCCAGATATTGATCCTACTTTTGCTATACAATCGAAGAAATCTGTCAGCGACTCAGTCCTATCTCGTTACAATGGGTTTTTCCCGCAAGACAGTGATACTACACCTACTCGGTTCCCTGAAACTCGTGAAGAACTCTACCAATATGATGTGTTGATATTAGGTGATATATCTGCAGAACATCTTACAATTGCACAGCAGCAGTCGATTGTTGATTTTGTTGAGCAGCGCGGAAAGGCTGTGATTTTTTTACCATCACATAATGCTTTAGGGGTAGATGGATTTAGAAAGACGGAAATTTCCAAAATACTACCAATCCAGATACCCGCAAATGGATGTAGGGAACAAAAGGGAGAGTATGCACTTAACCTAACACAAAACGGTATATTTCATCCGATTTTGCAACTTACTGATAAAATAGAACGTAACAACGAAATATGGCAAAACTTACCTGCACTTTCACATTCCTTTCGAAGATTCCAACTCAGAGCGGGAGCAACAACACTCATAAATAAGGACAATGGAGAACCTATTCTGATATTCCATCGAGTTGGTCTTGGAAAAAGTCTTTTCTTTGCAGCAGAGGGTATTTGGAATTGGGATTTTGGCGTAAATTCATATAAGGATGAAGT
The DNA here is from genome assembly GCA_022825665.1 of Candidatus Poribacteria bacterium. Lineage (GTDB taxonomy): Bacteria > Poribacteria > WGA-4E > WGA-4E > WGA-3G > MSPOR6. The sequence goes on from JAJDWI010000086.1 coordinate 41,701, forward strand.
ATATCAAACAGTGTATTCCCGTTTTTGGGCACAGACACTAAGATGGATGGCACAACAGTCTGATGAAAATCAGATATATATCTCAACTGATGCCTCTACATATTCGCAAGGTGAAACTGCAAAGATTAACATTAGGACATTTTCACTTACTATTGATCCACAAATTAACACTGAAATTCAATTATCCGTTACAACCCCAAGTGGAACACAATTTCCACTGAAAACACATACTGAAACAAGTGGAACACAATTACGCAATGCAGGAAATTACACTACGCAATTGAAAGTTGAGGAAAAAGGAACCTATAATATTCGTGCAGTGGGTAAAGCTGGAAATATACCATTGGGTGAGGATGAAATTGATCTATTCGTACACCCTCAACTGATTGAATTAGAAGCACCTCAACTAAACGAACCGCTACTGAAAGAACTCGCTACGAAGACTGGTGGTGTCTATTCTATAATTGATAATGCACACTCACTTCCTGATAAGATAAACATTGAACAGGACCCAATATTTGTGGATACTGAACGCGATTTATGGGCACATCCCATAGTCCTTATAGCAATTGTTGGTTTGTTAGGTACTGAATGGTTTATACGAAAACGTGTAGGTTTGATTTAATGACTTTGTCATACATATTGTATTGATAGTTAATATTCCTTACCGTTTATTTGAAATTAAAGTGGCACAATTAACCTCGCTATAATATAATCAAGTAGATGTTGATCAAGGACATTCAAATATGAAAAGAAGGGATAAAAACTGGAACTTCCAACATATCTATACAAGAAAATGGCTTCTACTTCTAATCTTCTTCTTGTTTTTCTGCATTCTTATTAGTACACAACAGGCTGGAGAACAATTTACAATTGCACAAGTTCAGTATGGTGGTGGAGGAGATTGGTATGGCGATCCATCTGCAATAGGAAATTGGCTCCGTCTGCTCAGGGAACGGACTGAAATTGAAACTGCTGATGACCGTGTGATTCTCAAATTAACTGATCATGAATTATATCAGTATCCTATGTTATATCTGGTGGGACACGGAAATATCCGTCTAACTGAGGATGAAGTTACTTCGCTACGACAATATCTTACAAAGGGTGGATTCCTTTTTGTAAACGATGACTACGGATTAGACAAGAGTTTCCGAAGAGAGATAAGTAGGGTTTTTCCAAAGCAGGAATTGCAACCGATACCAAATTCGCACCCGATATATCACTGTTTTTACGATTTACCCGGTTTACCGAAAATCCATGAACACGATTCAGAACCAGCTCAAGGATTTGGTATTTTTCACGATGGAAGAATGGTAGTCTTTTACGCTTACAGTGCTGACATTGGAGACGGGTTGGAAGACCCAAGAGTCCATCCAGACGACACACCAGAAATCCGAGAACTTGCATCAAAAATGGCGGTAAACATTGCTGTCTATGTTCTGTCTCATTAAGTAAAATCGGAGTATATCTATATACTCGTACTTGTGGTATACAGTCTCCATATAACTGAATACGAGGAAATAAAATGTCAAATCAAAACACCAATCAGATTTACCAATCTATCATCAACAAACTCAATAGAGTCCGAAGTACTTGGCGATGGCTTATTCTATCTGAGAATCTCTTAAAATGGGTTGCTGTACTCTCAATCGTCATGACTGTTGTTCTCCTCTGTTTTCAGTTGGCATTACCCCTAATATTCCGAGGTGCTATCGTCGTTTTCTCATTAGGAATTGCACTATATTTCACTATTCGTATTTTGATCCGTCCACTGTTTCGTAAATTTACCTATACCTCAGTAGCAGCCTATCTCGAAAAAGCATATCCGAATATAGAAAATAGGATACTAAGTGCAGTCCAACTGAAAAATACACTTGATAACAACAGGTTAGGGTATGCACAAGAATTTGTTGAGCAGTTGATAAATCAAACACAAGATGATATAGATAAGATTGAGTTAAAGAAGATTTTTCACAGAGAAGTTCATGGAATAAAACAGTACGCTGGTGTTGCTGTTATATCTTTGTGTGTTTTGTTACTGACTACATTCCTATTACCATCTGCATTGAAGGGATTCACACAAACATTTGAGACACTACCTAAGACAACAATGGAGGGATTTACTGCACACATAGATCAAGTTTCTCCTGGGAACATTCAAATAAAACGTGGAGAAGATGTAACCATTAGTGCAAAGGTTAGTGGTCATCTGGATGCGTCTGTTTATGTCTATTACAGATTGGCACAAACTGACGAGAAAGAAAATGATCAGACTAATGGAAAGGTATTAACTGATACAGATAATAACATAAATGATGTAAAGAATCCATTACCGCATACACAGGAAGGAGAAACGTGGCAATCTTTACTAATGAATCGTGAACCCACAGATGTCCCATTTACCGCAACGATAAAAAATATTGATCGTTCAATATACTACTATGTTTCAACAAAAGACATTGCGTCAGAACGATTTCAAATTGCTGTAAGTCATGAACCTATCATTCAATCCTTCCAACTACAGCTCAACTTTCCCGCATACACACAACTTCCATCGAAAACCCTTGAAGCAAACACAGGTAATACAGAAGTGCTTTATGGTACAGAGATAATTATCACTGGAGAAAGTAATAAGCCACTGACAGAATCAAATATTATATTTAATGAATCTGATCCTGTTCCATTACAAATCGTATCTGAAACTGGAATCAAAGGTAGTTTTATCGCACAAGAAGCGGACACATACCACATACAAATACAAGACAAAGAAGGTCTGACAAATACTGACTCACTTGTTTATACACTCAACGTTTATAAGGATAATATCCCTCAAGTGGAGATTGTTGAACCGGGTAAAGACCTTGATTTAGATAATGATATGCTTATCAAACTCAAGGTTGAAGCAACTGATGATTATGGACTCCAGACATTACAATTGGTGCATCGAATTCAGAAAGAAAACGCTGACGATGTATTTGTTACACTCAAGCAAATATCTTCAACCACATCACCACCACAAACATCGCAGTTCCTATCATATACTTGGGATATTGATCCGATTGGTCTTTTTCCCGGTGAGATACTTTCTTATTATGTACAAGCACTTGATATAGATGATGTATCAGGTCCTAACATTGGCAAATCGCGCACATATACACTCCGTTTTCCAACGCTTGATGAATTATATAAAGAACTTGCAACTGAGCAGGAAACTGAACAGTATAGTCTTGATGAATTATTTGACGAACAGTCTGAAGCAACAGGTATGGTAGAAGAACTTCTTGACAAAATTCGGAAATTTAATGAGTTCTCTTTAACCGATAAAAAACTATTACAACAAGTAGTTGAAACCCAAGAACAGATAGAAAAGAAAGCGAATGAACTCATTACAGACATGCAACAGACTACTACAGATATAGAGAAAAACCAACTCTTTGAACCAGAAACCATACAAAAATACCAAGAACTTCAAGAATTGATGAAGGAAGCACTGTCAGAAGAACATCAGGAACTTCTGAAAAAATTGAGCGAGGCATTAGCTCAACAACAAATATCTGATCAAGAACAAGCAATGACTGAAGCCAATTTCAATCAAGAACTGTTTCAACAACAGCTTGAACGCATGAAATCGCTTTATCAACAAATGATAATGCAACAGAAACTTGAGGCAGCAGCCAAACAAGCACAAGCTCTCGCAGAACAGCAGAAAGAACTAATGGATTCCATAGACACAAAATCCGCACAGAATACAGATGACTCAACTTCCTCTGAAGCCGCTGAATCAGCAGACACTCAGCAATCTACAAATCAGGAACAAGATCAAACAGCAAAGAATAATTTAGAAAAAGCAAAACTAAATGACTCGGCACAAAAAGAGGATAGGATTAGAGGAGAATCTGATAAACTTAGCGATAAATTAGACTCTCTTGGCAATGAAATGTCTGAAATGGCAAAATCTCAAGAAAATACTGCTCCGCAAATACAGAAAATCGCTGATGAAGTCAAGAGACTCAACGAATTTACCAAAGATCAAAACCTATCTGAAAATCTGCAAAATACAAGTGAAAGTCTACGAAAGGAACAGCAACAAAAAGCACTTCAAACAGGTAGAGAAGCAGAACAAACAATGACTGAATTAGCACAAGGGTTGGATAATGCATTAGAATTTATGGAAGGTGCAAATTCTAATCAAGCGTTGGTTGCAATGCGAGAGGCAGTAAAGAGCAGTCTATATTTTTCGCACCTTCATGAGAAAGCGATAAATCAAACAAGCGAACTTGTTACATCTAATACAATGGATTACATCCCAAGTGAAATACAACGGCTACAAAAGCTTGCGTCAGATGAACTAAGTGTTGCAAATGGGATCTCACATCTTGCTAATAAACTCTGGGAACTGGGAAAGCAACAGATGCAAATAGACCCTGAAATTGTGTGGCAATTGAATTCATCAAGTGATGCCTTAAACCGTGCTGCACGCGCGTTGGAAGATAGACAAACTAATCTTGCACTACCAATACAAAAGCAGGGATTGGCAGAACTCAATCAAGCAATCTCTGACATGCTCGACGCCATGGCACAAATGAATCAACAGATGGGTGCTGGTGGTTTGGAAGATATGCTACAACAACTTCAACAACTTGCGCAAAGTCAAGAACAATTGAATCAGATGGCACAAAACCTTAGTCAGCAAATGCGAGAACAAGGCAGAACTCCTGGACTTCAACAACGCCTCGATAGACTTGCAGCACAACAACAACTCATCCGTGAAGCAACAGAAAGACTTGCAGAATTAGCAGAAGAGGCAGCAGAAATGCTCGGAAGTCTAAAAAATGTTGCTGAAGAAATGGCTGATGTTGAGAGAAAACTCGAACAAGGAACACTCAATGATCAAGTCATTGAACAACAAGAACGGATTGTAACACGAATGCTTGATAGTCTAAAATCGCTGCAGAAACGTGATGTCGGTAGACAGAGAAAAGCACAGGTTGCCAAAAGACCCTCAGCATCACCCCAAGACATACCACCGTTACATCCAGAACTATTAGAAATCGTTCGTAAATTTGAAACCACACCAAATGCTAAGGAATTGGAAAATATACCATTTCAATATCGTGAATTACTAAAGCAATATTTTAAAGCACTATCACAAAAAACACAGTAATCAACTATCATCAACACATTTAGCATATTATGTATTTTATCAATAAAACTCTCCTATGTTTATTTTTTATAGTTCTTACTGTATCTTATTCCTTTGCTCTCACAGATGCAGAGATAGAGGGACTCATTGGTAGGATGTCTTTAGATGAAAAGATTGGACAGCTTTTTATTGTCGGTACTGGTGGAAGACAAGTAGGACCAGTACCCAAAGCACACATATCCAAACGTTATGTCGGTGGAATAATTCTGTATGAGAAAAATATAAGTGTTCCGGAACAAGTAGCAGCCCTAACAACTGAACTTCAACTACTTGCACAAAAAACACCAAAAGGTATTCCTTTATTTATTGCAATTGACCAAGAGGGAGGCAAAGTCTCAAGATTTCAGAGAGGGGCAACTATTTTTTCAGGAAACATGGCTTTAGGTGCAACACAATCAGAACCCTTAGCATTAAAAGCAGGAAAAATCACAGGTATAGAATTAAGTGTAATGGGAATAAACTTAAATCTTGCACCTGTCCTTGATGTCAATACTAATCCGAAAAATCCTGCCATCGGTATCCGATCTTACGGGGAATCTCCACAACTTGTCTCCCAACTTGGTGCAGCCTATATCCGCGGTTTACAAACACAAGATGTACTTGCTACAGCGAAACACTTTCCAGGACACGGAGATGCAAACGCAGACTCTTATAAAAAATTACCTTTGGTTACAAAAGATCAAAAGAGTTTAAACAAAGTTGAATTGCTACCATTTCGCAAAGCAATAGATTCAGGTGTTGCAGCAATTATGACAGCACATATACTATATCCCGGTCTGGACAATCAGATGCCAGCAACACTTTCACATACGATTCTCACTAAACTTCTACGAGAAGAACTTGGTTTTGAAGGTATAATCATTACCGATGATCTTGAGATGAAGGCTATTTCGGAAAAATACGAAATTGATAAGGCAGCTGTCATGGCAATACAAGCAGGTGCAGATATGCTACTGATTCCTTGGACATTGCAAAAGCAACAAACTGCATATAATGCAGTACGTCAAGCAGTAAGAACCCGAAGGATTACAACGACAAGATTGGATAACTCACTTCGACGAATATTGAAAGCTAAAAATGCTTGCGGAGCGTTTGATAAAACGATAGCACATATTGAAAATCCACAGGCGATCAATTCACCATTAGCAATTGTAGGAAGCAGGGAACACAGAGAAACTGCACAAACAATTTCAACACAAGCAGTATCAATCGTCAAAGAAACACCCGGTATATTACCTTTAGATGCAGAACCTAAGGAATCTGTTCTCATCCTCAGTCCTTCGCGTGACTTTTCAAATACTTTCTTAAAGGCACATACAGATCTTACACATGTCACAGCACTTCTAATGCCTCCTTTAATTATCGCGCGTCAATATATACCACATATATTGTCATCCAAACCGAAAGTTATTGTTGCGGGTATCGCAAGTCTAAAGCATGCACAACTTGTACATCAGTTGAGTCGTAATACCGATGTTCCGATAATTGCTATTTCCGTTGCATCACCGTATCTACTGGGTGAATGTCCTAATGTTGAATGTGCTATTGCAGCTTACGATAATAACTATTTTTCTCTACTCGCAGCAGTGGAAGTATTATTAGGTAAAAAACAAGCAACAGGTAAGTTACCTGTTACCATACCTTACCAATTGAAGAACTAATATACCGATTTTTCTTTGTATATAAAATTGGATATATCTGATGAAGATAAAAACTTTCTCTATTGTGTTGACATTGTTTTTTCTATCAATATTCTTTCTATCAAATACCTTCGCACAGGACATCACACAATGGAGTTTGCCAGAGGGAGCAAAAGCCCGCCTCGGAAAAGGAATTGTAAACGAGATAGCATATTCACCGAATGGCAAGCATTTAGCAGTAGCATCAAGCATCGGTATCTGGCTCTATGATATGATAAAGTATCAGGAGTTAGCACTGCTTACCGAAAATAATTCAGGTCCTGTTAGTAGTGTTGCCTTCAGTCCAGATGGAAATACGATCATTAGTGGTAATGAAGATGGATCCGTCAGTGTATGGAATACGCACACATTCGAACACATCCAATCCTTTAATACTGCAGACTGGGTATTGAGTGTCGCATTTAGTCCAGATGGAAAGACTATCGCTGGAGGAGGAGGACATGTTGAAGGTTTAGGTTCAGGAATCCAATTGTTTGATATCAAAACTGGTGAACATCTCAAAGCATTCGGAGGACCCTATGCAACTTTAAGCGTATGTTTCAGTCCGGATGGAAAAACCCTCGCTAGTAGTGGAGATGAATGGGACAGCAACATCCGCTTGTGGGATGTTCAGAGTGGCGAACTGCTCAAAACCCTCAAAAAACGTATAGCTTTTGAAAACACGTCTTTTCAAGATCGCATAGTCAACAGTGTAGTCTTCAACCCGGATGGAGATATTATCGCCAGCGGCAGTGGCAATGGAACCATCCGCCTATGGGATGCTAACACTGGTGAATTCATCAAATTTCTTGTAGGTCACACGAAATCTGTCAACAGCATAGCTTTCAGCCCGAACGGAAAGACGCTCATGAGTGCTGGCACGGACGGTGCCTGTTTATGGGATGTCAACACCAGTGAATACATTGAAGACGTTCCAATTCCTGCCGTCAAGGCAATTTTCAGTCCAGATGGAAATACATGCGTGATTGTAAATGAATCAGGTATATCTGTATGGAATGCTCATACCTTACAACACCTCAAGAGTCTTACGGAAAATGAAGGTTTAGAAGATAAATACAGTGGAAAAGACATAGGTTCAATCGGAAGTGTGGCTTTCAGTCCAGATGGTAACACGATAATTAGTTGTGGTGGAAACAACATCCACCTATGGGATTCTCACACAAACCAACTCCTCAACACGTTGATTGGACATTTGGGATCTGTCAACAGTGTAGTCTTTAGTCCGGATGGAAAAACAATTGCCAGTGCAAGTAACGACAGAACAATCCGCCTATGGAATGTCAACACACGTGAACACATCAAAACGCTGATGGGACATACGGATTCGGTAAGTTGTGTAGTTTTCAGATCGAATGGAGATATTATCGCCAGCGGGGGCAACGACAGAACTATCCGATTATGGAATGCCAATACTGGTGAACTTCTCAAAACCCTTATAGGACATATAGAAAACGTCAACACCGTAGTTTTCAGTCCGGATGGGACCACAATCATCAGTGGTAGCGGTAGGTTGGTATATCACGGAAGAGGGGAGGATCAGGGCACATGTGAGGGGCAGGAAATCCGACTTTGGAATGTCAACACCGCTGAGCATTTAAGGACTCTAACAGCACATACATCCGTAGTTAATAGTGTAGTTTTCAGTCCAGACGGAAACACTATCGCAAGCGGCAGCGGACATTGGGCGGGTTATGAAAGCACCTACAGTGACGGTGAGGAAATCCGTTTATGGAATGCCAACACCGGTCAACTCATAAAAACTCTAACAGGACATAAAGATGTGGTCTCAAGTGTGGTATTCAGTCCCGATGGAAATCTTATCGTTAGTGGCGACTGGTATTCCTGGGATGGGTATCTCAGCAGCGGGACTTGGAGCGGAGAAATTCGTGTATGGAATGCACACACTGGTGAACATCTCAAAACACTCAAAGGACATACTGGTGGTGTCTCAAGTTTGGCATTCAGCTCAGATGGGAAAACACTTGCAAGTGGAAGGACAGATGGTACAGTACTTCTATGGGACTTCTCCTCGCAACCTGAAAAACCCAACCGTAGCGAATAAGGTTGACGGTATGAATAAGATGAAGATAAGAAACACATAACCGACTTGACAGGAGACAGCAATGAACGTATTACTTGTTGGTGGATCAGGACACGTGGGTACAATGACACTTCCATATATGAAAGAACATCACAATTTCCGTGTCCTTGATCTTTCTCCGCCAAAAGATGATTCCATTGAATACATCCAAGGTTCCGTTACAGATGTCAACATCGTTCAAGAAGCGTTAAAAGGTATGGACACATTCATCTACATGGTGATGCTACGTCCAACAAGTGATCGTTCATCCGTGGCAGATTTCCCAGATATCATTGCTAACTATGATGTGAATGCAAAAGGACTTCATATTCTACTTCATGCGGCAAAGGAAGCTGGAATAAAACACGGTGTCTACACAAGCACATTCACAGTGCATGAACGGACACGAAATAGTTATCCGTATGAAGATATCGTGCCACGTGATAATCCTGGGGTTTACGGACTAACCAAAAGTTTTGGCGAACAGGTATGCGAATACTTTGCTCGCGAACATAATATGTCTCTTATTGCACTGAGGATTACAGGACCATCAACCCGTGAACAGTGGTTAGAACGTCGCACCCAACCCAAAGACCAATCTGTCCATATCTGGTGGACAGATGAGGAAGACCTCGCACGAGCATATCTGACAGCCATTTCAGTTGAACATCAAGGGTTTGATGCAGTCTTTATCGCTGGAGACTATGAACAGAAGGAAATCAATCTCTCAAAAGCAAAACGTCTTCTCGGATGGGAACCACTAACTCACAAGTCAAATTTGTAACAAATAAAATAGATTCCCGTTTACTGTTTATTTGACAATAATGTCACTTCATGCTATTATATTCACGAAGATTACTAAAAATAGTGTGTAATTATGGTATAGTTGCTAATGAAAGAAAAACCTGAGGCATTCACGGATCCTATCTTAGAAGAATTTTATCGCTACAAAACAACATACCCTACAAAATTAATCACCCTACAAGAACTCATTGATTATTTGCAGTCATACCAAACACAGTTAGACCATCCCAATGAGAATCTGTTTACGCTATCACACCCGACTGGAAGAAGTAATGATGACTGATTTTTTAACAGATGTTTCAAATAATCAAAAAATAAAAACTAACTAATGATCTCAAATACTTTACACACACCGTAAGGATGTAAATACTTGCAAAAATATTAAAATTATGATATTCTCTTAGTTATTGAAGGATAATTTGAAATGCAGCAACCAGAACTTACATTAACTGAACACCGACCCTTCCAAACCCAAAGAAAAGATACCTGGTGGGTTCAGCCTATGGCTGTTTTTCTCGGGTTAGGATTATTCATCGTTTATGCAACCTTTAGGGTTTTTGAAGGGAATCACTTCATACACGGACCCTACTTGACCCCATTTTATTCACCACTGCTTTTTATTCCGAAACATTTTCCAGAACTTTTTGGTCCTGAATCTGATACGGTTAGGCATGCCCTTAACCATAGTGTGTTTCGTTCAACAATGCCATCTTGGATACCTGGTATTATCACACCTGCAGTCCTAATCTTATGGGCACCGCTTGGATTCCGATTCACATGCTACTACTATCGCGGTGCATATTATAAAGCATTTTGGGCTGATCCACCCTCTTGCACAGTATCTGAACCACGTAAAGGTTATCGAGGTGAACATTCGTTTCCATTGGTTGTCCAAAACATACACCGCTATTTTCTATATGTTGCAATCGTTATAGTAGGTATATTGGCTTATGATGTTTGGAAGGCTCTCTGGTTTGATGTGAACGGTGAAACAAAATTCGGAATAGGAATAGGCACAATCATATTAGCAGGTAATGTTGTCCTATTAGGCGGATATACTTTTGGGTGTCACTCATTGCGACACTTAGTTGGTGGTGTTGTCGACTTACTTTCAAAAGCACCTATCCGCCGTAATATGTACAACTGTATCAGTTGTTTGAATCAAAGACACATGCTCTGGGCGTGGATGAGTCTGTGTTGGGTAGGTTTATCTGATTTCTATGTCCGCACAATTGCAGTCACAGGTTGGCAGGATTACATTACATTTTAATATATAAATTGAATCCTAAAATTACGTAAAAATACGGTTCGGAAAAGCGAGGATAATATAGTTTGGCATCTTATGAAACTTTTGAACATGACGTGTTAATCATCGGGGCAGGTGGCGCAGGACTACGTGCTGCAATAGAAGCAGCTGCAGATGGTTTAAAAGTCGGATTAGTATGTAAATCTCTACTTGGAAAAGCACATACGGTAATGGCAGAAGGCGGTGTTGCTGCAGCATTAGCGAATGTTGATGAGAGAGATAGTTGGCGTGTTCATTTTGCTGACACAATGCGTGGTGGACAGTATCTCTCAAATGCACGAATGGCAGAACTCCACGCAAAAGAATCACCTGATAGAGTCCGTGAACTGGAAGCATGGGGTGCACTCTTTGATCGCACAAAAGAAGGAAGTATACTGCAGCGGAACTTTGGAGGACATCAGTATCCAAGACTCGCTCACGTTGGTGATCGAACAGGTTTAGAAATGATTCGTGCATTGCAAGATCACGGTATTCACCAAGGTATTGATGTTCACATGGAAAATACCATTGTTTCTCTCCTAAAAACAGGAGATAGAGTTTCAGGTGCTTTCGGATACGAACGCGAAAAAGGACGTTTCAAAATCTTTTCTGCCAAAGCAGTTGTGTTGGCAACAGGAGGCGTTGGAAAAGCTTACAAAATCACGAGTAACAGTTGGGAATATACAGGTGACGGTCATTCACTCGCATACCATGCTGGTGCTGAACTAATTGATATGGAATTTGTCCAGTTTCACCCAACAGGTATGGTGTGGCCCCCCAGTGTTAGAGGTATATTGGTTACCGAGGGAGTTAGAGGAGAAGGTGGAATCCTTACAAATAGTGAGGGAAACCGTTTCATGTTTGACGATATCCCTGAATTATATGTGAACCAAACTGCTGACAGTCCTGAAGAAGGATGGAATTACACACAAGGAGACAGAGAAGCACGAAGACCACCGGAATTACTGACACGCGATCATGTTGCTCGCTGTATTGTTCGAGAAGTGCATGAAGGTAGAGGGAGTCCGCACGGTGGAGTGTTCTTAGACATCGCTTGGATTAAAGAAAAAATTCCAAATGCTCAGGAACATATCCGCAGAAAACTACCAAGCATGTATCATCAATTTAAAGAACTCGCTGACATAGACATTACACAAGAACCTATGGAGGTGGGTCCTACAACTCATTATATCATGGGAGGTATCAAAGTTGATGCGGATACACAAATGACTTGTGTACCTGGTCTATTTGCCGCGGGTGAATGTGCAGCAGGTCTACACGGGGCAAACCGTCTCGGTGGTAATTCGCTTTCTGACCTACTTGTTTTTGGTAAACGAGCAGGTGAATACGCTGCCCAATTTGCTGCCGATAATGGCGAGGTAGCACTTGATGATAGTGCAATTGAGGAAATAGCACAACAGGTTCTACAACCATTTGATAACCCAGAAGATGGTGATAACCCTTATGAAATTCAAGCACAACTTCAAGACAAGATGCAGGAATTAGTGGGTATCGCACGTAGTCAAGAAAGTCTGATGCAAGCTTTAGAAGAAATACAGACCCTACGCGAGAAAGCGGACAGTGTTCATGCAATAGGAAATCGTGAATACAACGCAGGATGGCACACAGCACTTGATCTTGACTGTTTACTCACTGTCTCCGAATCAATTGCACTTGCAGCTTTGGAACGTAAAGCAAGTATCGGCGCACATTCTCGTGACGATTTCCCTGAGAAAGAGGAACAGGGTGCTGGAAAATATAATACTATTGTCCAAAAATCTCAAGATAACACAATGGGTATTCGCCGTGAACCCGTTCCTGAATTGACCGAAGAATACCAAGAAATCATTGATGAAATGGGATAACAGACACATTATTAGGACTCACACAATTCCCGGTAGGTGCAGTTTCTAATCGCACTACATGGTAATAGCGATAAACATGTAAATTGCGTAAGTTCTGACAACAAGGAATCCATAATGGAAAAAGCAACTTTTAGAATTTGGCGTGGTGATGCTAACGAAGCACAATATGTTGATTACGAAACTGAAGTCTCGGAAGGGATGGTAGTTTTAGATGCCGTACACCGCATTCAAGCTGAACAAGCAAATGATTTGGCTGTTAGATGGAATTGTAAAGCTGGTAAATGTGGATCCTGTTCCGCTGAGGTAAATGGCAACCCAAAATTATTGTGTATGACACGTCTTAACGATTTACCACTTGACCAACCTGTTACCGTTGAACCGATGCGTGCATTTCCCATTATCAAGGACCTGGTTACAGATGTGTCATGGAATTTTAAGGTAAAAGAAAAGATGAAACCATTTACTCCGCGTCCACCAGATGAGGAAGATGGCACGTGGAGAATGGAACAAGAGGACATTGACCATATTCAAGAATTCCGTAAATGCATTGAATGTTTTCTGTGTCAGGACGTGTGTCATGTTTTACGCGAACATGATCTACACGATGAATTCATCGGACCCCGATTCTTCGTCTATGCCGCATCTTTAGAAATGCATCCTATTGATACTGAAAATCGTTTGGAGGAATTGAAAAATCAGGACGGGATCGGATATTGTAACATTACCAAATGCTGCACGAAAGTTTGTCCAGAACATATCACGATTACAGATAATGCCATCATCCCACTAAAAGAACGCGTTGTTGACCAGTTTTATGATCCAATAAAAAGACTTTTCCGTGTGTTTAGTAGTTAAACGTTAGGAGTAAGTAATAATGGCAAGCAAAAATGATATATTGAGAGTCGGTGTGATTGGACCTGGTGGTGCTGGACGTGGAAATACAATGGGATTTGCGACACGTCCCGATGCAAAGGTCGTAGCCGCAGCCGACGCGTACGAATCAAGTTTAGATGCTTTAGAAAACGCACTACAGGAACGTGTTGAAGATTATAAACCCAATAGTATGAAACGTTATCTCGGTGAATATGAATTTATTGAGATGCTCAATCATGAAGATTTAGACATTGTTGGTGTCTTCTCACCACATTCTATGCACGATATTCATGTCAAATACGCCCTACGTGCTGGATGTCATGTTATCGTTGAAAAACCGATGGCAAATATTGTCGGAGATGCCATAACCATTACAAGAATAGCCCTCGGTAGTGACTTGCATCTGGTCGGTGGTTACCAACGGCACTACGAAAATACATACATTACCGGTAGACGCGGTATTGCAGAAGGTCTCATCGGTAACCTGAAAAAGTTTGAGGTATACATGGCACAAAGATGGGGTGCTGGTGGATGGCGTGGTGACCCTCGTTTTTCTGGTGGTGGACAACCCAACGATTCAGGCAGCCACCTACAGGATATATTCCTGTGGATGACCAATACTTTACCCGCTGAAGTTTATGGGACAACTGATATGAAATTTGAGGACGATGACGGTAATCTCGTACCAAAATTTGTTGAGATTAATTCATACTCCGATGTAAAACTTGACAATGGTGCAGAAGGCACAATCACTATCCTTGGAAATACACGTGTGGGGTTCGAAGAGTGGGTGATTCTTGAAGGAGACGAAGGTACAATCGAAATCAAAAATGGAATACGTTATACTCCAAAAGGTGGAGAAACTGAAGAACTTTCATTCCCACGTCCTGAAGGATATCCAAGAAGCAAGGTTGACCAACTTGTTGGTCTCGTAAAAGGTGAATATAAGTCAAATTACACATCAGGAATCAACGGAATACGAACAAGTTGGTTGACAAACTCAATTCTTGAAGCAGGAAGAGGACCGGATGAAAAAAATAGGATTGATTGTGATGAACTTATTGAAAAAGAAGGATATACTCGTCAAGATGTATTGGATTTAATTGATCAATGCACCTCAAAACAGATGTTTTAGATAAAATATGCTCTCCGTGTGTTGAAATGGATTCAATACTCATTGTTCATTCAGATTAGTAAGGAGAAAAACCATGAAATATGTCAACTTTTGTCTATTGGCTACTCTCTTATTCATAATGATCGCAATGATAGGTTGTTTACCCGGTAGTGAATTGGGTACAGCGAAAAAATTAGAGGAAGCAAAGGACTATAGAGGAGCGATAGAAGTATACCAAGGTGTAGTAGTTAACAAACCTGGCACTACTGAGGCACGACAAGCACAACTTGCTATCGGTAAACTTTACATAGAAAAGATGAATAGACCGCAAGAAGGCATCAAAGCTTATCAAGCAGTTATCAATGATGCTCCAGAAAGTGATGAAGCTGCCGAAGCACGATATAGTCTTGGAATGCAATACTATCGTCAACAGGAATATGAGGAAGCACAAACACAATTTGATACAATTATCAACGACTTCCCTAATCTTGAATTGAGTCACAAAGCACAGTTGATGTTAGCTAAAAGTTATGAAGATGGACAGAAATATGAACTTGCTGTAGAGGTATTTGATAACTTCGCAAACAGGAACCCACAAAGTGAACGTGCAGCACAAGCACTCGCAAATAAAGCACGTATCCAAAGAAATCTTCTAAAAGACGATGACGAGGCAAAACGCACACTACAGTTTTTGGTTAAAAAGTATGGTAATATAGATACCGCACAGTCCCATATTGAAAAAGCTAAAGAAGAGTTAAATGATCTCAATGCTGAAATTCCGAAACCAGAGAATCCTGAAGAAACTCAAATCGGAAGGGCTATGGCGAGACAACAGGAACGACGGGAAATGAATCGTCCACGTGGTGGAAGCGAAGTAAGCCCAACTATGAAATCAAAGGTTGTCGTTGAGGATTCAGGTTTTGGTATTAGTGCCGAGGAAGTTATGAGAAGTTTTGGTGGAGAAACTGCTATAGCAGGTGACGAACAAGGCACATATTATGATGCCGAATTGATGATTGCTGGGTTTTTCTATGGAGACGAAAACTATCGTGATGCCGGAGCACTGTACTTTGATGCAATATCACGCGCAGAAGCAGAAAAGGTTAGGCTTGAACCACTCAATTACCTGCGCCTTTCAATTTGTTATCGGAAACTTGGTATGCATCAAAAAGCTGCAAAGGTTCTGAAGAAAGCCGCAAGTCGCGACCCAAAGGTTATTGATGCAGTAAAATCTACGGGACAGAATCAATATACCAATGGTGAATATGAAAAAGCACTTGAGACATTTAAGTCTGTGATCGGACTGAACCGAAACAAAGATACCGAATTATATTGGTTTGTAGGTAAGACCTATGAAAAACTTGGTGACTATAAAAAAGAGAGAGAAGCCTTTGAACGTGCTGTTGCAATTAATCCTGAGGATACGGACGCATTGCAAAGTCTCGCGGAAGTACTACATTTCCGTTTGAAGGAACGTAAGTTAGCAGTAGTTTTCCAAGACCTCGTAGAAAATAAGAGAGATTCTTTTGAAACGATGAAAATCCTTGGGGACGTTTGTTATAAATACGGTGAATACAGCAAAGCACAAATTAAGTATAAGGCTGCCGCCAGAACCGCAAAACGGCATCTGGAAAAATCAGAAAATGTTGCTGAGAAAAAGATACTAACTCACCAGTACGGTCATGGTACAATCCTTGCAGCAATTTCAACATATAAACAAGGTCGGGAAGAAGATGCACTAAAGTTAATTGACACACTCACAAGTGAATATCCTGATCATACACTGCTTCCTTATGCAAATGGTGAAATTGCACTCATTAAAGGGGATGAACAGGGAGCGGTTGATGCATTTAAAGAAGCTATCGAAAAAAATCCGAATTCGGATATTCCTGTAATTGCTCTTGGAGATTACTATGTATCAAAAGGATATAATGACGAAGCAATAGCATTATGGGAAGGATATTTGGAAACGGATAAGTATAATGCCAAAGTCATGCGCCGGTTAAAGCCGCTTAAGGATAGTAGTGAGTAAACGAAACAAGATTGTCTGTGTAGATGCGGTAATTAAACCCATCTACACAAGATAATTGTTAGTTGTATACCTCATTTTTCTTTTATAGTTTTCAATGCTTAAGGTTTTTTTGAAAAAAGACTTGACATAAAATATAAAATTGTGTATAATATAAACTGAAATGATTCAAACGATGGATCAACATTCGGTCCAACACATAGAGGATGTCATATTCCTACCAACTTTTCATACGGACCCCAAAAATAAATTCCAAATACAGTATTTGTCAGACATGTACCCGCCAAAATTAACCAATAGTTGATGCTGGTGCTTGTTTGCCCACCGAGTGTGATGAATATTTACCCTACAATGTATAATACGTTCCAAAAAACTCTTATAACTCATTTATATATCTCTGGTATTATTGACCAGAACTTAACTAACTATATTAGACAGTACTGTGAAGAGTACAGTCTACTGTCAGAATCACAAGTAATTCCCTGTACCAAAATTAACTATGTCAAAAGATAATCTATATTTGACGTGTTGTAAGTTGACACAGGTTTTTCTGAGGAGTATGAATAAATATGGAGAGCTTGGAAATCGGCAAGCTCCGTGAAATGGAGATTTCCACCTTAAAAACCATGGGGCAATCCTACGGTATTGAAGACTGTAGTTCATTTCGAAAGGATGAACTCATTGCACGTATTCTTGAAGTGGTATCTGAAAAGAATATCCCCCTATATGGAAAAGGAGTGCTTCAAATCTTAGATGACCGTGATCAGAATTACGGTTTTCTACGGTCTCCGCGCTCAAATTATTTTCAGAGTGATGAAGATATATATGTCTCATCTTCACAAATACGATTGTTTGGGCTGCAGACTGGACATGTTGTGGAAGGGTTGGTACGTCCTCCAAAAAAATCGGAGAACAAAACTGAACGCTATTATGCGTTGTTACAGATAGAGAAAGTCAACGGTGAACCACCGGAATTAGTTAAAACCAGAACATCTTTTGACGACCCAATGCCGGTTTTTCCCTATGAACAGTTAAAATTGGAACACAAATCTTCTGAATTCGGCACGCGTATTATTGACCTGATTTCGCCTATCGGTAAAGGACAGCGCGGTTTAATTGTCGCACCACCTTACTGTGGTAAAACAACACTGTTAAAAAATATAGCCTGTGGGATTGAAGCGAATCATCCGGAAACTTCACTCATCTTTTTGCTAATTGATGAACGCCCGGAAGAGGTAACAGATGTTATACGCACAGTACAAGGGGAAGTTATCAGTTCTACATTTGACGAACCGCCTGATCGACACATACAGGTTGCGGAAATGGCACTTGAAAAAGCAAAACGCATGGTTGAATGCGGTGAAGACGTTGTCATATTACTCGACAGTATGACTCGACTTGCAAGAGCACACAATATGATCGCACCCAACAGTGGCAGAACCTTAACCGGTGGATTAGATGCTATGGCATTTGTAAAACCACGTAGATTCTGTGGTGCTGCACGTAAATTTGAAGAGGGAGGAAGTCTAACGATTATCGCTTCTGTTCTTGTTGATACTGAAAGTAGGTCGGATACCTATATCTATGAGGAATTCAAAGGTACAGCAAATATGGAAATCCACATGGATCGAACACTGTTAGAACTACAGATCTTTCCTGCAATCAATATCGAAAAATCAAGAACGCGCCGCGAAGAACTTTTGTTAAAACCTGATGTACTCAACAAAGTATGGGTTTTACGTAAGTTTATCAGTCAAATGAGCATGGCTGAATCAATGGAACTCCTGCTACAGCAATTTAGCAAGTGTGAAACCAATGAAGAATTTCTTGAAAGAATGACTGCTGATGCAGGGGATACAGGAAAACAACGTCCTAAACCTGTCAGATCTGGAAAATAATCTATATCATCAATCTTTGTATAGAATCTATCCCTAACTACGTTTATTTATTAATTTCAATATAATCAACACCACATATTTAAAATGAAGGATTGAACTTATGAAACCTGAAATCCATCCAGAAACAACAGAATGCACTATCAACTGTGTTTGTGGAGCAACTTATCAAACAGTTACAGTCGAATCAGAGATGAGAGTAGACGTTTGTGCTAAATGTCATCCGTTCTATACTGGGCAACAAACAAGATTTATTGATACTGCTGGACGTGTGGAAAGTTTCCGTCGTCGTTATGGTATTACAGATAAATCGTAATTATACCAAGAGTGCCTTTATTTCCAGTTGATACAAATCCTTAGTTATTTACTACAATGATTTTGTGTATATACTAATTCATTCTGTGAAGTGAAAAGTTATGTTAGAGAGACTTAAAGACATACAAAATAAATTTGTTGATGTTGAAAAATCCTTGAGCGATCCTGCACAAATTTCTAACCCGCAACGTCTACAGGAACTTTCAAAACTCCACGCAGAACTATCGCCAATAGTGTCAGCATATAAGGATTATCAGCAGTTAGAATCCGCTATAGAGGAGACACAAGCATTGCTTGATGAAGAAACTGATAGTGATATGTTGGAGTTAGCACAAGAGGAGTTAAATGAACTCAACAATCAACAAGAAGATCTAATTGAATCGCTTAAGATGCTCCTTGTTCCAAAAGACCCTAATGATGAGAAAAACGTCATAATTGAAATACGTGCTGGAACAGGTGGAGAGGAAGCAAGTTTATTTGCTGCCGAGATCTTCCGTATGTACACACGATTCGCTGAGAGACAGAATTGGAAAGTCGAAATGCTCAGTGCAAATGCAACTGGTTTAAAAGGATTTAAAGAGGCTATCTTTTCTATAGAAGGTAAGTCAGCATATAGTCTTCTAAAATATGAAGGTGGTATTCATCGCGTACAACGTATTCCAACAACTGAAACGAGCGGACGTATTCATACTTCTGCAGTTACAGTTGCGGTACTTCCTGAAGCAGAAGAAGTTGATTTGCAGATTGATGAAGCTACTGAATTAAGGATAGATACCTACCGATCTTCAGGACCGGGTGGACAGAGCGTTAATACAACGGACTCTGCAATACGCATTACACATCTACCAACAGGTCTTGTTGTAACCCAACAGGATGAAAAGTCGCAACACAAAAACCGATCCAAGGCAATGAAAATCCTCCGTGCTCGACTTCATGAACTGAAACAAGCTGAATTGGACAGTGAACGTGCGGAAACCCGTCGATCTATGGTCGGTAGTGGAGACAGAAGCGAAAAAATACGCACATATAACTTTCCGCAATCCCGCGTGACTGATCATCGAATTAAATATACTTCACATCAGTTAGATTCTGTATTAGATGGAGATTTAGACTCGTTTATTGAAAGGTTGACAACCGCAGACCAAGCGGAAAAGTTAAAGCACGAAGGAAACTAAGCATATAGACTCATAACTATAGAATCAATCATGAATGGATATAAGTTTGGTAATTATCCTTTCTATACATCCTACCAAGTTTACACCTTCCCGTTATTGCTACCTCACTTGTGGAGTTCTTGATAACAATTAGAATATGGCTACCAAAATCTGGCACGTGCTTGAACTTCTTGAGTGGACTACAGGTTATTTTGAGAAGCATAACATCCCAAATCCTCGTTTAGATGCTGAAGTTTTACTCGGACATCTACTTGATAAAAGCCGTCTACAACTATACCTACATTTTGATATGCCAGTTTTTCAAAATGATTTGACGTTGTTCCGAGAACTGATTAAGAAACGGGTAGCAAGAACACCAATTAGTTATCTAACCAACCGTAAAGAGTTCATGTCACTTGATTTCTATGTAGATGAACGTGTGTTAATCCCACGTCCAGAAACAGAATTCATTGTGGAAACTATTCTAAATTCTAATAGTGATGGAGATCAGCGTATTTTAGAAATAGGGACGGGTAGTGGAGTGATTGCAACTGCACTTGCAGTCAACAGACCGGAGTGGGAAATCATTGCAACTGACATATCATCTGAGGCATTAACAGTTGCTAAAAAGAATAGGGATGTCCATGAGTGCACTGAACGCATTACTTTACTTCAGGGTGATCTTTTTGAACCTATTAAATTGCTGGATTCCTCAAGTTTTAACTGGATTGCATCCAACCCTCCGTATGTAAAAACCTGTGAACATGACACATTATGTTCTGACATCAGAGACTATGAACCGCATATTGCACTCTTCGCTGGTGAAGATGGTTTATCAATCGTTCGTTCACTGATAGCGGAAGCACCAAACCACCTCTGTCCTGAAGGCACACTTGTCATTGAAATTGGCGACACACAGGCAGACCCAGTTAGAGACTTACTTGAAGAACAATCCGTGTATAAGAACATTCAATTCATAAAAGACTACGCAGAAATAGAACGTATTGTTGTCGCAAGTGTTGATTAAACTCTCTATCATAAGATTGTGTTTCAATCATTGAGAATCATTTAATATTAATTCAGTGCGTGCATAAATATCCCGTAGATGCAAATCACAATCTATTGAACTCAACGTCACCACATCATCAGGTTTCAAAAACTCAGTGCGTGACCAACCAATATTCTGAAGATAGAAATGCTCAACTTTTATTTCTGCTTGAGAAACGAGCAGGTATTCGCGCAGGGAGTTATTTTGCTTATACAATTCGAATTTTTCACCTCTGTCATACGCTTCAGTTGATGGGGAGAGTACTTCTATGATAACTCTTGGGTTGAGGAGTGAGTCGTAATCTTTGTCTTCAAAGAGTGGTTCATTGCAAGCAACGACAACATCTGGGTAAAAGTATGAATTCGTCGATTGTATTCTAACACGCATATCACTGGAATGTACTTCACATTTTTGTCCTTTCAATTGCTCACGTAGTTCGCCAAAAATATCTCCAGTGATAAAACTATGTGCGCGACTTGCACCAGACATAGCAAAGATATGTCCTTTTCGATATTCGTGTTTTATAGTAGCTTTCCGTTCAAAAGTGAGATATTCTTCAGGTGTTAAATATGTTTGGGCTGCTGCGGACGACATAAATGACTCCAATATCCTGTTTGTTTAAATTAACTGTATTTACTTCAGATACTATTCCTACTCTCATTATGTTAATTATAACATAATTCTTTACAAATTGTTAGTATAAAAGTATCTTTAAATCAGTGATTTTTTTCGGTATGATTGATAGAAAAGAAATATAGAATTATCATCAAATGACTTGACACAAAAGCCACCTACAGATAAACTAAATAGAACATCCTTTTGTAAGGTATACCTATGCATATCAACGATCTTGATACTCCTACATTACTTGCTGACTTAGATGTTCTTGAGAAGAATATTAGTAGTATGGCAAAACATTGTAATGAGATTGGTATACCGCTTCGTGTTCATACCAAAACTCATAAAGTACCAGAAATTGCTAAATTGCAAGTTAGAGCTGGTTCACAAGGCATAACGTGTCAAAAATTAGGTGAAGCAGAAGTAATGGTTGATGCTGGGATTGAGGATATCCTTATTCCTTATAATATCGTTGGGATACATAAGTTGAAGCGGTTAACCAACTTGGTAAAACGTGCTAAGATAATTGTTGCAGTGGATTCTGAGGATACTGCATCTGGTATTTCACAACAAGCGATCGTTGATGACTCTGTTATTCCGATAGTGATTGAACTGGATACAGGTAGTAGACGATGTGGGGTCGAGTCACCACTGGCTGTACAACATCTTGCTCAAAAGGTTGTGAAAATGCCTGGACTTGATATTCAAGGTGTGATGACCTATCCAAGTAATGTAAATGCTAAACCCTTTATAACTGAAACAGTTGATCTGTTGAGGAAAGATGGTATTCCTGTTAAAATTATCAGTGGCGGGGGTACAGGTTCAGAAACTGCTTCAAAGGAAATAGGTTGC
Organism: Candidatus Poribacteria bacterium; assembly: GCA_022825665.1. Taxonomy (GTDB): domain Bacteria; phylum Poribacteria; class WGA-4E; order WGA-4E; family WGA-3G; genus MSPOR6. The sequence continues at coordinate 64,539 of JAJDWI010000086.1, forward strand.
ACCGAAACGCGTAGCGGTTCTTATGTATATGAAGGGATGACGCGTATCGGAAATTCAGAGATGTTGTCACCTGAACGATGTGTGCTTAGAGTTCTTGTAACAGTTGTAAGTACCCCATCTCCAGACAGGATAATCATTGATGGAGGACAGAAGACCTTTACAAGTTACCCACCTACACCTTATGGACATATCATTGAACATCCTGAGGCAAAAATATACGGAATGTCTGTTGAACATGGACATGTAGATGTTAGTGAGTGTACTCATGAGTTTCGGGTCGGTGAAAGGTTATCCGTTATACCACTACATCAAGGAATGACAAGTAACTTGCACGATGAATTGGTGGGTGTACGTGGACAATTAGTTGAAACCAAATGGCAAATTGCTGGAAGAGGGAAGGTGAAATAATGATACGACCAACTCCAGAACAGAAAAGACAGTGGGAAGAAGAAGGTTATCTCGTTTTTGAAAATGCTATTCAAGGTGATGATTTGAAACGGTTGCAGTCAGCATTTGATTATTGGGCTGCTGAGTGTAAGGATGAATGGTTAGATAGAGTTGAAGCAGGCGAGGCTGCAGCTACGTTTTATGACATACCAAATCCTCTTGAAAAAGATACAATTTTCATTGACATAATTGATCATCCGAGTTATTACGGTGCCTTGATGGAATTTACTGAAGACGATGTAATTCTATTAGGACCACAAGTCAGAACAGTTGCTCCGTTCCCTGTTAGTTATACAGGCTGGCATCCTGACGTAGGTAAAGACAATCCGCTTCATATTAAAGTGCAAATCTATGTAGGAGATGTTCCTACCAATGGTGGTGAATTCGGATTTGTTCCTGGCAGTCATAAACCAGATTCTGGTCCTTACAAACGTCCACTATTACAAGAGAGCATGCCGGGACATAAGACATTCCCGGGTAAAGCAGGGACTGCGATTATGTTCAATTCATGTGGTTGGCATGCATCTATGGATAATGCTACAAATGAACCACGTAAATCGATTATCCTGATTTACGAGAAACGCACTCCAGGACGCATTGGACCAGAGCAATTCGCTGCAATTTCTGGTCATTGTAAAACATCCGAACGACGTAGACTATTTAGTTTACCTGATTTAACATCATAGGACAAAATTATGCCAAGAATTGATGCACATCTGCATGTGTTTACTAAAGTAACACCTGAATTCCCACGGGAAGTTACACCAATATGTCCTGCTGAACGAGAAGAATCTGCTGAAAAACTATTAGATGTAATGGAAAAGAATCAGATTGACCAAGCAGTCCTTGTTCAGATCGGAGGAACGAGCATAGAACATCACAGTTATCTGCTACATTGTCTGAATAGTTATCCAGACAGGTTTCTCGGTATAGGGGTTGTTCCGATCAATCATCCAAATCCTACGGATCACATGTCAGCATTAGCAGATGGAACCAGCATAATCGGATTTAGATTGTTTGAACTTGGCGGACCAAGGGATATATTTGAAACGAAAGATGTGCGAGATATTCAGGCATACCACATCTGGAAGTGTGCAGCTGAAAAAGATTACGTGTTGTGGTTATATCCACGTTCAATAGATGCACACCTATTACCGTATCTCATTCAGGAATTTCCACAAGTGCGTGTTGTTCTCAATCATCTCGGTATGACACCAGGTAGAGGTAAGTTCAGTTTAGACGAACTCGGTAGACCACAGATACAGGTGTCAGGATATAATCTCAATATGCATACAACATACAGATTGGCGCGTTATGAAAACGTTTCGGTTCATCTGTCTGGACAGTATGCATTCAGTAAACAAGATTATCCATATAAAGATTTAGCAGGATGGCATCACAATTTGCTAAACGATTTTGGTGTCAAGCGATTGATGTGGGCAACAGATTTTCCCTGGATTTTAGAAGAACCGGGTTACGGTGAACTTACGACAGTGATTGAAGAATTGTTGCCACATTTGTCTGAGTCAGAGTTAGCAGATATTATGGGTGGAAATGCTAAGCGTATTTTGCGGTTTCCAAACAGAAATACATAGTTCAACTTATCCTGTGATATACCTTTCGCACTGCATGTGCTTTTGCGTTCATGTCGGATGTTGCTTTGCTCGCTCCGACCTACGAGAATGTAATACCAATTCTGATAAATAAAACTACATTTTGAGACTTTAATACTAATTCTAATATAAGAGGCGCAATGAATTGCGCGACTACGAACGCGTTCTTTGTTAATGAACTCATAGCGAGTACGAGCTAAACACCGTTGAAAGTCACTCGTAAGTTTATCATTGAATATGCTAAATACCGAAACCCTAAACGGGTTTCTTTGAGTTTATCGTAGCTAATGGCAAGTTTCCTGTAAGTATCTTGC